>NZ_JBWQTU010000013.1:0-194603 GCF_056619925.1 Halalkalibacter sp. HAAS-P013
TCCGTCGCGGGCGTAGGAAATTTGAGAGGAGCTGTCCTTAGTACGAGAGGACCGGGATGGACACACCGCTGGTGTACCAGTTGTTCCGCCAGGAGCATAGCTGGGTAGCTACGTGTGGAAGGGATAAGTGCTGAAAGCATCTAAGCATGAAGCCCCCCTCAAGATGAGATTTCCCATGGAGTTAATCCAGTAAGACCCCTTAAAGATGATGAGGTTGATAGGTCTGGTGTGGAAGCGTGGCGACACGTGGAGCTGACAGATACTAATCGGTCGAGGACTTATCCAATAAATGATTCTTGATATGTTTCTATAACGCATTATCTAGTTTTGAGAGAACCCTCTCAAATGTGAACTACGATACCTTTTAAGGAATCCGATGTTCAAGCCATTTTCTAGAAAATGGCCTATATATAGTCTGGTGGCGATAGCGAAGAGGTCACACCCGTTCCCATGCCGAACACGGTCGTTAAGCTCTTTTGCGCCGATGGTAGTTGGGGGCTTCCCCCTGTGAGAGTAGGACGTTGCCAGGCTGTAATAGTATTTTTTTATGGGGCCTTAGCTCAGCTGGGAGAGCGCCTGCCTTGCACGCAGGAGGTCAGCGGTTCGATCCCGCTAGGCTCCACCATAAATGCGGAGGAATACCCAAGTCCGGCTGAAGGGATCGGTCTTGAAAACCGACAGGCGGGTTAAACCGCGCGGGGGTTCGAATCCCTCTTCCTCCGCCATTTTTAAGTTTAGAAGCATGGTCGTCTACTTACTTTATAACAACGACGCGGAGTGGAGCATGCAGCAAAATATCGTCGAATAAGCGACGACATGTCTTGACGCAAATACTACAAAGCGAAGCTAGAAGAGGAAAAGACAACATCCTAGAGAAAACATCATCCGAATACTGTAAAACGACGCGGGGTGGAGCAGTCTGGTAGCTCGTCGGGCTCATAACCCGAAGGTCGGCGGTTCAAATCCGTCCCCCGCAATACCATATGGTCCGGTAGTTCAGTTGGTTAGAATGCCTGCCTGTCACGCAGGAGGTCGCGGGTTCGAGTCCCGTCCGGACCGCCATTTTAATAAATGAACAACCTTTTTCATTGTGGAGGGGTAGCGAAGTGGCTAAACGCGGCGGACTGTAAATCCGCTCCCTCCGGGTTCGGCGGTTCGAATCCGTCCCCCTCCACCACTAATTAAATATATGGCGGTTGTGGCGAAGTGGTTAACGCACCGGATTGTGATTCCGGCACTCGTGGGTTCAATTCCCATCAGCCGCCCCATTATATCTAACTTTATTGGGCTATCGCCAAGCGGTAAGGCAACGGATTTTGATTCCGTCATGCGTAGGTTCGAATCCTGCTAGCCCAGCCAGTGCGGAAGTAGTTCAGTGGTAGAACACCACCTTGCCAAGGTGGGGGTCGCGAGTTCGAATCTCGTCTTCCGCTCTTATATGCGCCCTTAGCTCAGCTGGATAGAGTGTTTGACTACGAATCAAAAGGTCGGGAGTTCGAATCTCTCAGGGCGCGCCATTTTTCTTTTTAGTCAATATGCGGGTGTAGTTTAGTGGTAAAACCTCAGCCTTCCAAGCTGATGTCGTGAGTTCGATTCTCATCACCCGCTTTTATTGCTACTGTGGGCCTGTAGCTCAGCTGGTTAGAGCGCACGCCTGATAAGCGTGAGGTCGGTGGTTCGAGTCCACTCAGGCCCACCATTCCACAGTAGCTCAGTGGTAGAGCTATTGGCTGTTAACCGATCGGTCGTAGGTTCGAGTCCTACCTGTGGAGCCATGGAGAAGTACCCAAGTGGCTGAAGGGGCGCCCCTGCTAAGGGTGTAGGTCGTTTACGCGGCGCGAGGGTTCAAATCCCTCCTTCTCCGCCATGGACAATTAAATGTATTTAGATTGGCCCGTTGGTCAAGCGGTTAAGACACCGCCCTTTCACGGCGGTAACACGGGTTCGAATCCCGTACGGGTCACCATATCTTAAAAAATAGCAAGAGCCATTAGCTCAGTTGGTAGAGCATCTGACTTTTAATCAGAGGGTCGAAGGTTCGAGTCCTTCATGGCTCACCATTTCAGATGTTCTTATAAAAAACATCAAATACATGCGGGTGTGGCGGAATTGGCAGACGCGCTAGACTTAGGATCTAGTGTCTTATGACGTGGGGGTTCGACTCCCTTCACCCGCATAAAAAAAACCATACAGAATGTATGGTTTTTTTGTATATTCAAAAATCACTGCTAATCTTCCTTCGACTGATCGATTGTTTTCTTCTCCGGTACAAGATCAATTCCACCAGGATGAAAAGGATGACACTTAAAAATCCTTTTTAACGTTAACCATCCACCTTTAATTGCTCCAAATTTTTTTATAGCTTCCATTCCATAATGAGAGCATGTTGGATAAAATCGACAAGTGGGCGGTTTTATGGGGGAGATTACAAGCTGATAAAAGCGGATGATGGATAAAAGGATCGTTTTCATTTAATACACCTTTCAAAAAAAAATTTTAATTAAAGAAGGAAATTGTCAGTCTTTGTCTAATTATAACAAATATTAAATTGAAAGGAGGATCGAATAAAATAACTACGTAATACCCCGCTATAAAAATTCCTCAGAGGTGATGAAAATTGAATAATGAGAAAGGCTTTACCCTAGTTGAAATGTTGATTGTCCTAATGATCATTTCGATTCTCCTCCTAATAGCCGTCCCAAACATGTCGAATAATAATGAAGTTGCAGCTTCAAGAGGCTGCGATGCTACTGTGAAATTAGTTCAAGCTCAAGTGTATGCTTATGAGATTGAGAAAGGGCAATTACCTAATAATTTAGATGATCTTTCTCCTGATTACGTTGATAAGCTGAAATGCCCAGACGATACTGAATTAAAGTACGACAAAGAAGACAATGGAAAAGTAACTACTAAATCATCTTAATTATGAATTCAAACAAAGGTTATACCCTCATCGAATTACTCATCATTTTATCTATTCTATCTATAATTCTTCTAATTCCAACAATCAAACTATCCAACCCATCATCAATTGATCACGAAGCGGATTTAATCGCTAAACAAATTAAAGAACAAATCCTTCTCGCGCAGCATGTGGCAATAGCAAATGGAAGAAGAGTTTTTATCCGTATGAACAATGACACGAAAGAATTTTTCATTCGCTATAACTCCTTTGATGATTATTTAGTCATCCCGTACCAACATCCGGAAATGTTATTTGAGCCACAAACCCTCTCTCTTACTTCCATTTATTTTCATACCAATGGTCACCCTGGTGCATCAGGCTCCTTTCAGTTAAGAGTTGGTCAGAATAGGTATCGCTATACGATTTATTTAGGGAAAGGAATGGTTTCTTATACAAAGATGTAGTGGCTTTACTTTAATAGAAGTGCTATTTGCTTTTAGTATTCTCGTGTTGTTTAGCGCTTCTATTTTTCCTTTGTTAATAAGTGTATATACGGAGAGAACAGCAATTAATGAAGAGATTCGTGCTTTACTATTATTAGAAAAAGCTGTGAACCATTATAAGGCTGGTATGCCTGTCATTGATGGGAATGATGAAGGGGTTTTGATTGGGCAAGAGGAAGTAGAGGAAGGTTTGTTGCGATTTTGTGCAAGGTGGATTGGAAGAAACGGGAGGGAATATGAACGTTGTTTCTTGGCTCCGAAATGAAAGAGGATTTTCTTTGGTTGAACTCCTGATTGCTCTAGTGATTTTTTTAATAATTGTTTCGATGGTTCCTCAAATTATGTTAGTTAGGACAAGTGGTTATTATACTGATAAGATATCATCTCAACAGGTCATGACTTTTTTTAATCAGTTAGCTCATGAGATTCGAATAGCTTCAAAAGGAGAAGTAATAGAAGGAACTTTACGATTAACAAGGTTCAATGGTGATCTGATTGAAATCGAGCTATTAGAATCAAAACAGTTACGAAGTAGGAAAAATAAGGAGGGACATAATCTTCTTATTGAACAAGTCAGGACTTTTTCATGCAGCGTCTCTGAACATGTTGTTGCGTGTGATATTGAGATGCTAGATGGCTATCGTAGCAGTAAGACGATGCTGATGCTGTATGCCAGAGAAGGAGGACGCTTGTGAAGCAAGAAAAGGGGTTTATTTATCCAGTTACTTTGATTATGTGTATGCTAATTATGCAAGTGCTTCTATACCAAGTAAATTTGTATATGCTTGAAAAGCGAGCAGTTTACGAGCAGGAGCGACTCATGCAAATTGAAACTCTTCTTCAATTAGGAATTAGTGATTTTCTTAACGGAGAGTACGACCCCGTTATCGATAAAAAGATACTCTTTTCATATCCAAACGGTACAGTTACACTAAGTATAGAAACTTATCATCATGGAATTAGTAACATCTCTGTAAAGGCAAATTTGGAAACCGGCCACGAGCGAATTGCTGGTTTTCAATATAATTGGAGCAATAAAGTATTGGATAATTATTGGGAGGTTTCATAACGTGTCGCATCATTATTACATCACAGGATTTATGGGGTCTGGAAAAACAACGATTGGACAAGCATTAGCTGAAAAAATAGGCTATCGTGTCATCGATACTGATCAATGGATTGAAAGCAAAGAGCAGATGTCTATATCAGAAGTTTTTGAAAAAAAAGGAGAAGCTTATTTCAGAGAACTTGAAACGCAAGCATTAAAAGAAATACAAGGAGAGCGGACTATTATTACGACTGGTGGAGGTATCGTAAAAAAGGATCGGAATAGGGAAATAATGTCCTCTCAAGGTAAAGTTATTTATTTGCAAGCAGACCTTGATGAGTTATTAAGGCGTTTAGAAGGTGATGAGACAAGGCCTCTATTACAACAACAAGAGAAAGATAAAGTCCAAAAACTATATGAATCAAGGCTCGAACTTTATGAACAGGCTGATATTATCGTGAATACTGTTGGGAGATCGGTTTTAGAAATTGTTCGTGAATTAGAATTGATTTTAAAATCCTAATGTTTGGGTATACTGATGCTAGATGCATTAGGAGTTGAGAAAAATGTCATTAAATGATTATGTGAAATTTTTGACCCAACAAGCAGTAATTAGAATGGATCAACCAAAAGAAGAGCGGCGTACGAAAAAACTCGAGCGCAGAGCTGACCGGCCGCCTTTTTCTAATCATGTATTTGGTATGATTCCACTTGGCATTTCGTTGTTTTTGAGAAAAAAATCAAAGAAAAACATTCGTAGAAAGTAAAGAGCGAAGATGTCTTTTGACAATCTTCGCTTTTTGTTTGTCATTTTATTGGCTAATAAATGATTTTCTTTTCTTTATTTTGGTACCATACTATAATGGGGTAAGTTAGGTAAGTTAGGGAGTGAACATGATGGAACAAAACACATTAAAAATAACAAATGTATTGTCAGATCCAACACGGTTCTCGATTTATCAATATATTGTAAAGCAACGTGAACATGTAACCGTACAGCAAATTGCTGATCAGTTTAATACACATCCAAATGTTGCTCGTCTGCACTTGACGAAATTAGAAGACGTACAAATGATTATTTCAGAGACACAAAAGACAGGAAAGGGTGGACGACCTAGTCGCTATTACAAGCTGTCTGATGAAGTCATTCAACTGCAGTTCCCTTATAGAGACTATCAAAGGTTAGCAAAAATGGCATTAGGATCATTGGTTGAGCTTGGAGATATTGGTTTCGAAGCGCTTAAAAATATGGGGTATAAGTATGGACGTGAGAGTGCAGACTTGTATGTGAAGCAATTTCACTTTGATGTAGCAAATGCAACAATGGAACAGAAAGTTAGAATGATTGAGCAAATAGCGATCAACCAAGGACTAAATCCGGAAATTTCTTATTCAGCTGAAAAGGATGAAATTGAGTTTAGTATTTATAACTGTACATTTAAAGAATTGATGACTGAACATTCTATATCTCTTTGTTCTATGCATCATGAATTATTTAAAGGCATTTTTTCTTATTTTCTTGGAGAACATATACTTAAAGATAATATGAAATTAACAGATCCAACAGCGAAAGCTTGCTCTTATTCTGTAATTAAATTATAGGTGACACAGTTTTGCCATTCATCAAGGCATTTACAGCCAGGAAGTAGTCGTATATAATAAGTCTGTACTTAATCATTTGCTATCCTAAACAAATACTGTCGTGTGTGGCAAATTTGTTCATGAAGGAGGGAAACCCAAATGGATCGTATGTATCGTGTTTTAGCATTTTGGACAGGAATCTTTTCCGTCCTGTTCTTTGTTGGTCATATGTATAATGTAGCATTGTTGTTCTTTGCGCAAACAGGCGCATTATTGGCCTTAAGCTACCTAAACTTATCAGAACGTGTGTACATTTACATTTTTGGTGCCTATTTAACGATTTTCTTCGTAGGGTTCACGTATTACGCAACGTTCTTGTTAGTACCAAGCTTCGGGCATTAATAATGTTGTACATATGTACAGAAGAGAAACCGTTTCCTTATTTAGAGGACGGTTTCTTTTTTGAAAGTTAGTACTATTGACACAGTGTTAAAGTATTTTATACAATAATACTAATTGGTGATCTTTGATAGGGAGTCCCCCTCCCCTCAAGGTTGCTTACATCAATACGATTTACTCCCCATAGGGCTTTCACTAATTGTGGAGGTCCTTTTCTACATATAAAGTGTGTCTAAAAAGCAAGGAAAAGAGATGGCAATGGCTCCGTTCGCTACTCGCCGTGAGTGTGTAATCAATCCTCTCAAGGCTTTGAAGAGATGTAGCGACTCCGCACATTGCTTCGGGGGGATCCAAAAAGGGAAAGATTCATACCTTTTTGGATCCCCTTTATTACTTAAAACCCTGACAAAAATGGATTGCCATCCATTTCATTTCCTATTGTAGTAGTAGGTCCATGGCCGCAAGCAACAACGGTTTCTTCTGGTAACTCAAGAAGCTTCTTATGTATGCTAGTTAACAACAATTGATGATCTCCACCCGGCAAGTCGGTTCTCCCGATACTTTGGGCAAATAATGCATCACCTGAGAAAACAACCCCTTCGTGCTTAAGGTAGAAAGAAACACTACCTGGTGAATGACCAGGAGTTTCATACACGGTAAAAGAGAACGAACCAATCGTAATACTATCTTCCTTTTCAATAATATGGTCAGCGGGCTTCACTGTAATCGCTTGATTCCCCATAAAACGTGCTGAGCCGTTTTTATTTGGGTCGGCTAACCAACCTTGCTCATTTTTGTGTAAATAAACGGGACAATTGAATTCATTCCGAACATCATCGACTGCACCAATATGGTCAAAGTGAGCATGTGTTAACAAGACGGCAATTGGTTTTAAGTTTTGTGATGTTAGCCATTGAATAAAAGCTTGTCCGTCCCCACCAGGATCAATGATAACGGCTTCGTTAGCATCGTTTTGTAAAACATAAGCGTTTGTTTGTAATGGGCCAAGTGGTAGTTGTGTCCATTTCATATAAATCCCTCCAAGTTATTTAAGCTATTCCTATCATACATTACGAGAAGCGACTCGACAAATAAAGAAAAAGAGAGTAAAATAAATGAAAAATGCCCAATATAAATATTGAGGAAACTGTACTAGCTTCGTCAAATTTTAGGCTGACAATGTTCTCAAATGGCATTATAATAGGACTAGTTAAGCTGGGTTCTTAGTTTTACATAAGGAGGGGAAGACAGTATGATCTTTTCTATCATCATGTTAGTTACGGCGATTTTATGTGCAGTTGCGATTGTTCGTGAACTTCGCAGAAAGAACTTCTTTGCAGTAGGATTTGCTGGAATTTCATTTGTTGTATTTGGTTGGTTTGCAGTGGCAACGATTATTTCAATCATTACAACAGGTGGTGGAGCGCCTACGGCTCACTAAGAATAATCCACGAGAAAAAGGCAGCTACCTTTGGAGTAGTTGCCTTTTTTCTGTTAAAGAGCGTGTTCAAACCTCCCATGTTTTAGCAAACACCACGATGAATGAAAACTAGAACTAACACCTTAGGTTTCGTATAAAAGACTCTTAAAAAACCTGTTGCTCTAAATAGAACATTCCGCCATTAATAATGGACACATGAATTTTTGGCTCATATTGTTCTTTTAAGGCTTGTTTCTCAACTTCATAGCTTTCGGGTTTATCATCATAATCTTCATAAAACTGCTCAAGAAGTGACAAATCCGTTTCCCATCTAGTTACAGCTTCTTCTGCCCACGTTTTGTCTTCATTTTCCGCATAGGTCTGAACCATTTTCTGCAATCGAATTAACCCACTATGAACAGTAATAAGAGGGGATAATTTAAAGCAAAAATCTGGAATGTTGGGAGATAGTTCTTTTTCTTGCAGCTTATCGTAAAATTGTTGAACAATTTGACCATGTATGAGATTTAATCCTAAAGATAACAATACATCTTTTTTGCGGTCACATTGAAATGAAATTTTCATATTCAAACACAACCATGGTTGCAGAGGAATGGACTTTCTCCCAGATGCTTGAATGTCCTCATAGAGACGAATGTAGCCCCCTAATTCACGTGTCGATCCAAATAATTGCCGAAGTCTTGGTGACCCAAAGTGAATCTGTTCTCCACGTAAATCATCGGGGGCATTGGTCTGATCTGTGATAAACGTCACCTGCATCGGGTTAGGCTCGCCACCTGTTTTTTCAAGATAATGCCAGTAAAAGGGCCTGTTCATTAATAATTTATCTAATTCAATGGATAACTGAACCTTTAAATAATTTGATGTATTTTCAATGATTGGGCTATCATTCGCTTGGAAGTAACGCTCTAAGAAATCATGAACTTGAGGCTGTTGCATCGATCTGATCCTCCTTACTAGAATTCGCAGCTTCTTCTGCTGCATCATTCATAATGGCAGCAAGATGATCAAACTTAATACGCATTTCTCCTTCAGAATCTGATTGCAATAAAATATCTTGCACATGTTCTTCAACTGAAGGGAGATCAATTTTCGTTAATATATCATCGAGCTCACCGATAACGGCTTCAAATAGGTGAATCTTCTCATAAAGCAATTTAAGAATGTGCTGCTCGACGGTGTCATTAACAGCAAAGTTGTAAATTTTCACATCTTCTTGTTGGCCAAGTCGATGAATACGCCCAATTCGTTGTTCAATACGCATTGGATTCCATGGCAAATCATAGTTAATGATATGACTGCAAAATTGCAAGTTAATTCCTTCGCCGCCCGCTTCAGTTGCAATTAATACTTGGGCATGATTTTGAAAGAGCTGACGCATCCAGTCTTTTTTTCCTCTTTTAAATCCTCCTCTAAATGGTACCGAAGAGATGCCATTTTGTTTTAAAAACCATTGTAAATATAACTGTGTTGCACGGTATTCAGTGAAAATAATAACTTTATCATTGATTTTTTTGATGATCTCTAGTGCTTTCTCGGCTTTTGCATGCCCTTCTACCTCCCCAATTTTGTTTAATAAGCGCTCTGCGCCAGGAAGCTTGCGTCCTTCGGCATGGGCTCGTTCAACCATATTTTTTAATGTCATAAAAGCAGCCTCTCTGCTGCTGCATAATTCCCTTTTTAAAGTCAGCAAGCCAAAATGACTTGAATCACCATTTAACTTCTCAATCTCTTCATAAAAAGCGCGTTCTGATTCACTAAAATCAATCTGAACCGTTTCAACAATTCGTTTCGTCCATTCAATGCCAGTTTCCTCACGACGATTGCGCACCATTACTTTGTTTACTAACTCTCTTAGCTTTTCTTCATTTTTAGGTGATCTCTTATTCGAACGATATTCTTTTTCAAATGAAGAGATATCTCCTAGATGACCTGGTTTAAGCAATGAAACCAAATTAAAGATTTCCTCTAGCTTGTTTTGGACTGGTGTTGCGGTTAATAACAAACAGAATTTCTTCTTCAACTTTTTAATGAACTCATAATTTTTTGTTTTAGGATTTTTAAGTTTATGAGCTTCGTCAATAATGACTAAATCATATGGCTGGTCTAAGACGATATCATGATGTGGTTGCCTTTTAGCTGTATCAATTGAAGCCACGACAACATCACATTGCTCCCATACATATGATTTTCGTTGAGCAATAGCTGGAATATGAAACTTTGTATTTAATTCAATCGCCCATTGGGAAACAAGAGAAGCTGGAACGAGAATTAATACTTTTTTTACTAACCCACGAATCATATACTCTTTTAAGATTAGTCCAGCCTCGATTGTTTTTCCAAGCCCTACTTCATCAGCTAGTATTGCTTTGCCATTCATTTGCTCAATAACCGTATTGGCCACTTCAATTTGATGTGGAAATGGCTTTAACTGAGGGAGGTGCTTAGGGGCTTGCAAACCATGAAACTCTGGTATGATTTGGTGTTGTTCTGCTTCATACGCTAGTTTAAATAGTTCCCAATTAGACCAAGGACCATCTTGATCTAACCTTTGCTTGAAGGTGTCGTTCCAATTCTGATCAAAATGTATATCAATCTTCATTTTCAATCACCCTTTCAATCAAACTGCTATATCCGAATGAAATTATAAAAAATCTATAAAATAATCTGATTTAGTAAATAAACAGTTGCGAAAACCTATCCAACTTGGTAGGATATTAATATAAATCCGAATTACACATATTGCCTAAAATTTAAAAGGTTTATACATGTAGTATGTACCAATCATAAGAATTTCATGAGTAAGTGTGAAAACAATTAAATAAGTTGCGGATGAGGATAAGGGGAGAGCTTGCGAATGATGCAACGCCGAAGGAGCAAGTATTAGATAATGTGTTATCGATGCGAATCTCTCAGGCAAAAAGACTCTTATTTGACGCAGCTCTGGAGAGTGCTTATGATAAGCCACCTACGAAGACACTATATTCAATCATGAATATAGGAAACTTTCTGGTTACAGGACAGAGTTATACACAAAATAGTGTATAACTCTGTCTTTTTGCATTTTATGAATTAACTTGAGGAGGTTTGATCATGGCTGATTTAAAGAGAACACCACTATTTCACCTGTATAAAGAAGGTGGAGCAAAAACGATTGATTTTGGGGGATGGGATCTGCCCGTTCAATTTTTAAGCATTAAAGAAGAGCATGAAGCAGTCCGTACAAAGGCAGGACTATTTGATGTTTCACATATGGGTGAAGTAGAAGTTAAAGGTCCACGAGCACTTGATTATTTACAAAAATTAATGACCAATGATGTATCCAAACTTGTAGATGGGCAGGCACAATATACAGCTATGTGTTACGAAGATGGTGGGACGGTTGATGACTTGCTTATTTACAGAAAGGCAGAAGACGATTATTTACTCGTAATTAATGCCTCAAACATTGAAAAAGACGTTGAGTGGATGCAGCAACATATCATTGAGGGTGTAACAGCGATAAATGTTTCTAGTGATATCGCGCAATTAGCGATTCAAGGACCTCTAGCAGAACAAATTTTGCAAAAAAGAACTTCTTTTGATCTATCTTCCATTCGGTTTTTCCGGTTTGTTGACCAAGTAAATGTAGATGGTGTCAATGCACTCGTTTCGAGAACTGGTTACACAGGTGAAGATGGATTTGAGCTTTACTGTGCAGCAGACCAAGCTGCTAAGCTATGGAAGAGCTTGCTTGAAGCAGGTAAAGAGGATGGCCTTGTTCCTTGTGGACTAGGAGCACGTGATACATTACGCTTTGAAGCAAGATTGCCTCTTTACGGTCAAGAATTAACAAAGGAAATTTCTCCACTTGAGGCGGGAATTGGTTTTGCCGTAAAAGTAAATAAAGAAGCAGACTTTATTGGGAAAGAAGCATTGAAGAAACAGAAAGAAGAAGGGCTGAAAAGAAAGCTTGTCGGCCTTGAAATGATTGATAAAGGCATCCCTCGTACAGGTTATGAAGTATTTGTCGGTGATAAATTAATAGGGTTTGTCACGACAGGAACTCAATCTCCTACATTAAAGAAAAATGTCGGCCTTGCCGTTCTAGATATAGGTGTTACTGCACTTGGAACAGAAGTAGAAGTTCAAGTTCGTAAAAAACGTCTTAAAGCACAAGTCGTATCAACGCCATTTTATAAAAAGTAAGAGGAGGAACATACATGAATCACCGTTATTTACCGATGACAGATGCAGATCAAAAAGAAATGCTTGAAACAATCGGCGTACAGTCAATTGAGGAATTGTTTTCTGATATTCCAAGTGACATTCGCTTTAAAGGAGAAATGAATGTCAAAGAAGCTTTGAAAGAGCCAGAGCTCATCTCATATTTTCGAGAGTTAGCTGCGAAAAATGTGTCACTTAAACAAACCCCTTCTTTCCTAGGGGCGGGCGTATATGAACATTACATCCCATCAATCGTCGATCACGTCATTTCTCGTTCTGAATTTTATACGGCTTACACGCCATACCAACCAGAAATCTCACAAGGAGAGCTTCAAGCGATCTTTGAGTTTCAAACGATGATTTGTGAGCTTACAGGAATGGATTTAGCGAACTCGTCCATGTATGATGGCCCAACGGCTTTAGCAGAAGCAGCGATGCTAAGTGCAGGACAGACGAAAAAGAAGACGATTCTGGTTTCTAAAGCTGTTCATCCGGAAGCTCGTGCAGTCCTGCAAACTAATGCAACTGGGCAGCGTTTAAATGTGATTGAAATTGATACTGCTAATGGTGTGACAGATTTGAAACAGTTACAAGAAGTATACGGGGATGACACAGCTTGTGTTGTTGTTCAACATCCGAATTTTTATGGCAACCTTGAGCCTTTAGCTAAATTAGAAGAGGTTACGCATAGCAGTAAAGCAATGTTTGTTGTGTCTAGTAATCCACTTGCTTTAGGATTGCTAAAACCGCCTGGTGAATTTGGAGCAGATATCGTCGTGGGAGACGCGCAGCCTTTTGGAATTGCAACACAATTTGGCGGTCCGCATTGTGGTTATTTTGCAACAACGAAGAAATTAATGCGTAAAGTCCCTGGTCGCCTAGTTGGGCAAACAACGGATGAACATGGTCAACGTGGATTTGTTTTAACGTTGCAAGCACGTGAGCAGCATATTAGACGTGAGAAAGCTACATCTAATATTTGTTCGAACCAAGCGCTAAATGCTTTAGCAGCTTCCGTTGCAATGAGTGCGATTGGCAAAAAGGGCGTAAAGGAAATGGCGTATCAAAATGTACAAAAAGCTGCTTATATGAAAAAGCAGTTGAAGGCTCATGGAGTAGAAATTGTTTCGGAACAACCTACATTTAATGAGTTTGTCATTAATGTGAAGAGACCAGTTTCGAAAGTAAATGAGCTGTTACTTTCCAAAGGATTTATTGGAGGGTATGACCTCGGACGTGATGAAAACTCGCTACAAGGACAAATGTTAGTAGCTGTGACCGAAGTACGAACTAAAGCAGAAATTGATACTTTTGCCAAGGAATTGGGGGCATTACTATGATAACAAAAGATCAGCCATTAATTTTTGAACGCAGCAAGCCTGGACGAGTTGGACATAGCTTGCCAACATTAGATATTTGTGAACAGTCAATAAATGAGTTAATTCCAAGTGAGTTTTTACGTGAATCAGAACCTGAATTGCCAGAAGTTTCAGAGCTTGAGATCATGCGTCATTATACGGCACTATCAAAACGTAATCATGGTGTAGATTCAGGGTTCTATCCACTTGGTTCATGTACGATGAAATACAATCCAAAGATTAACGAGGATGTAGCACGTTTTGAAGGATTAGCTCATATTCACCCATATCAACCAGTAGAACAAGTACAAGGTGCACTGGAATTACTTTATGAGCTTCAAACATCATTAGCTGAAATTACAGGGATGGATGAAGTAACACTTCAACCAGCAGCAGGTGCTCATGGTGAGTGGACTGGGCTCATGATGATCCGTGCTTTCCACGAAGCAAATGGGGACTTTCAACGTACAAAAGTTATTGTGCCTGACTCTGCACATGGAACGAATCCTGCTTCAGCAACAGTCGCTGGTTTTGCGTCAGTTACGGTACGAACGGATGACAATGGCTTAGTTGATTTAGACCATTTACGTGAAGTTGTTGGTGAGGATACAGCAGCACTCATGCTAACCAATCCAAATACGCTTGGTTTGTTTGAATCAGACATTGTAGAGATGGCTCAAATTATTCATGAAGCTGGTGGGAAGCTTTATTACGATGGTGCTAATTCAAATGCCATCTTAGGAATCGCTAGACCTGGAGATATGGGATTTGATGTGGTTCACTTGAACCTGCATAAAACATTCACAGGTCCTCACGGTGGTGGAGGTCCAGGATCAGGTCCAGTAGGAGTGAAGAAGGATTTAATTCCTTATTTGCCAAAACCAATCATTGTTAAGCGTGAAGATGGTTTGTTTGATTTTGATTATAATCGTCCAGAATCAATCGGCCGCGTGAAGCCATATTACGGTAACTATGGTATTAACGTTCGTGCATACACGTATATCCGTACGATGGGGCCTGATGGCTTACGTAAAGTTTCTGAATATGCCGTATTAAATGCAAACTATATGATGCGCAGACTAGAGCCTTATTTTGACCTCCCTTACACACAACATTGTAAGCATGAATTTGTTATTTCAGGTCGTCGTCAAAAGAAACTAGGTGTACGTACATTGGATATTGCCAAACGTCTATTAGATTTTGGGTACCATCCGCCAACGATCTACTTCCCAATAAATGTTGAGGAATGTATGATGATTGAGCCAACGGAAACAGAATCAAAAGAGACGTTAGATGAATTCGTTGATGCGATGATTCAAATTGCGCGTGAAGCAGAAGAAAATCCAGAGATTGTCCAAGAGGCACCGCATACAACTGTTATTTCAAGGTTAGATGAAACAACTGCAGCAAGAAAGCCAATTTTAAAATATGAAAAAGCGTAAGCCGATGCGAAGCCATTAAAAGATTCTTAAATTTAAGAGTAATGGCTCGGCACGTACAAAAGCCTTCTATGAACTCATAGAAGGCTTTTGTACCGTCAGGGTCAGGGGAAACAACTTTGGGTTATGCTTAGAATGGCGTATTTTTCAGTGCTCTTGCCAATGAGAAAAGTAAAATCATTAGAAAAGGAGATGCACCAAACATGGTTTCATCTCCTTTAAAACTTACTTTTTCTTAATTTTTCCTGACCACTTTTTAAATCCACCTTTAAGGTGTGAGATATCTTCTACGCCGCGCTTCTTCTTAATTAATTGAGCAGCTTGTCTACTACGAGCACCTGACTGGCAGTATAGATAAACAGGTTGATCATTACGAACTTCATTGATGCGTTGACGAAGTTGGGACATCGGGATGTTTCTAGCTCCAAGTATGTGACCACCTTCATATTCACGTGGTTCGCGAACATCGATCAATTGTGCTTTACGATAGCCTTTAATGAAGTCTTCTTGTGTTAATGTTTTTAAATATTTTGGATTGTAAAAGCGCTTAAAAACGAGATACACTACAAATCCAAGTAGGATAAACCATAAAAATTCCATAGGTTGTTGTCTACACTCCTTTTCATACTACATCAATATTTATTATAATAGCCACTAAGCAAATACGCAATAACTCAAATAACTTGGCTAGAAACAACTCGTTTGATAGAATGATATAGATACCATAGTGGAAAGAAGCGGTGTGAAATGAAGGAAACATGGCGTTACTTAGATTCCGGAGATTGTTCTCCTGCTTATAATATGGCCTTGGATGAGGCATTGTTAGATTGGCATAGTAAAGGAATGATTCCGCCTACGATTCGTTTTTATGGTTGGAATCCTGCTACTCTATCGATAGGATATTTCCAAAAGGTGGAGAAAGAAATTAATATGGATAAAGTTAGGGAGTATGGCTTAGGGTTTGTTCGCAGACCTACAGGTGGACGTGGAGTCTTACATGATAAGGAATTAACTTATAGTGTAATCGTTTCAGAGGAACATCCAGAGATGCCAAAGACGGTAACAGAAGCATATCGTGTCATTTCTGAAGGGATTTTGGAAGGCTTTAAAGATGTTGGACTTGATGCATACTTCTCGATTCCGAGAACGGATGAGGAGAAAAGCGCCCTCAAAAACCCACGGTCTGCGGTCTGTTTTGATGCACCGTCTTGGTATGAACTTGTTGTAGAGGGCAGAAAAGTGGCTGGAAGTGCACAAACAAGGCAAAAAGGTGTCATCTTACAGCATGGTTCGATCATTTTAGATATCGATGAAGATAAGCTTTTTGACTTATTTAACTATTCGAGTGAACGGTTACGTGAACGAATGCAAAAGAATTTTAAAAATAAAGCGGTCGCTATCAATGCGTTAAGAAGCGAACCTTTAACGATGGAAGAAGCAAAGTTTGCGTTTAAGAGAGGATTTGAAAAGGGTTTAAACATTGAATTAGAGCCATACAGGTTATCGGAAGAGGAAGAAGAAATCGTTAAGCAAATTGCAAGAGATCGATACGAGCAAGATGATTGGAATTTTAGAAAATAAGTCAAAAGGACCTGTCTTAAAATGAGACAAGTCCTTTTATTGTTGCATACTATGCTTTTGGCAGGAGCTCTTTGAATTTAGCTTGAAGGTCTTTCGTTACAGGGCCAATAGGAAAGGAGGTCCTTAATTGGCCATAGACCGATTTGATTGGGGTAATTTCTACTGAAGAGCTAGAAATGAATGCTTCGTCTGCATGCTCTAATACTTCGACAGGAAATGCTTCTTCTACAACCGGATAATTGTGTTTTTGAGCTAATTCAATGATTAATTGTCTTGTTATCCCATTTAAAATTAGGTTGGTTGCCGGATGTGTGTATAACACTTTATCTTTAATAAGAAAAAGGTTAGAAGATGAGCCTTCAGTAATCGTTCCGTTCCGATGAAGAATCGCTTCTTGGCAGTTATGATCGGCAGCTTCACGTTTAACCATTACATTTCCTAATAAATTAATCGTTTTAATGTCACAGCGTAGCCAACGAATATCATCTGTTAGCCAAACATCGATGCCGTTTCTCTGTGAGTCTTCAATGTTTTGAACAGGCTGAGTAAATGCTGTGAACACAGGTGTCGATTCTCTTGAATACAAGTGGTTACGTGGTTCAACTCCACGCGTTACTTGAAAATAAACAAGGCCATTTTGCAGTGAGTTTTTTTCGATTAACGTTGTGATGAATTCTGTAATTTGTTCTTTCGAGTATGGCAGCTTGATGTCTAATTTACTAGAGCTTTGAACAAGCCGATTTAAATGGAGATCCATAGCAAATGGTTGATCTTCATATACTTTTACGACTTCATAAATGCCATCACCAAAATAATATCCACGATCGTCAAAATGTATCAGTGCATCTTTTTTAAGGAGAAGTTTGTCATTTTGTATTATGTATTCCATTTTTGATTCCTCCAACTATTTATAATTTCAATATATTGATTGGAAATTAACTACATGTATGCATCAAGAATAACATAATTAAGCCAACCATCTATTAAAAATTTTGTCAAACATTTTGTATTTAGCGTAGAACAGTGATGAAATAAGCCATTGAAAAAGTCTTTGTTATAGCAAGAGACAAATTCGTTCAAAATGTCGAAAAAAAGCGGATAACATTCTCGTAAACTCGTAAATCCTTCTTTTTATTACCCATTTCAAAGTTGACAAAATAAATAAAAATGGATTTAGGCACAATATATGGTGTGTAGAAAATAAATTTGAGCACAATATATTGAATCTAGTGGCAATCTTGTGGTAAGCTTACCCAAGAATATCGTACATGGACAAACACAACAGAATTAAAGTTTAACTAGATATACTAGTAAAATATAGATTTCCATGTGAAAGAGGAGGAGACGCGAATGGCAATGACGATGTCAAATGTTATGCGCCTAAATACGGAAAGATTAAATGAGGATATTGAGCAATTTTCGCAAGTGCATCCAATTACAAGCGATATGCATATTACTCAAAAAGGCGTATCAAGACTCGTAATGTTAGACCGTTACACGTTTAAAGATACAGAGAAGAAAACACTTAGAGAAGGGGATTTCGTAGTCTTAACAGTAAAAGATGACCCTAAGTTTCCTGCACGTGGATATGGATTTGTGATGGAGCTTGACTGCGTAAAAAATCATGCAAAGGTACTCGTTGATGAAGAGTTCCGGGGAGTTCTTGAAGGTGACGAAGCAGAAACGGGGATCGTATCTCGTTCACTCGATACAATTGAGAAACCTCTTGAAATTTATTATGAGCAAATTGCAAAGCGAAATGCGACAGGACTTGCATCAGTTGAAACTACATTGGAAAAACGTCAAGAAGCGTTCGAGCAATTTTATGAGCAGCTTGTTTCCATGAACTTCATTCCAGCAGGTCGTGTTTTGTATGGTGCTGGAGCGGAAACGGATGTTACGTACTTCAACTGTTATGTCATGCCATACGTTCAAGATTCACGCGAAGGAATTTCTGAACACCGTAAGCAAGTGATGGAAATTATGAGTCGTGGTGGAGGTGTGGGTACGAACGGTTCAACATTACGCCCGCGCAATACACTAGCTCGTGGAGTGAATGGCAAGTCATCTGGATCGGTTTCATGGCTTGATGATATTGCAAAACTAACGCATCTTGTCGAACAAGGTGGGTCAAGACGTGGAGCTCAAATGATCATGCTTTCTGATTGGCATCCTGATATTTTAGAATTCATCATTTCTAAAATGCAAAACCCGCGCATTTTGCGTTTCTTGTTGGAAAATACAGAAGATGAGCATATTCAAAAGCTCGTAAAGAACAAGCTTTCTTTTACACCTTTAACGGCGGTTGAAGAGTCAATGTACCAAGGAATCGTTAATTATAAAACGATTGCAGGTCTTGGTGGATTTGATCCGAAAGTTATTGAGGATGCAGAAGAAAAGTTACGCATAGGCGGAACATACTCAGTCAATAATGCTGAATTTTTAACAGGTGCTAATATTTCGGTATGTTTAACGAAAGAATTTATGGAAGCTGTTGAAAAGGATGAAGAATACGCCCTTCGTTTCCCAGATGTAGAAAATTACAATGAAGATGAAATGTCTGCTTATAACGAAAAATGGCATGAAGCCGGCGATGTTCGTGAATGGGAAGAATTAGGTTACGGTGTTAGAACATACCGTATTATTAAAGCGAAGGAACTTTGGAATCTTATAAATATTTGCGCAACTTATAGTGCAGAGCCAGGAATCTTCTTTATCGATAATGCGAATGATAAAACAAATGCAAAGGCATATGGACAAAAAGTAGTTGCGACGAATCCATGTGGAGAGCAACCTTTAGCTCCCTATTCTGTATGTAACTTAGCAGCGATTAACTTAGCGGAAATGGCAAATAAAGAAACAAAAGAAGTGGACTTTGACAAGTTAAAGAAAACGGTCGAAGTCGGTGTCCGCATGCAAGACAATGTTATTGATGCAACTCCATACTTCTTAGAACAAAACACAAAACAAGCTAAAGGTGAGCGTCGTGTTGGTTTAGGAGTTATGGGTCTTCATGATTTACTTATTTATTGTGAATCAGTATACGGCTCTGAAGAAGGGAACGATCTTGTTGATCGAGTGTTTGAGACGATTGCGACTTCAGCTTATCGTACAAGCATTGAACTTGCTAAAGAAAAAGGAAGCTTCCCATTCTTAGTAGGTGATACGGTTGAAGAAACAATGCAGCTTCGTACTGCATTTATTAATACAGGTTATATGACATCCATGCCAGAGGATATTCGTGAAGGGATTTTAGAGCATGGGATCCGTAATTCGCATTTGCTTACGGTTGCGCCAACAGGTAGTACGGGAACAATGGTCGGAGTATCAACTGGGCTTGAGCCTTACTTTTCATTCTCTTACTTCCGTAGTGGCCGTCTAGGTAAGTTTATCGAAGTGAAAGCAGGCATCGTGGAAGAGTATTTACAAGCAAATCCAGGTGCTGATGAAAATCAATTACCTGAATGGTTTATCTCGACAATGGAGTTACCACCAGAAGCTCATGCTGATGTTCAATGTATCATTCAACGCTGGGTTGATAGTTCATTATCAAAAACGGTTAATGCTCCGCGTGGATATACAGTAGAACAAGTACAAGCTGTTTATGAGCGCTTGTATCGTGGTGGTGCTAAAGGTGGAACGGTATATGTTGATGGAAGTCGTGATGCGCAAGTTCTATCTTTAAAAGCAGAAGAAAATCGTTTTGATGACGAAAAAGAGACAAAATCAGAATCAAATAAAAAAGTTGTATTAATTGACACAATCTCTGAAGTAAGATCAACAAATGTGACAATCGGATCAGAAGTTGGCAATACGTGTCCAGTTTGTCGTGAAGGACAAGTTGAAGATCTTGGTGGTTGTAACACTTGTACAAGTTGTGGTGCCCAGTTAAAGTGTGGTCTTTAAGATAAACAAATTTATTGCCAGGGGCTATTCCAAAAGGTCAAAATCAGACCTTTTGGAATAGCCCCTTTTTCTAGTAACTGGAAGGCTGAATCCTCCTAATATGCACACTCTATAGATGCTTATTAAAAAAGTAATAAACAGAGGTGCATATTACATGAAGGCGTTTGAACCACAACTTGTTTATATAGAACCAGGGGCACTTGAGTACCCGCTAGGTCGTGAGTTGAAAGAAAAATTTGAAAAAAAGGGTGTAGAGATAAGGGAGACAACATCTCATAATCAGGTTCGAAATATTCCAGGGGAAAATGAACTACAGCAATATAGAAATGCAAAATCCACCCTTGTTATCGGTGTAAGGAAGACATTAAAATTTGATACGTCAAAGCCTTCAGCCGAATATGCACTACCGCTTGCAACAGGGTGCATGGGACATTGCCATTACTGTTACTTACAAACGACTCTCGGAAACAAACCCTATATTCGTACGTATGTGAATTTAGAAGAGATATTTGATGCTGCTGATCAATATATAAAGGAAAGAGAACCAGATATTACCAGGTTTGAAGCCGCATGTACATCTGATGTTGTAGGGATTGATCATTTAACTCATTCCCTAAAGAAGACGATTGAGCATATAGGACAGACCGATTTAGGGCGATTACGATTTGTAACGAAGTATCATCATGTCGATCATTTACTCGGTGCGAAACACAATGGAAATACGAGGTTTCGCTTTAGTGTAAACTCAGATCATGTAATTAAAAAGTTTGAGCCCGGGACTTCATCGTTTTTAGAGCGCATTGAAGCCGCTGGAAAAGTAGCAAAAGCTGATTATCCTTTGGGCTTTATCGTAGCCCCATTAATTTTGCATGAAAATTGGAAAGAAGGCTATTACGAGTTGTTTGAGCGATTAGAAGCTATCTTGCCGCTTTATGCGAAAAAGGATTTAACGTTTGAATTGATTCAACATCGTTTTACAAAGACAGCAAAGAATATTATTCAAAAACGGTATCCGAAATCGAAACTCGAAATGAATGAGGAAGAAAGAAAATACAAGTGGGGGAGATACGGTCGTGGGAAGTACGTCTACAAAGATGAACAAGCTGGAGACTTAAAAGATACGATACAGTCATATATTGATAAATTCTTCCCAGAAGCAAAAATGGAATACTTCACATAAACTTTGTTAACTCATTGTCCTCGTCCTACATTCTGTTGTAAAATAAGAGTGTTGC
This sequence comes from Halalkalibacter sp. HAAS-P013, assembly GCF_056619925.1. Lineage (NCBI taxonomy): Bacteria > Bacillati > Bacillota > Bacilli > Caryophanales > Bacillaceae > Halalkalibacter > Halalkalibacter sp. HAAS-P013. The sequence goes on from NZ_JBWQTU010000013.1 coordinate 21,603, forward strand.
ACACTTTTTATATAAATAGAATAGGTTTATAATACAGGGCTGTATTGTACACCGTATATGTCAGACGATTTTTATGTTTGACAAAAAATGGAGGGGACCTTATGCCAACACCTAGTATGGAAGATTATTTAGAACGAATATATATGTTAATTGAGGAGAAAGGATATGCTCGAGTCTCCGATATTGCAGAGGCATTAGAAGTCCATCCGTCTTCGGTGACAAAGATGGTTCAAAAATTAGATAAAAGTGAATACTTAATATATGAACGATACCGAGGGTTAGTACTAACAGCAAAAGGAAAGAAAATCGGAAAGCGTTTAGTGTACCGTCATGAGTTATTAGAAGATTTTATGCGACTAATTGGTGTCAATGATTCTCATGTTTATCAAGATGTAGAAGGAATTGAACATCATTTAAGCTGGGATGCGATTGATCGTATCGGTGATCTTGTTCAATACTTCCAAGAAAAAGAGACAAGAGTTAACGAATTAAGAGATGTCCAGAAAAGAAATGAGGAAGAAGAATAAGAGAGAACATTCGCAATTATTGCGGATGTTTTTTATTTTTTTAGGTAGTCCTTCCTGCCTTTACACATAGAGTTGAAGGAGGAGGCGATTTCTGATGAAAGTTGATGGCGTATTTGCTGGTGGAGGAGTAAAAGCCTTCGCATTTATTGGGGCCCTCCAAGTTATGGAGGAGAAAGGTTATGAATTTAACCGAGTTGCTGGAACGAGTGCGGGATCCATCATAGCAGCACTTATTAAAGTAGGCTACAGCAGCGAAGAGATTTTTCAACTGCTTGATGAATTAGATATTGAATCCTTTAAGGATGAGCGTATGTCATTCCTTCCATTTACATTAACAAAATGGTTACACTTGTATTATCGTCTTGGCTTGTATAAAGGCAATGCTTTAGAAGATTGGCTGAGGACAGTGTTAGAAGCAAAAGGAGTAAAGACGTTTGGCGATTTACCTCAAGGGTCATTAAGAATTATTGCTTCCGATTTAACGAAAGGAAAGTTGCTCGTGTTACCTGATGATTTAAATAAGTATGGGGTCATACCAGAAAAATTCCCGGTATCTCGAGCTGTTCGAATGAGTTGTAGCATTCCCTATTTTTTTGAACCAGTAAAGATTTATGATCGAGGGAGTGGAGGGAAAGCATCCTATATTGTGGATGGGGGATTGCTCAGCAACTTTCCAATGTGGCTGTTTATGGATGGGAACCCTAAAAAATGGAGGCGACCAGTTATTGGCTTTCAATTAAAGCCTGAATTAAGTGAAATACCACCTAAAAAAATCAATAATGCAGTAACAATGTACCGAGCTTTATTTGAGACTATGGCATCAGCACATGATATAAAATATATTGACGAAGAACATGCCCGAAACATCGTTTTTATACCAGTCCTAAACGTTAAAGCAACAGACTTTGAATTATCAGAAGAACAGAAAGAAAAACTCATCGTCTTAGGAAGAGAAGAAACAAATCACTTTTTAAAAAAATGGAGTTATTGAAGAGTATCATAAAAAAGGGGCGAACTTCCCCTTTTTTATGATACTCGAAGCAATGAGCGAAGCCGCCGTAAAAGGTTTTAAGCCTTTTGAGCGACCTTCTCAAAAGGCGCACGGCGAGCGGAGCCGTTGCAACCATGTACGCGCTATTTATGTATAAAAAAGGGGCGAACTTCCCCTTTTTTATGATACTCGAAGCAATGAGCGAAGCCGCCGTAAAAGGTTTTAAGCCTTTTGAGCGACCTTCTCAAAAGGCGCACGGCGAGTGGAGCCGTTGCAACCATGTACGCGCTATTTATGTATAAAAAAGGGGCGAACTTCGAGGGCACTGAGAAAGTCCTTTTTAGCAGATTCGAGGAAGGAGCAATGGCTCCACACGTTGCGCGCCTGTTATGAGAAAACCGCTCATAGCAGGCTTTAAGACAAAGCAACGGTTCCGCTCATTGCTTAAAGGCCACTGAAAAAGGTCAAAAACGTACCTTTTTCAGTGGCCTCCGAACTTCCCCTTTTTTATGATACTCGAAGCAATGAGTAAAAAAAGAAACGAGCGCTTAAAAAAACGCTCGTTTCTTTTTCTTGTTTTTCTTACCTTCTATTACAGTTAAATTATGACCTTCTCTACGATTTTTAGGGCGAGTAGTTTTTTTCTTTTCAGTCATCATGTTCGTAGTTTTTGGTTTGAAAGCAGCCGTTGGAGCGGGAGAAGACGGACGTTGTGTGCTCGTTCGTTTTGCTTTGCGAAGCTGCGCTCGACTTGGGCCTGTTTGTGACGGGAAAAGAGGTGTGCCGTATTTACGAGACATATACCATCGATAGCCTAGAAAAAAAACAGCTACAAACCCTGCTATCATCAAGATCCTTGTTAGGAAGCCAAGAGGATTAAAGATTAGCTCGTAACCGAGTCCTATAAAAGCGAAGAAAAGAACAACGGGTATGATGTACTTCATGATCGAACGCATTTGTCTACACCTCCAATAGAATTGACGATCAAAGGCTACGCAATTTCTGTAATCACGCTGATGTTTTTGAGGACATCGCACATGATCTAACAGTGAAAGGTAAGATTTGCTCGTATAGATTTTTATTTATACTTACGCCTAAAAGGGCGGATGAAAGGAGTGAAATTAAATTAAAATAACAGAGTATCTAGGTTAATCAACCATTTCTTAGTATACAAGCTATAGTGATTACGTAAACAAGTTCAAGGAGCTTGCCCACTGTAAACGTGAATATATGTGGAAAGATTGTTACATTAATTTATTCTACATTTGATAGATAAAATCCTCTATAATAACAACTTCGTCAGCAATAGTTACAAAAAAATGCTTTTCGTTACATTATACCCAAAATAAGTAGTCTTCATTCTAGTTGGACAATATAAATTTTATGACTTTTCAACTTTATTATCGGACATACTATTGGGTGGAGGTGGTTAGTGTGGAAAAACAGTATGTCGAAAGAAACAAAAAGGAAGAACAAATGTCGTATGCAACGAAAGTTGTGTTAATTGGACTATTTGGGGGGCTTATTTGGTCACTTATTGGTTATTTTGCTTTCTATTTTAATTTTATTAGAGTTGGTCCAGCTCTTGCGTTAATGCCATTTGTCGTTGGAGATTGGAAAGATACGTATATTGGTCAATTAGTTGGGGTAGCAATGATATCAGTGCTGTCAATTGGTGTAGCGTTTTTATATAGATTAACATTACAAAAATTTAACAAATTGTGGATTAGCATTGGGTTTGGTCTTGCTCTTTGGGTGTTGGTATTTATCTTATTAAATCCGATTTTTCCCGGGCTTAAATCGGTGAATAACCTCGATATGAATACGATTATAACTTCCATTTGTTTGTATGCTTTGTACGGTGCTTTTATTGGATACTCCATATCCTATGAATATGCAGAACAGCACCGAAGTGATTAGGCTTTCTCCTCATATGTGCTTTGTTTACCTTCTGTATATGCTACAATAGTTTTTAGTGTAGCGGGCACAATATAGTTAGAAAGAAGGAGAAAATATGAATCGAATTCAGGCGTTGCGTTCCAAGCTTGTCGAACAACAAATTGACGGATTATTAGTCACAAGTAGCTACAATAGGCAGTACTTGACTCAGTTTACAGGGACTGCTGGTGTTGCAATTGTTTCAATGCAAAAAGCGATATTTATTACTGATTTTCGTTATATGGAACAAGCAAAAGAACAAGCAAAAGACTTTGAAATTGTTCAACATACTGGGCCGATTTTTGAAGAAGTAGCGAAACAAATTGAAGAACTTGGGTTGAATAAATTAGGGTTTGAACAATCACACCTTACATATGAAGCACATCAAATTTATACTAAACAAATGAATGGAATTGAATTAGTTCCTGTCTCAGGAATGGTTGAAGATATAAGACTTATAAAAAATGAGCAGGAAATTCAATTGATACAAGATGCAGCAAATATTGCTGATGCAGCATTTGAGCATATTACGACATTTATTCGTCCAGGAATTACAGAGTTAGACGTAGCAAACGAATTAGAATTTTTTATGAGAAAACAAGGGGCGGCTAGTTCATCCTTTGATATTATTGTCGCATCAGGTTATCGTTCAGCCCTGCCGCATGGAGTGGCGAGTGACAAGATAATTGAAAAAGGAGAGCTTGTTACATTAGATTTTGGTGCTTATTATAAAGGGTATTGTTCAGATATTACGCGAACAGTTGCAGTTGGGGACGTGAGTGATGAATTAAAAGACATATACAATACTGTCCTTCAAGCACAACTTCGTGGAATGGATGGAATTAAACCAGGGTTAACTGGAAAAGAAGCTGATGCACTAACAAGAGATTATATTACAGAAAAAGGGTATGGTCAGTATTTTGGACATTCAACGGGACATGGCCTTGGAATGGAAGTTCATGAGGGTCCATCGCTCTCTATGAAATCAAGTACTGTACTTAAGCAAGGTATGGTTGTTACTGTTGAACCAGGAATTTACATTGCCGGAGTGGGTGGAACGAGAATTGAAGACGATACACTAATCACACAAGATGGAAACCGTTCCTTCACTCATTCTCCAAAAGAATTAATTATAGTAGGAGAGTAGTGAAATGAATTCATAAAAGTTTCTTTCCTTAAATAAGGAAAGAAACTTTTTCCAAGCTGTGGTATAGTAAGGATTGTGACTGAACGTCCAAGTATTGGATGAAAGATGGAGGAATATAACAATGATTTCTGTAAATGATTTTAAAACAGGTTTAACAATTGAAGTTGATAACGGGATTTGGCAAGTTATGGAGTTTCAACATGTAAAGCCAGGTAAAGGAGCCGCTTTCGTACGTTCTAAATTACGTAACCTTCGTACTGGATCTGTACAAGAAAAGACGTTCCGTGCTGGTGAAAAAGTATCGAAAGCACACATTGAAAATCGTCGTATGGCTTATCTATATGCTAGTGGAGATATGCATACGTTCATGGATAATGAATCATATGAGCAAATCGAATTGCCGACAGCTCAAATTGAACGTGAACTTAAATTCTTAAAAGAAAATATGGTTGTTCAAATCATGACTTATCAAGGTGAGACACTTGGAGTAGAAGTACCGAATACAGTTGAACTTGAAGTGACAGAAACCGAACCAGGAATTAAAGGAGACACAGCTTCAGGTGGGACGAAGCCGGCTACTCTAGAAACTGGGTTAACGGTACAAGTTCCATTCTTTATTAATCAAGGTGATGTACTAATTATTGATACGAGAAATAGTGCATATGTTTCACGTGCATAATAGGTCAAATGATGAGGCTGTCTTAAAGGTCAAAACCTTTTTAAGACAGCCTCTTTCTTTTTATTCATCCACCACAATAATAAAGTGAAATTAAATATAAAAGAAGGACGAGCACTTAAGCTCGTCTTTTTTTGTTCTGAATAAGTGCCTTCTCTCATAAGGTTGTACAAAGCGATTATTGTTGAGGTGGAAGAATGAAAACTTGGTTCTACACAATAGAAATGACTCTGCTAGTAATGGTGGGTTTACGAGTGATTTCTGGCCTAATTGAATTAACGGTAGCTGGTTTGATCCTAAAGTTTAATAGCATTGAAAAAGCTGTAGCACTAAATGCAATGCTCGCCATTATTGGTCCAACAATTTTTATAACTTCTATTGCGTTAGGACTTATAGGGATGTCAGACAAATTATCGTTATCGAAATTTCTATTTATAGGAGCAGGGGTCGCACTAATCTTAATCGGTATTAGAAAGTAGAGGGAGTTGAAGGGGAAATGTTACCAGATATAGCATCCATTTTACCAGAGAATATTCGAATAGTGATCAATCGCTTACAATCAAACGTTGCACAAAATGTTGAAGAAATTCGCCTTCGTGTTGGCAGACCTCTTGAAGTTGTTTCAGGAGGGCGTCCTTATTATCCACAAACCAATGAGCGTCATTATATTGTAAAAGCAGAGGACGCCAAATACTTATTAAATCAGCTAAGTCAATATTCTATGTATGCATTTGAAGAAGAGTTACGTCGAGGGTTTATCACTATCGCCGGAGGACACAGAGTAGGACTTGCAGGCAAGGTAGTACTTGATCGCGGTTATGTCAAAACGATACGAGATATAAGTTCTTTTAATATTCGAATTGCAAGACAAACGATTGGTGTCGCTGAACGGTTAGTATCGCATCTGTATGATCAGAGCTGGTTAAATACAATATTTATCGGACCACCACAATCAGGGAAAACAACTATGCTTCGTGATGTTGCAAGGTTAATAAGTAAAGGAATGCCTAGTTGCAACATTGCCCCCTTAAAAGTTGGCATTGTAGATGAACGATCAGAGATTGCTGCGAGTATGAAAGGCATTCCACAACTAGAGCTAGGGTCGAGAGTTGATGTACTTGATGGATGTCCAAAGGCAGAAGGCATGATGATGTTAATACGTTCAATGAGTCCTGATGTGATTATCGTCGATGAAATAGGTAGAGACGAAGATGTCATTGCTGTACAGGAAGCCCTGCATGCTGGAGTAAAAGTAATGACAACTGCTCATGGCTATTCGTTAGAGGACGTTGAACAAAGGCCTGGCCTAAAGAAATTGGTCGAGCTTGGAGTATTTGAACGAAGTGTTGAGCTAACAAGGACGACAAGAGCCGGTGTCATCAAGCGGATTCGTAATCAAAAAAGGAAAGATGTGGTGACTGTAACGTGAAGTTATTCGGCGCTATTATCATCATACTTGCCACAACATGGATCGGGTTTGAGGGCGCCAAACGGCTAAGCGAAAGGCCAAAGCAGCTAAGACAGCTAAAAGTAGCTATCCAATCTCTAGAAGCAGAAATCATGTATGGATTAACACCGCTTGCTGAGGCGAGTGAGCATATAGCAAAACAAATGCCATCACCAATTTCGCAATTCTTTGAGCAGTTTGCCTACAGACTGCAAAATAAACAAGAAACTGCTTTTGAAGCATGGGAAGAAAGCTTAAACGAAACATGGGGACAAACCTCAATGCTTGATAGTGAGAAAGAAGTGATGATGCAGTTTGGTGCAACCCTTGGTCAGCATGACCGAGAGCAACAACAAAAGCAGATCAAATTAACACTTTCTCATCTTGAGCGTGAAGAACAAGAGGCAAAAGAGCGCCAACATCGATATGAACGAATGATTAAAAGTTTAGGGTTCTTGACTGGATTGCTGATTGTCATATTGATGTTGTAAGGAGGAGGAGAGGTTGTGGTGTATGATGTTAACACCATTTTTCAAATAGCAGGAATTGGAATTGTGGTTGCAATGATTCACACAGTCCTGAAGCAAATGGGAAAGGAAGATTGGGCTCATTGGGTTACCCTTATAGGATTTGTCGTCGTACTCTACATGGTAGCAACAATTGTTGATGATTTGTTTCAGAAAATAAAAGGGGTCTTCCTGTTTCAAGGGTAGGGAGGTGAGTTGCGATTGATATTATCCAAATTGTCGGGTTAGGACTTATCGCAACCTTCCTAGCCCTTGTCGTTAAAGAACAAAAGCCAATATTTGCTTTTATGCTAACAGTTTTTGTTGGTGTTCTGATTTTTCTATTTCTTATAGATGAAATTGCTAAAATCATCAAAATGCTTGAAGGAATTGCCGAGCAAGCTAACATGAATATGATGTATTTGCAAACAATTTTAAAAATAATTGGGATCGCCTATATAGCAGAATTCGGTTCACAAATTGCAAAGGATGCAGGACAAGCTGCTATTGCTTCAAAAATTGAACTGGCTGGGAAGATATTGATCTTAGTTATGGCAATACCAATCTTAACAGCAGTGATTGAAATGGTTCTTTCTCTTTTACCATCGTAACGAGTAGTGTATGGATTGGGGGGACAAGCGTGAACATACGGTTCATCGTTCAAGGAATCATCGTAGTTACAGTCTTATTATTATTTGCACCAATCAGCTCAGCTGAAACTGGACCGTTGGACGAACAGGGATTTGTTGAACAACAAATGGAACAATTGCAACTAGATGAGATCAGGGCCTATTGGGAAGAGATATCAACAGAGTACGGAGGGTTTCTTCCGGAAAGTCAAAAAGGAACATTCATGGAGTTTGTTCGAGGGGACAAGCAATTTTCAATGAAAGAATGGGGAATGGGGCTTGTCCGTTATTTATTGCATGAATTGCTAGTGAACGGAAAGTTATTAGGTTCACTTATTCTCCTAACTGTTTTTTGTATGATTTTACAGTCTCTGCAAAATGCATTTGAACAACAGACCGTTAGCAAAGTAGCTTATGCCATTACCTATATGGTGCTAATGATTATTGCGCTAAACAGTTTTAAGGTAGCGATCTCTTATGCTCAAGATGCCATTGGTAGCATGGTCCACTTTATGATTGCTATGCTTCCACTTTTGTTAGCGATGATGGCGGCCATTGGAAATATAACATCAGCAGCGTTGTTTCATCCACTTATCATTTTCTTAGTTAACACGAGCGGGCTTTTAATTCAGCATGTCGTGTTGCCGCTGCTCTTTTTGTCAACAGTACTAAGCATTGTCAGCACGCTTACAGATCATTATAAAGTAACCAAACTAGCTAACTTTCTTAGAAATCTAGCAATAGGGACATTAGGGGTATTCTTAACCATTTTCTTAGGAGTCATTTCAGTTCAAGGTGCAGCTACTGCTGTAGCAGATGGAATTACAGTCAGAACCGCAAAGTTTATTGCAGGGAATCTAGTACCGGTAATTGGGAGGATGTTCACAGATGCAGCAGATACGGTGTTGAGTGCATCGCTATTACTTAAAAATACAATTGGAATTGCAGGTCTAGGAATACTCTTAATGTTATGTGCCTTCCCAGCGATAAAAGTATTATCATTAGCAATTATTTTCAACTTGTCAGCAGCTGTCCTCCAACCATTAGGAGGAGGACCGATCATCGAGTGCTTATCAATTATTGGAAAAGCAGTCATCTTTGTATTCGCAGCAATGGCAGTCGTCTGCCTCATGTTTTTCCTAGCCATCACCATCATGGTCGCAGCAGGAAACTTGTCGCTTATGATTAGATGAGTTAAGGAAAAAAGGCCGATCTTGCCTTTTTTCCTTAACTCAAAGCGATGAGCGCAGCCGCCGTAATGTTTTAAGCTTTTTAGGAGTGGGTTTCTCCTAAAAGACGCACGGAGAGCGGAGCCACCGCAACACGTCTCTTAAAGAAAAGAGGGTGATTTTACCCTAGAAAGGAGAGAAAACCTTGGGATTTTTGACAGAATGGCTGACGAATATCATTCTACTAATCTTACTAGCAACGATCTTAGAACTGATGCTACCAAATTCCAATATGCAAAGGTACGTCAAAATGGTAGTAGGCTTGCTATTACTTGTCGTGATGCTTCAACCTTTATTAAGTATATTTACTGAGGATGTTGATGAATGGCTGTTTTCCTTGTCTAATGAGGTCGAGCAAACAGAAAGATCAATAAATGAAACAATAAATTTACAAAAAAGAGATATAGAGTCAGGTGTACGTGCATATACCTTAGAACAGGTGGCTGTCCAATTGGAGAGACAAGTAGCAGGAGCATTAAAAGATCAACATTCACTTTCAATCAAAAGTGTAAAAATTGATCTTGATGGTGACTTGAATTCAACAGTGGATGAAGAGCAGATAGTCGAACAAATAAAAGCAATTCACGTCCATGTACAAACACCCTCTTCACCTGAACCCGAAGATGAGCAAGGGGATTCAAGAGAGATTTTACCAGTCCAAGTTGTTCAGATTGATACTTCAAGTAGAACAACGGATGAGAAAATCGAAGAAACCGATCATGATTTAGAACCTGTTCAAACATTTCTCTCGGAAAATTGGCAGATCCCAAAAGAAAAGATTTTAATAGCTTGGGAAGGGGGGAAACAAGCACAATGAATCGCGATGAACAGAAGGATCAACAATGGCTACAAGCCCTTTTTAAGAAGCCAGATAATGGGAAAAAGAAACGAATGTCATTCCATTACATTTTGCTTCTTGGTTGTGTAGGTATAGCGCTCATGATCACGGGCAACCTTCTGACCAATCCAGCAGGAGACGAAGAACAATCCTTACCCGTCTTTAGTGAAGAAGAGGAAGAAGCTGAGACTGTATTTGGGAGAGACACATCATCAGCTGAGCCTAATTCGATGCAAGACTATGAAATGCGCTATGAAAATCAGCTAAAAGAAGTGCTTGAACAAATTGTAGGCGTGTCCGATGTCAACGTAATGGTCAATTTAGCTAATACAGAGCGCAATGTGTATGAAAGAAACACAAATGAAAAGCAGCAAAATACGGATGAGACAGACCGTGAAGGTGGCACGAGAAAAGTAGAAGATATATCTCGTGATGAACAGCTTGTTATTACACGAAATGGTGATAAGGAAGAACCCATTCTAGTCGAACAGGAGAAACCAACCGTTCGAGGAGTACTCGTTGTAGCTAAAGGAGTGGAGAATGCCCAAGTGAAAAGTTGGGTTGTAGAAGCTGTAAGTCGTTCCCTTGATGTACCAACACATAGAGTTTCGGTAATGCCGAAGAAAACAAAGGAGGATTTATAATGGTCTTAAAAAAGCAAACAGTTTGGTTATTAACAATGTTGAGTTTAATTATCGTCCTTTCCGTGTATTATGTGCAGTCCCCGGGTCCGGTTCCAGGAGAACAGGTTGCGTTTGATGAACTGCAAGAAGACTCAGATTTAGCCTTAGAAGAAATGACAGAAGGTGATGCAAATGAAGTTGTCGTAAACATCGCTGAAGAGCTAGATGAGGCTGAAGCAGAAGAAACAGAATCAGGTGTTATTTCTAGCATCTCTACAAATGAAGCATTCGCAACGATTCGTATGGAGCTTCAAGCATCACGCGATCGTATGGCTGAAGAATACACACAAATTGTGGCTTCTCAAGATGCATCTGCAGAAATGAAATCACAGGCGCATGACAAGAGTATCGAGTTACAACGTCTATCGCAAAAAGAACATCAATTAGAAACATTAATTATTGCAAAAGGATTTGAAGATGCATTAGTAATGGCTGAGGAAGATCAAGTTCGCGTAATCATACAAACAGAAGAGCTTTCACGTGAACAAGCAAATGAAATCTTAAGCATGACATATGATCATTTAGGATCAAGCAACACAGTTACTGTTGCTCATCAAGCCTCGAAGTAATCATTGAAAAGAAAGGGGCAGCCAAGACCCCTGAAAAATTAAAAATCACGGAGAACTGCTTACACTAGTCTCCGTGATTTTTGTTATTTTTTTGTGGGCATTCGGTAGATAACGCACCTCTTGTTCTTTTACTTCCTATCCGAGCTAAGAAAGGAGGGAAAGGTCCTTCATACGCTCGCTGAGAGACTTTTCTTTCCTTTATATCTTCGCATTCTCCTTATTTTAAACAACCTCGTCTGCCTTTGTTTGTAGAAGGTTAAGCAACTATAACGAAGTACATGCTAGGTATTCAAACGCTTTAGAACCTATTTTTCTAAAGAGCAATGGCTTCCGGTTATTCGTGTATGATATAATACGCAAAGTAACTAATACGTAAGGAGCGATTGGAATGGAATGGAATGATTTAACAGAAGGTGCAAAGGCAGTTCTTGAGCAAACACGTAATATAAAAAATGATAATATTCAAATCGTTGAATTTGAAGTTGGATTTGAACAAGTGCCTGAAGAAGGTGATGAGGATACATACGCAGTCTCAATTCAAGAGGAAGATTATCAAAATCTAAAACGTTACACTCAGGAAAATGAATATGGAGACAAGTTCCACATGGCTCGTAACAAGAACATCGTAAAAATTATCTTGCTAGAAAACGGTAAAATTCCTGATAACTTATCGGAGTTTCCTGTGTTTCGTCAATATAAAAATGATGTATTAATAAAAACTGAAGTCGACGAAAGTACAGTAGAATCAACAGACGAATAATAGTGTCCAGTTCATTATAGTCTGATTAGATTTTATATGGCGTTCTTTTATTTCCCGCTTGACTTCATGAGGAGGGAATTAGACCGCCTTGTCGAAGATACTAATACGATATAATCATGATATAATAATATTTTCAAAAATCCCTTGGGATAGTTGAATAGGGACAAGAGAGGGAGTGCATGAATAATGTTAAAAGTTCAAGAATTAAAAGAATTAATAAAGGCACTAGATCAATCAAGTGTAGATGAACTGAAATTTGAACAAGAAGGAACAAAGCTAGTATTAAAAAAACAACAAGCACCTGTTCCTGCAGTTGAGAAGGTGGTAGAGGTTTCAAGAGAACAAGCTCCTGTTGTCTCAGCCCCTGTAACAAATGAGGTACCAGAAGCACCAGTTAGTGAAGTGCAAAAACAACAAGAAGTACCGGTAAATACAAATGTACATACGATTACATCTCCGATGGTCGGCACGTTTTATTCAGCGCCGTCACCTGATTCAGCTCCATACGTAAAGCAAGGCGATAAAGTAAGTGAAGACTCAGTTGTTTGTATCGTTGAAGCGATGAAACTTATGAATGAAATTGAAGCTGAAGTCAAAGGAAAGATCACGGAAGTTCTTGCCGAAAACGGCGAGCTTGTTGAATACGGACAACCATTATTTGTTGTTGAGCTTGTTTAACATAGGAGAGATACGATGATAAAAAAGATCTTAATTGCAAATCGTGGGGAAATTGCAGTGCGGATTATCCGTGCTTGTAGAGAACTAGATATTGAAACAGTAGCTGTTTATTCGGAAGCAGATAAGGATTCGTTACATGTTAGACTGGCAGACGAAGCTATTTGTATCGGCCCGACGGCTTCTAATCGAAGTTATTTAAATGTCACAAATATTATGAGTGCTGCTACGTTAACAGAAGTTGATGCAATTCACCCAGGGTATGGATTCTTAGCTGAAAATGCTGATTTCGCGGAGATTTGTGCAGCATGTAATATTACGTTTATTGGACCTAGCCCTTCAGCAATTAGTCAAATGGGGACAAAGGATGTTGCAAGGGAAACAATGGCACGAGCTGGTGTCCCAATTGTTCCTGGTTCAAGCGGAATTGTTGAAAGTATTGATGCTGGACTGAACGTAGCTGAGGAAATTGGATATCCTGTTATTATTAAAGCGACAGCTGGCGGTGGCGGTAAAGGGATTCGTGTTGCAAGGACGCCAGAAGAGCTGAAAAAGGGTATGAATATTACTCAGCAAGAAGCTGCTACTGCGTTTGGAAACCCAGGTGTCTATATTGAAAAGTATATCGAGGACTTTAGACATGTTGAAATTCAGGTATTAGCTGATAATCATGGAAATGTGATTCACCTAGGAGAGCGGGATTGCAGTATTCAACGTCGATTACAAAAACTACTTGAAGAAACTCCGTCACCTGCGATCTCTCCTCAAACGAGATCGGCAATGGGGGAGGCAGCTGTAAATGCTGCAAAAGCGGTAGATTATTCTGGAGCTGGAACGGTTGAGTTCATTTACGATCACAACAATGATCAGTTCTACTTTATGGAAATGAATACTCGTATTCAGGTTGAGCATCCTGTTACAGAAATGGTAACGGGTGTTGATCTTATTAAGGAACAAATACGAGTAGCAAGTAATGAGCATCTTTCGCTTACTCAAGAGGATGTCTCATTCCAAGGATGGTCAATCGAGTGTCGTATAAATGCGGAGAACCCAGCTAAGAACTTTATGCCGTCTCCTGGTAAGATAACAAATTATTTAGCACCAGGCGGATTAGGCGTTCGAGTTGATTCAGCTGTTTATCCGGGTTATGTCATTTCTCCTTTTTATGATTCAATGGTTGCGAAGGTGATAACTCACGCAGCAACAAGGGAAGAAGCCATCGCTAAGATGAAGAGAGCATTAGAGGAGTTTGAAGTAGAAGGAGTGGAGACAACCATTCCATTCCATCTTCGACTTTTGAACCATGATACATTTGTTTCGGGTGATTTTAATACAAAGTTCCTTGAACATTATGATGTAATGTCAATAAAGCTCTAATTCACAATTTAATACATGTTACGTTGTTTACATGCGATAATAGGAGGGAAGTACAATGAATGAAAATCATATTCTCGAACTAGAAGAGCAAAAGTCGGAACTAGGCAAGGTTGAAATTTCACCAGAAGTTATTGAGGTCATTGCTGGTATAGCTGCGTCTGAGGTTGATGGAGTTGCAACGATGCGTGGTAATTTTGCAACAGGTGTTGCTGAGAAGTTAGGTCGAAAAAATCACGGAAAAGGTGTCAAAGTCGAATTAGCTGAAGATGGTATTACGGTAGATGTTTCGGTTGTTATTACGTATGGTGTAGCTGTACCAGAAGTTGCGACTTTAATACAATCAAATATTAAACAAGCGTTACAAACAATGACAGCAATTGAACTACAAGCAATTAATGTTCATGTAGTAGGAGTACAATTTGAATCAGCTGAACCAGTTGATCAAGATGAAGCGTAAATACAAATTAAAGGTCCATTGATCTTAATCGGTAATTGCAGTGGACGAAGTCATTGTATTGGGGGTGTTTCAAAACGTCTAAATCGACATTTTGAAGCACCTCTTTTTTTTACTTTTTGAATTGATTTATTTTTGGCTATAATAGTACAGATGTGAGAAGTAAATAATAAGCGGTTACTTATAAAGAAACGAAAGATTTTAAACAAAACATTGTAAATTGTTCTGTTTTAGCCTTGCGTGTTATGCTATTATCAACATATTAAACGAACAGAAGGAGTTTGACTATGAATCGAAGAGTAGCAAGACTCAGAGCGGCACAAGCGCTCTATCAAATAGACCTAACAGAGAGTGATGTGGATGTAGCGATCGAGAGTGTTCTCGATGAGGGCGAGGCTCCAAGTTCTTTTATGCTTGAGCTTGTCCGAGGAACTCTGGAACACAAAGAAACCATCGATCCAGTCATCTCTTCCAGTCTCCAAGGGTGGACTCTTGATCGAATGGGACTTGTAGATCGTGCCATTGTACGTATGACCGTATATGAAATGAAATACACCGAAGATATTCCTGTAAATGTAACATTTAATGAAGGAATTGAACTAGCAAAAGCGTTTGGTGGGGAAGAGTCAGGTAAGTTTGTAAATGGAGTTTTGTCTAAAGCGATGGAACAGTTACACAAATAAGTTTTTACTAAAAGGAGCGGAATACGTCATGACAGCATTATTATTAAACGGAAAAGAACTAGCAGCTAAAAAGAGAGAACAGTTAAAAAGAGATGTGGCAGAATTGGCTTCTGAAAATATTGTACCAGGTTTGGCCGTTATTTTAGTTGGGGAAGATCCAGCATCCCAAACATATGTCAGAGCAAAGCAAAAAGCTTGTGAACAAGCAGGAATTCACTCGGTTCTTATAGAAAAGCCAAATACGATTACCGAAGAAGAATTATTAGCAGAAATTGACCGCCTTAACGAGGATCGCTCAATTGATGGCATTTTAGTTCAGCTTCCAATTCCAGAACATATTTCAGAACAAGCTGTTATTGAGAAAATTGCCCCTAATAAAGACGTTGATGGATTCCACCCAATCAATATCGGCAAAATGATGACAGGAGAAGATACGTTTCTTCCTTGTACGCCTTTTGGTGTTGTAGAAATGTTAAAAGAAGCAGAAATTGACCTTGTAGGTAAGCATGTTGTTGTTGTTGGAAGAAGCAACATTGTCGGAAAACCAGTGGGACAACTTCTTTTAAATGAACATGCAACAGTTACATATACACATTCAAGAACGAAAAACTTACGTGAAATGACAAACCTTGCAGATATCTTAATTGTCGCGATTGGCAAGCCGAAATTTATTTCAGCTGAAGACGTGAAAGATGGTGCTGTTGTCGTTGATGTTGGAATTAACCGTGTGGACGGAAAACTTGTTGGAGATGTTGATTTTGAAGGTGTCAAAGAAAAAGCATCTTATATTACACCTGTTCCTGGTGGGGTAGGGCCGATGACCATTACAATGCTACTTGAAAACACAGTAATTTCAGCAAGAAAGCGTTCATAGAGGTACATAATGGCGACTAAAGATGTATTAACGATTTCTGAAGTGACCCGCTACATCAAATCACTCATGGAAGAAGATGTGATCCTTCAAAGTGTTTGGATAAGAGGAGAACTTTCTAACGTAAAGATGCATAGTCGTGGTCATTTGTATTTTACTGTAAAGGACGATAAATCAAGAATGCAAGCAGTCATGTTTGCAGGTCATAATCGTTATTTGAAATTTAAACCTGAAAATGGGATGAAGGTACTGCTTCGAGGTGAAGTAAATGTGTACGAACCATACGGACAGTACCAATTTTATGCAAAAGAGATGCAACCAGATGGAGTTGGGAGTCTGTACCTAGCGTATGAAAAATTAAAGGCACAGCTTGAAAGAGAAGGGTTGTTTGCCAGTGAACGCAAGAAAGCGATCCCTCAATTTCCCTCTCGAATTGCGGTTATCACATCCCCGACAGGAGCAGCTATTCGTGATATTGTCATCACATTAAAAAGACGATACCCAATTGCTCAAATTACGTTACTTCCAGTGTTAGTACAAGGCGATCATGCTCCTGGTTCTATTACACGTGCCATTCGACAAGCTGATCTAGCTGGTTGCTTTGATTGCTTAATCGTTGGTCGTGGTGGAGGTTCTATTGAAGAATTATGGGCCTTTAACGATGAAGGAGTAGCTAGAGCTATTTCACAAGCAAATGTTCCGATCATTTCAGCAGTTGGTCATGAAACTGATTTTACAATTAGTGACTTTGTTGCCGATTTACGTGCACCTACACCAACTGGAGCTGCGGAATTGGCGGTACCAGATCATCAAGAAGTGAGAAGATCGTTAAATATGCTGAAGAAGAGATTAAAGAAGCTTATGATTGATCGATTGACATCTGAATCGGCTAAATTAGAACGATTCAAACGGTCTTATGCATTTCGATATCCTGAGCAGTTAATCAGGCAAAAAGAGCAGCAACTTGATGGGTATATGGACAGATTGAAACGGAGTGTCACTACAACGATCACAGAACCGGCTAATCAATTGAAACATTTAGATAAATCTTTAACGATGCTCCATCCGCAAGTGAGAGTTCGACAAGCAAACGAGCAAAGAAGCCATTTACAAGCAGCGCTCGTTAAGGCGATGAAAGAACAAATTAAAAGCAAAAGAATTCCATTTGAAAAATCAATTGGAGAATTAAACCTTCTTAGCCCTCTACGATTAATGGATCGTGGGTACAGCTTAGTGTATGATCAAAAAAACAATTCATTAATAAAGTCGACACAACAAGTTGCAGTAGGCAGCAAGTTAGATATTCGTTTAAAAGATGGGAAAGTCCATTGTGTAGTGGAAGATGCAGATCGATTGGAATAGGAGGAGAGTTGGATGGCGGAAAAAACGGAACTAAGTTTTGAAGAAGCTATGAAAGAACTAGAACAGGTCGTAGAGTGTTTGGAACAAGGAGATGTTCCATTAGAAAAAGCTATTACAATGTTTCAAGAAGGAATGGCGTTATCGAAGCAATGTCACGAAAAACTAGAAAAAGTTGAAAATCAAATGGATCAAATCCTTCATGAAGATGGGGAGTTGGAGCTGTTAAATTTTCAGGAGGATGAGTAATCGTGAATCAAGAGCTTACTTCTTTTTTAAAGGAAACAAAAGAGCAAGTTGAGTTGCGCTTGCCGTATCACCTTCAGCGATTATCCGTACCTGAAAAATTAGTTCAAGCGATGACTTATTCTTTAGAGGCAGGAGGAAAAAGAATTAGACCTGCTTTATTGTTAGCAACCATCCAAAGTTTCAAAAAGCCTTTAGAATCTGGATTGGATGTCGCGTGTGCAATTGAAATGATCCATACGTATTCTTTGATTCACGACGACTTACCGGCGATGGATGACGATGACATCAGAAGAGGCAAACCAACCAATCATAAAGTTTTTGGGGAAGCACTTGCTATTCTAGCTGGTGATGCCCTACTTACATATAGTTTTGAATTAGTCGCGCAACTGAAAAATCAAGACGTGACAGCTGAACAAAAGCTACTCATAATTCAAGAGATCGCTAAAGCAGCCGGGCCTGAAGGAATGGTAGGGGGACAAGTTGCTGATATGGAAGGAGAAAATAAGTCACTAACATTAGAAGAACTTATTTACATTCATCATCATAAAACGGGAGATCTTTTAACGGCATCTATCGTAGCGGGAGCGATTATTGCAGGAGCGACGGAAGATGATATTGCTAACCTCCGAATGTATGCCAAGGAACTTGGTTTAATGTTTCAGATCAAAGATGATATTTTAGATATAGAAGGAGATCCAGAGACGATTGGCAAGCCAATCGGCAGTGATGATGGCAATAACAAAAGCACCTATCCGAATCTTTTAGGGTTGGACGGCGCGAAAAAAATGCTAAATGAGCATATGACTCAAGCAAAAGAATACCTATATAGAGTGAACATGAATCATCAATTACTTTTAACGTTAACAAACTATGTGGCAGAGCGTGACCATTAATTCAAAGCATTTCCATTGAGCTTCGAATTAGCTCATGCTATAATAGCGTGACATGTGAGTGGTGCAGTATTCTAGTCAGTTCTCCATTCTTGAAGGCGGGGCTAAAAATCCGCCAAAGGGCACATCGATGAAGCTCCTTGTCTGGGCTTGAGGCGCCCAGCCTTGGGTCTTGACTGGGAGAAAAGGTAGTAGGGCGATCCGCAAAGGCATGTGGGCGTTGACCCTCCTACTGTGGAGGCCTTTTGCTCGGTCCATACACGAGTATGATACCAGGGCAAAGGGTATGAACCTGCAACGGCAAGCTAGGGAGCTTGTCTGCAGCGTAGCCTGCCTTGAGTGGAGGTAGAGGGGATTATGGAAATGAGGACAAAACGTGTCGGCCAACAGGTTTTGATCTTTACCCATATGAAATCTACTCTGCAAAAGAGGATAAAAGAATGGCAAGGAATTGCTGAGGAAATCTCCTAGACTGTTCGTTTGACATTTAAAGAGGATTGCAGTGTAGACTAAGTGGTAATCCAGTCTGACGCTTGGTGACAACGTCAAGTTCAGTATAAAGGGAAACCGCCACCCGCGGCGACGCAGTGGAGCTGAATTGGGAAATCCTACTGGACCTAAGCTACAGAGTTTACTCTTTAAATGACCACTCCAAACTATACATAGAACTTTTAAAAGGTGATCGATAGATAATTATGAAACCTCTTCAGAAATCAATACATTGGAGTTTGGGAATCGCCGTTATCACACTTGTGCTAGCGGCTATTTTTTCAGTTATTTCCACGTTTATTTTAAGTGGAGTGACATGGGCAGTCGGTATGTTCATTGTGTTCATTATTGTGTTTTTAGGTGTGTTCTTTGATACAATAGGTGTAGCCGCAACTGCAGCAGATGAGAAGCCATTTCATGCGATGGCTTCAGGGCGTTTACATGGGGCAAAACATGCTGTTTTAATTACGAGAAATGCAGATAAATTTGCAAATTTCTGTAATGATGTGATCGGAGATATTTCTGGTATTATTAGTGGTACGGCATCTGCCTATGTTGTCTTGCAATTATCGATACAACTAGGTTATGGTGATACATCTATACAGCAATTTGCCATTTCAATTTTATTTACAAGTGTTGTTGCTGCTTTAACAGTCGGTGGAAAAGCAGTTGGCAAAACGTTGGCGATTCATTATGCAACCCCAATTATCTATCAAGTAGGTAGATTATTATATTTATTAGAGGTAAAACTGAAAATAAAAGTATTTTCAGGAAATGGAAAACAAAGAAAAAAGAAAAACTGACTCGAAAGTGAGGGTTCCTTTATGAAACTAGAGGAATTTAAAGACCCAAACGTCCTAAAGAACTATTCAAAGAAACAGCTAGAAGATCTCGCAGAGGATATTAGACAGTTTTTAATTGGAAAATTATCTGTTACGGGAGGACATCTAGGCCCTAATTTAGGTGTCGTTGAATTAACGCTTGCATTGCATCATTTATTTGATAGCCCAAAAGATAAGTTCATTTGGGACGTTGGACATCAGGCATATGTGCACAAAATTCTTACAGGTCGTGCCGATCAATTTGATAAATTGCGTCAATACAAAGGTCTATGTGGGTTTCCAAAGCGCAATGAAAGTGAACATGATGTATGGGAGACTGGACATAGCTCCACTTCATTATCTGCTGCGATGGGAATGGCTACAGCACGAGATTTAAAAGGAACGGATGACAACGTTGTAGCGATTATTGGTGATGGTGCTTTAACAGGCGGAATGGCACTTGAAGCATTAAATCATATTGGACATGAACAAACCGACTTAATTGTCATTTTAAATGATAATGAAATGTCAATTGCTCCAAATGTGGGTGCTCTTCATAATGTGTTAGGAAGACTACGTACTGCAGGGAAATACCATAAGGCAAAAGAGGAACTTGAACAGTTAATCAAGAAAATCCCTGCTTTCGGTGGGAAGCTGGCATCGACAGCTGAACGTGTGAAAGATAGTCTTAAATATTTATTAGTTTCAGGGATCTTCTTTGAAGAGTTAGGTTTTACTTATTTAGGTCCAGTAGATGGACATGACCTTGATGATTTGGCTGAGAATCTAAAGTATGCCAAGAAAACGAAGGGGCCGGTTCTCGTTCATGTACTAACGAAAAAGGGCAAAGGATATGAGCCAGCTGAAAACGATGCAAAAGGTACGTGGCACGGGCTTGGACCATATAAAATCGAATCTGGTGAAGTGGTAAAAAAACCAGGACCTCCAAGTTATAGTGGAGTATTTGCAGAAACTCTGAAAAAAATTGCACGTGAAGATAAACGTATTGTCGCACTAACAGCAGCGATGCCTGGTGGGACGAAGTTAGACGTGTTTGCTAAAGAGTTCCCCGAGCGCATGTTTGACGTAGGTATTGCTGAGCAGCATGCGACTACGATGGCTGGTGGTTTAGCAACACAAGGTATGAAACCAGTGTTTGCTGTGTATTCTACTTTCTTGCAACGTGGATATGATCAAGTTGTACATGATATTTGTAGACAAAATTTGAATGTTGTCTTTGCGATTGACCGTGCAGGGCTTGTCGGTGCAGATGGAGAAACACATCAGGGAGTGTTTGACATTGCTTTCCTTCGTCATTTGCCAAATATGAAAATCTTAATGCCAAAAGATGAAAATGAACTTCAGCACATGATTTATACAGCAGCTAAATACGATGGTGGTCCAATTGCCGTTCGTTACCCTAGAGGGAATGGATACGGAATAAAAATGGACGATGAGTTAAAGCAGTTGCCGATCGGTAAATGGGAAACTTTACAAGAAGGAACGGATGCCTGTATTTTGACTTTTGGAACGATGATACCAGTTGCTGAGCAAGCAATAGCTCATCTTTCGAAACAAGGCTTATCGGTAAAGCTCGTGAATGCAAATTCTGCAAAGCCTCTTGATGAGGAACTGTTACACGAGATTGCTCAAAAGGATATTCCGGTACTCACGTTAGAGGAAGCTGCTCTTCAAGGTGGCTTTGGAAGTGCTATATTAGAATTTTTCCATGACAATGGCTATCACAACGTTGAAGTAAAACGGATGGGAATTCCAGATGAGTTTATCGAACATGGTAGCGTATCAGAGCTTTTAGAGGAAATTGGACTTACATCTGCCAAAGTAACTGATCAAATGATGACGATGTTACCGAAAAAAAAGCAAAGGGCGTAACGGACATTGACTAAGAAGGAACGAATAGATGTTTTGCTCGTCGAGCGTGGCCTAGTTGAAACGAGAGAAAAGGCGAAGCGGACTATTATGGCTGGACTTGTCTACTCTGGTACGGAGAGAGTGGATAAGCCAGGAATAAAAATTGATCGTGATATTCCTCTTGAAATTAAAGGAAACCCACTTCCTTATGTGAGTCGTGGAGGGTTAAAATTAGAAAAAGCGATTGAGCTTTTTCAACTTACCTTAAAAGATAAAATTGTATTAGATATAGGTGCATCAACAGGAGGGTTCACTGATTGCTCTTTACAAAATGGAGCTAAATCGGTGTATGCACTTGATGTTGGATATAATCAATTGGCATGGAAGCTAAGACAGGACGAGCGAGTCACAGTGATGGAACGTACGAATTTCCGTTATGTGAAGCCAGAGGATTTAACAGAAGGATTGCCTCAGTTTGCAACGATCGATGTATCCTTTATATCTTTAAAGTTGATTTTACCTGTATTGAAGACCGTTCTTGTTCCAAATGGAGATGTTGTGGCACTTGTAAAGCCGCAATTTGAAGCAGGGCGTGAACAAGTTGGGAAAAAAGGCATTGTCCGAGATAAAAAAGTTCATGAAGATGTGTTGAAACGTATGACAGAGTTTGCTTCAAATGAAGGTTACCACGTCAGTGGCCTAAGTTATTCACCGATTAAAGGTGGAGAGGGCAACATTGAATTTTTAATGCATTTACACTATAACGGTGATGAAGGTTCAATTAGTGATTCCATTTCGATTAAGGATGTCGTTGCTACTGCACATGAGGAATTAAAAGCAAAACAAGAAGAGTAATCACGTTAAAAATGCCTCGATCAAAGATTTGGGAGGGCACTGAAAAAGGAAAACCACCTTTTTCAGTGCCTCGATTATGTAGCAATGGCTCCGCACGTTGCGCGCCTGCTATGAGAATACCACTCATAGCAGGCTTTTTAAATTATTGCAACGGCTCCGTCCATTGCTTAGAGGGCACTGAAAAAGGGAAAATCACCTTTTTCAGTGCCCTCGTCGAGGCATTTTTTGTCTTATAATTATTCATCGTGATGCATGAAAAAATATTTATTTCTTTAATTTTAAAAGATTTTGTAAGTATAAATGTGTTGTATTGTAGAGCGATTACGTAGATAATGAACATATGAGACAGTGTAGGAATAGGTGAGAATAGATGAATAAAGGACAAAGGCATATCAAAATTAGAGACATCATTGCCAATAAAGAAGTTGAAACACAAGATGATCTAGTTGAGCAATTACGAAGAGAAGGCTATAACGTAACACAAGCAACGGTATCAAGAGATATAAAAGAACTTCACCTTGTGAAAGTACCAATGCTAGATGGACGATATAAGTATAGCTTGCCAGCAGACCAACGATTTAACCCACTACAAAAGCTCAAGCGTGCGTTAATGGACAGCTTTGTAAGCATTGACCGAGCTGATAATCTAATTGTTATGAAAACATTACCGGGTAATGCTAACTCAATTGGCGCCTTAATCGACAATTTAGATTGGACAGAAGTAATGGGGACAATTTGTGGCGACGACACCATTCTTATTATTTGTAAAAATAAAGAAGAAGGGCCAGCTATCACGCAGCGATTTTTAGATATGTTATAAGGGTGTGACATGCATGTTAATTGAATTATCAATCCGACATTTTGCCATTATTGATGAATTAACCGTGCAATTTGAAAAAGGATTAACTGTTCTAACGGGAGAGACCGGAGCAGGAAAGTCAATTATTATTGACGCGATTGGTCTTCTCCTTGGAGGTCGTGGATCTGCTGAATATGTAAGACACGGAGAGAAGCGCGCAGAAATTGAAGGCTTGTTTATTGTAGAAGATGACCACCCTATCATTGAAAAAGCAATCGAGTTTGGCATAGATGTTCAAGATTCGATGTTTATTTTAAGAAGGAACATTACCTCGCAAGGGAAAAGCATTTGCAGAGTCAATGGCAAGTTGGTTACTCTCGCCATTTTACGGGAAATTGGACAAGCTCTTGTCGATATTCATGGACAACATGAGCATCAAGCGTTAATGCAGCCAGAAGAGCATATATCAATGCTAGATGGATATGCCTCAAAAGCTTTAACGGATACGTTTAAAGAATATCAAACATTATATAATCGAGCGCAACAGCTACAAAAGCAAGTGTTATCTCTTAGTGAAAATGAACAGGAGTTAGCACAGAAAGCTGATTTATTTCAGTATCAGCTCGAAGAAATTGAACAGGCTAAATTGGTTCCGGAAGAAGACGTTCATTTATTGAATGAAAGACATAAGCTAGCCCATAGCGAGAAGTTGTTCTCTCTTCTTCAAGACAGTTATTTAAGTTTATATGGAGAAGGAAGAGGGTTAGATTATCTTAACAATGCTGTATCGCATTTAGAAGAAGCAGTTTCGATTGATCAGGAATTAAAAGATTTATTTGAATCTGTAAGTAATAGTTATTACTTGTTAGAAGAAGCGGCATTCGCACTTCGTGATCGGGTAGAACAAATTGAGTTCGACCCAAATCGACTTGAATTCATTGAAGGGCGTCTACATGATATACAACGGTTGAAACGCAAATATGGGGAGACGGTTGATGATATTTTGGTGTATGCTTCCAAAGTGGAAGAGGAGTTAGATTCAATTATCCATAAAGATGATCGGATATCGAAGCTTCAAAATGAGCTAGATGGATTGTGGCAAGATTTATTTGTAGAAGCAAAAGCACTAACTTCAATTCGAAAAGAAGCGGCTTGCGAGCTGACTGAAGCGATACATGAACAGTTGCGTTCATTATATATGGAAAAGACCGTATTCGAAGTTCGAGTAGTTGAGAGAGCGCCAGGTAAGCACGCGCCAATGATTCATGGACAGACGATTCCTTTTAGTCAGGGCGGTATTGACACGGTGGAGTTTTATTTGTCAACGAATCCTGGAGAACCAATGAAACCACTCTCAAAAGTGGCATCAGGTGGGGAGATCTCCCGAATCATGCTTGCGATTAAATCCATCTTCTCAAATCAGCAAGGAGTCACGTCTGTTATATTTGATGAAGTGGACACTGGAGTTAGTGGACGAGTTGCTCAAGCCATTGCTGAAAAAATTCATGCTATATCCATTGGATCACAAGTACTTTGCATTACTCATTTGCCTCAAGTAGCCGCGATGGCAGATTCACATCTCTATATTCAAAAGAACGAAGAAAATGATCGCGTTAAAACCTCTGTAAAGTCGCTCTCAACAGAGGAAAAAATAAATGAAATTGCGCGAATGATATCTGGAGTTGAAGTAACAGAACTAACGCGAGAGCATGCGAAAGAACTGTTAGAACTTGCAGAATCCCTAAAGCAACCCGTTTGAAAAGCTAGCCAAAAAAGGATAGCTTTTTTCTTTTTGTTCCAGTTATAAATGTTGTTCTGTAAGGCAACATTAATAGTACATCCAGTAACGGAGGTGTGGGCAAGGAGCTAGGAGAGTGAAGTGAGTGAGAGGCGATGCAGTAAGAAAAACATTAGGTATACTTGTTTTACTATTTGTCGTAAGTTTAGGTTTTTCTGATGGGGTACGTGAATGGGTGAAAGTTCCCACAGCTATGACTGTGTTTGAAGGGGATATGACACCTGTAGTAGATGCAACCAAGTCACTCAAAGCTGTAACTGCAACTGCTGCGCCATCAGCACTTACTTTTCAAATGAATGGGGTAAGTGAAAGTGACATAACAGACCATGTATCATTAGAAGTCGCAGGTTTTCCTGTGAAAAGTATTGATGTTAATGTGCTTCCAAAAACGGAAGTTATTCCGGGAGGACAATCTATCGGTGTAAAGCTTAATACCGAAGGAGTGTTAGTCGTAGGTCATCATCTAGTTGAAACGGAAGATGGCAGTTCGTCTCCTGGAGAAATAGCTGGTATCGAAGTGGGAGACATGATTACGAAAATAGATGATCATGAAATCCAACGTATGAGTCAAGTTGGCGAATATGTTCAAGCTGCAGGAGATGATGGACGAAAGCTGAAACTTGAAATTAAACGAGATCAACAAACGCTTGAAAAGGAATTAATACCTTTAAAAGCAAAAGGTGAACATTCTTACCGTATGGGTCTTTATATTAGGGACTCGGCAGCAGGGGTAGGAACATTAACCTTTTATGACCCAGAATCAAAAAAATACGGGGCATTGGGTCATGTTATTTCTGATGTTGACACACAAAAACCAATTGTTGTTCATGATGGACAAATCATTCGTTCTTCTGTAACTTCCATTGAAAAAGGTAGCAATGGTGACCCAGGTGAAAAGCTGGCAAGCTTATCTAACCAACGAGATGTACTAGGTACAATTGAAAAAAATAGTTCCTTTGGGATATTTGGGACATTAAAAGAAGCAAATTTAAAAAACAACATCCATGATAAAAAGATGCCGATCGCCCATTCGACTCATGTCAAGGAAGGGCCGGCTAAAATATTGACTGTGGTTGAAGGGGAAGAAGTAGAAGAATATGATATTGAAATTGTTAGTTCTGTTCCCCAAAAACAACCAGCAACAAAGGGAATGGTTATTAAAGTAACTGATCCAAAACTGTTGGAAGCAACAGGTGGAATTGTACAAGGAATGAGTGGAAGTCCGATTATTCAAGATGGGAAAATTATTGGTGCGGTAACTCATGTCTTTGTTAATGATCCAACAAGTGGATATGGATGCCACATTAGTTGGATGCTAGAAGAAGCAGGAGTAACTGATCATTTTTCAAATACACAGGAAGCCAAAGCGAGTTAAATTCGCTTTGGCTTCTTTTCTTTTTTATTTTTTGTGATATGATTAAGGTGTAAAGAAAATTCGACAAATAGAATTTGAGTTATCTGTCAATGTTCGAATCAGGTCGAATAAGGTAGTATACTGAAGAATATCTTAGGAAATGTAAAAAAACCTAAATAAATTAAAAGAAATTAAAGGGAAATAAAGTCCCTTGTCGAAAACTAAAAGTATGACAGAAAAAAGGAACAGAGGAGGCTTTAATGTGCAAAAAGTAAAAGTATGTATTGCGGATGATAATCGTGAGTTGGTCAATCTACTCAATGAATACATATCAGCTCAGAATGACTTAGAAGTAGTAGGAACAGCGTACAATGGTCAGGAATGTTTAAGTTTGATCGAGGAGCAAGAGCCGGATGTATTAATCTTAGATATTATTATGCCTCATTTAGATGGATTAGCTGTACTTGAGCGGATTAATAAATTAAATATGAAGAAAAAGCCTAATATTATTATGTTGACTGCTTTTGGTCAAGAAGATGTTACGAAGAAAGCTGTTGATTTAGGAGCTGCTTACTACGTACTAAAGCCGTTTGATATGGAAGTGTTAATTTCTAATATTCGCGAAATCAGCGGACAAACAAGATCATTTGTTCAAAAGGCTCCAATGAACTCGTATATCTCAAATGCATCACAACACGAACAGCCTAGCTTTAATTTAGATGCGAGTATTACAAGTATAATCCATGAAATTGGTGTGCCAGCTCATATCAAAGGCTATATGTATTTACGTGAAGCAATTACGATGGTCTATAATGATATTGAATTACTAGGATCGATTACAAAAGTATTATATCCAGATATTGCAAAGAAATTTAATACAACATCGAGTCGGGTGGAGCGTGCTATTCGTCATGCGATTGAAGTAGCTTGGAGCCGCGGGAATATTGATTCAATTTCTAGTCTGTTTGGATACACAGTAAGCCACTCAAAGGCAAAGCCAACAAACAGTGAATTCATAGCAATGGTTGCTGATAAGCTTAGGATTGAACATAAAGTTTCTTGAAAGGATCGCAATTAAGATACAAAAAAAGACTAAAGAAAAAACACTTCAATATTGAAGTGTTTTTTCTTATTTTGAAAATGTAAAAAATAAAAGGGTTTTCACTATCTCTATAGTAGTAAATAGTATAAGAGGGGTGAAACGTATTGGGAGATGGGAAGATGACAGTTGTTATAACCGTGGCTGTAGCTATGGTTGTAAAAATACTATTTGTATTTGTGCTATTTAATTGGTGGAAAAAAGAAAAGAAAAAGGGACGGTTTTAGCATTTCCAATTTTTTTAAGGGAGTACTGTTTTTCGTACAATGGACTTTAAACTCCTTTTTTATTTTTTCAATTTACCAAAATCTCTCCTATTATAAATAAAATCGCTAAAATTGCTCATATTATGACCAAACGGTGCAAAGAGGGTTATCATATGATGAATTTGATAAAAGGACCTATCTATGAACACAAACAAACCAAAAAGTTGCTTCATTATTTGCCAAAACGAAGCATTGTTTTTTTATGGCATGAAGACCTGGATGGTGTAGCAGTCGATGGATTAATTGAAGCGCAAGTGAAGGCAGTGATTAATGCGAAAACATCGATGACAGGCCACTATACACAACAACATGTAAGACGTTTGCTTCATGCAGGAATCCCGGTCTTTGATATAACAGCTTCTTGCAAGCATGACAGAGTGTATCAAGGAGAAGAAGCGATAATCTTTCAAGATGAACTTTATGTAGACGATCAGTCAGAGCCGATGTTTATAGCTAGTTTGAAATATTATACCGAAGAAATAATTAATGAAAAAGCAATAGAAGCACGTAGCAATTATTCAAATCAATTTGATAAATTCGTTCATAACACAATAACTTATGCTAAAAAAGAATGTGATTGGTTTAAAAAGTTCCCTAATATTCCACCTTCTTTTGAAGTAGTGAATCAAAAAGAAGTATTTATTGTAGCGAGGAATACAAAGTATGAAAAGGATATTAAAGCAGTCCGCCATGCAATGATGAAAAAGGGGGCGGTCATTGTAGCGGTGGATGGGGCTGCAGATGGTTTGTTAAAACAAAAAATTGTACCAGATTTCATCATTGGCGATATGGATTCGATTAGTGAGAAAGCTATTAATTGCGGGGCGCAATTAATTTGTCACGAACACCCAAACGGTTCTTCACCAGGGAAAGAACGATTAAACAAAATGGGCTTATTTGTTGATACGATCCGCTTCGTTGGAACAAGTGAAGATGTAGCCATTACAGCATCTTATTGGTCGGGTGCTAACCACCTTTATTTAATAGGCTGTCGTTTGGGGATGACAGAGTTTCTAGAAAAAGGGCGTGCAGGCATGGGGTCGACTTGGTTGTGTCGAATTCAAGCTGGTGAAAAGATAACTGACTTAAAGGGGATACATCATCTGACAAACCCATCTATTATGCCATTATTATGGAAGAAAAAAAATCGATTAAAACCTTCGCTAATTGAAACAATTCATCATCTTGTCAGTGGACGTGTAGGGGTGTGGAAGAAGAAGGAGGTTCTTCGCCATGATTGATACATCTTTTGTGATAGCAGCCTATAATGAAGAGGAGACGCTTGAAAAGACACTTCTTGCTATAAGAGCTAACAAGAAATATAAACAGTCAGAGATCATCGTCGTTGATGATGGAAGTAAGGATCAAACAAAAGCAGCGGCGGAGAAATATGCAGATAAAGTCATTTCGTATTCAACGAACAAAGGAAAAGGATACGCAATGCAGCTCGGGTGGAAGAATGCACAGGGGAAATATATTGTCTGTCTAGATGCAGACCTCGAGGAATCCGCTAGTGAGGCATTTGTACTCCTTGAACCAATTCGCCAAAACAAAGCGGATATGACTATATCTATTATTAATCCTGGGAAGAAGTCTGGGATGGGTATGGTGAAACGAAGAGTCCAAACGATTGTCTATCAGAAAACTGGGGTGAAATTAGAAGCGCCGTTATCAGGTCAAAGAGCATTTCGACGAAAATGGCTTCCAGTTCTATTAAGCAAATCTTACTTTGGATTCGGCATTGAAACACAAATGACAATCGATCTATTAGAAGCAGGGGCAACTTGTTTAGAAATTCCAACGACTATGAAGCATCGTGAAATGGGGAGAGACGTTAAAGGCTTCTTTCATCGCTTAAAGCAGTGGGTTGATATAGAAAAACAACTTAGAGGTGTACAATCATGATGGCCTTCTTTCTGTCAATGCCAATCATTGCTTTTATAAGTCTGTTCTCATTTAAAACGATGAATTTGGGTGTATTGAATTATGAAAGAAAGTTTGTTCCGTATAGTTTAGGAGTTGTCATTATATATAGTTATAGTTATTTATTTGCTCTATCTCCTGGAATAGAATCCGTATCGATGGCTTCTTTTATTTTCGTCTTTTCGATCTGGTTACTTGGTCTTGTTGATGATGTGTTTGGCAAGCCGTATCCAAAAGGATTAAAAGGCCATGTTTTGTATGCGTTTCAAAAAAAACGCATTACAACGGGATTGGTAAAAGCAGTAGGCACTATTGTAGTAGCGTCGGTATTTGTCTGGATGACGCCTTTGCACACGTACTTTGCCACATTCCTCTCGCTTTTCTTGCTTATAGGTCTTCCGCATGTCATGAATTTATTTGATACTCGTCCGTTACGAGTGTGGAAGGGAGCGTTTTGTTTTATGGTTCTCGTACTACTTATTAATCCACTTCCATCCTTTATCTATATTGTCATGCTACTATCTGTCTTCTATGTTTGGTATGTGCTTGAAGGCTATAGAAAGGCGATGCTTGGAGATAATGGGGCAACGGTAATAGGGGCCATCTTAGCAGTAGTGGCAATCAACCATTTACCAATAGGACTTCAACTTTTTGTTCTAGTTGTTGTTAGTTTCTTTATCATCATTGCAGAAAAGTATTCATTTTCAGCAATTATTGAACATTCTTCTTTGCTTCGTATGATCGATCAAATTGGAATTATGAATAAACATCAAAAGGGTGACTCACATAACTAGAGTCACCCACTTTGAGTTTATTTTTTTTGAAATCTTGGTGCGATTTTTCCGTTTTTACGGTCACGATAAAAAATAAATCCGCCAATAAAACTTAGTCCAGCAAAGAAAAGGACCAGTCCTGCAAAAAATTGTAAAGAAAGGTTTGGAAATGGACTATTAATGATTTGAAAAATAGTATCTCGCATCAACTTAATTCCATATCCGGCAATGACTCCTGGTATTACTAATATCATTAAGGCGATAAATCGTCCCATCAACAATTCCTCTTTCATCATTTACTATAGTTATATTTTAACGGAAATTCATCAATGTGTACACGTTAGTGGTTGCATTTTTGTGTCATTTGCGTAATAGTAAAAGGAGGAAAATTAATAGTAGAAGTTAAGACCAAGTCATAAAAGGGGGAGTATTGATGAAACGCGCGGTAATTATCGGTGCTGGTCAAGGTGGGACAGCCCTGTTTCGATTGCTCATGAATATGGAACACATTCAAGTTATTGCCGTGTATGATATTCGTTCATCGGCCCCAGGCATTGTAGAGGCAGAGGAACATCATGTAAAAATCGGATCTGATTGGAGAGAAATTCGTAATGATCAGGTTGATTTTATTTTTGAATCGACAGGAAATCCTGATGTTCTAACGGAACTTAGGAAAACGATTCAGCCCAATACAATGATTGTTCCCTCTCAATTAGCCAGACTTTTCTACTCATTAATGCAAGAGAAAGATCAACTGATTGTCCGTCTGAATGAACAAATGTCGATTCAAGAAACGATCTTAAATTCGACTCACGACGGGATGATTGCAATTAATTCCAATGAACAGATCTTAATCTTTAATGAGGCTGCTGAGCGAATATCAGGGATACAAGCTCAGGCAGCAATCGGGCGTCCTCTTCGTGAGGTCATGAAATCGAGTGGGTTACCACGGGTAATGAGAACACAGCAAGCAGAACATAACCGCAAACAGCAACTTCAAAATGGGACAATTGTCATTACGACTAGGGTCCCGATGATTGAAGAAGGTCGTTGTATTGGTGCATTAGCTGTCTTTAAAGATATAACAGATATGGTGGAAATGGCAGATCAAGTGACGAGCTTAAAAAATGTTCAAACTATGCTTGAAGCTATTATTCAATCTTCAGATGATGCGATCTCAGTTGTAGATGAGAACGGGATAGGATTAATGATAAATCCAGCCTATACGAGGCTAACGGGATTACAGCCTGAAGAAGTGATAGGACATCCTGCAACTGCAGATATTTCTGAAGGGGAAAGCATGCATTTACAAGTACTTGAAACGGGGAAAGCTGTAAGAGGTGTTTCTTTAAAGGTTGGACCAAACAAAAAAGATGTGATTGTAAATGTAGCACCAATCATAGTGGATGGACAGAAGCGAGGAAGTGTAGGAGTCATCCATGATGTCTCTGAGTTGAACTCCTTGCATGGTCAACTTGAAAAAGCAAAAAAACGAATTCAAACACTTGAAGCTAAATATTCTTTTGATGAAATCATTGGAACATCCGAGGAAATGAGGGTGGCAATTGAACAAGCTAAATTAGCGGCTCAAACTCCCGCAACAATTTTATTGCGAGGCGAATCGGGTACCGGAAAAGAACTATTTGCTCACGCTATACATAATGAAAGCCAACGGAAACATCACTCGTTTGTTCGTGTTAATTGTGCTGCGTTATCGGGACAATTGCTTGAGAGTGAATTGTTTGGCTATGAGGAAGGTGCCTTTACGGGAGCGAAACGTGGAGGGAAGAGAGGGTTATTTGAAGAAGCTGATAATGGAAGCATCTTCTTAGATGAGTTAGGGGAACTTTCTAGTGCAATGCAAGCCAAATTATTACGCGTTCTTCAGGAACAAGAAATCATTAGAGTCGGAGGAACGAAGCCAATAGCCATTAACGTTCGAGTCATTGCTGCAACGAATGTAAATTTGGAAAAAGCAATAGCTGAAGATCGGTTTCGAGAAGACCTTTATTATAGGCTAAATAAATTTCCAATCTCTATCCCTCCTTTACGTGAACGAATGAACGATCTTGAACTTTTAGCAATGCATCTCTTGAACAAATTAAATAAAGATTATGGAAGGTACGTTCAAGCGATCTCTCATGAAGCCTTACAGTATTTAAGTGGTTACCAATGGCCAGGTAATGTAAGGGAACTTGAAAACGTCTTAGCTCGAACGATGATTTATATGGAACCAGCAAGTCGTCGAGTAGATTTACAACATCTTCCACCTCTTTTTTCGAATGTTCAAACTGATACATTCATTCAAAAAAGTACAATCGGCAAAAAAGAAGAGAGACTGCAGGAATTGCTTAATAACTATGAGAAATCAGTTATTGTAAATGCGTTAGAACGTTATCAAGGAAATCGAACGAATGCGGCAAAAGCATTAGGTATTTCCATTCGTTCACTGTATTACAAAATGGAGAAGCATCAGATTGCATAAATGTGCATGCAAAATCTTGCGTACTAATGAAAAAAAATGCATACTCTATTTTGGATTGTGATCGTTTTGTGAAGACTATAAAGGGATGGATAAAAATTCTTTTTGTGGCACGGTTTTTGCAAAGGATAAGGTAGGAGTCATCTTTTTGAAGGTGACGTATTTAAGGAGGCTACATCATGGAATTATTCTCTTATATGGAAAGTTACGACTATGAACAAGTCGTTGTGTGCCAAGACAAATTATCTGGATTAAAAGCAATTATTGCAATTCATGATACAACACTCGGTCCTGCTCTTGGTGGAACGAGGATGTGGATGTATGAGACAGAAGCAGATGCGTTTGAAGATGCACTGCGTTTAGCAAAAGGCATGACGTATAAAAACGCAGCAGCCGGATTAAATCTTGGCGGGGGAAAAACCGTTATTATTGGTGACCCTAGAAAAGATAAGAATGAAGAAATGTTTCGTGCATTCGGTCGGTACATTCAAGGTTTAAATGGCCGCTACATTACAGCCGAAGATGTAGGAACAACCGTACAAGATATGGATACAATCTATGAAGAAACAGATTATGTAACAGGGATCTCTCCTGCTTTCGGTTCATCAGGAAATCCATCGCCAGTAACGGCGTATGGAGTGTATGTCGGTATGAAAGCAGCTGCTAAAGAAGCATTTGGTACAGATGATTTAGCAGGAAAAAAAATTGCTGTACAAGGGGTCGGAAATGTTGCTTATAACTTGTGTAAACATCTGCATGAGGAAGGTGCTTCATTAATTGTAACGGATATTAATAAAGATTCTGTTCAAAGAGCAGTTACAGATTTTAACGCAAAAGCAGTTGATGTAAATGACATTTATAGTGTCGA
Organism: Halalkalibacter sp. HAAS-P013; assembly: GCF_056619925.1. Lineage (NCBI taxonomy): Bacteria > Bacillati > Bacillota > Bacilli > Caryophanales > Bacillaceae > Halalkalibacter > Halalkalibacter sp. HAAS-P013. Next base: position 55,500 of record NZ_JBWQTU010000013.1, read on the forward strand.
TTGTAATATTTTTGCCCCGTGTGCACTAGGTGCCATTATTAATGATCTCACTATTCCACAATTAAAAGCGAAGGTCATTGCAGGAGCAGCAAACAACCAGTTAAAAGAAGAACGTCATGGGAGCCTTATTCACGAAATGGGCATTGTGTATGCACCAGACTACGTGATTAACGCAGGTGGTGTTATTAATGTTGCGGATGAATTAAATGGGTATAACAGTGAACGGGCGTTGAAGAAAGTAGAAGGAATCTATCAAAATATTGAGAAAGTATTTGATATATCAAAGCGTGATCAAATTCCAACATTCAAGGCGGCAGACCGTATGGCTGAAGAACGAATTGATAGAATGAGAAGATCTAGACGTCAATTCTTGCAAAACGGACAGCATATTTTATCACGCCGACGCAACATGTGAGCACTTATTCAGGATTAGGGCAGTTTTCCTTTTTATGTTTATTCAAGCGGAAACTTTTTTAGGAGCTAGGAGGAACGTTACATGGCTGAAGAATACGATCTTGTCATTTTGGGGGCCGGTACCGGTGGGTATGTTGCTGCGATTCGAGCGGCACAGCACGGGCTTAAAGTGGCAGTGGTTGAAAAAGAAAAACTTGGCGGAACTTGTTTGCATAAAGGATGCATTCCAAGTAAGGCATTACTTCGGAGTGCAGAAGTATTTGCAACTTCAAAGCGTTCAGAAGAATTTGGTGTCATTACAAGCGAAGTAAGTCTTGACTTTAAAAAAGTGCAAGCACGAAAAGATTCAATTGTCGATCAGTTGCATCGTGGGGTCCAGCATCTATTAAAGAAAGGAAAAATTGATGTTTACGAAGGAACAGGAAGGATCCTTGGACCATCCATTTTTTCCCCTACTCCAGGTACGATTTCTGTAGAACGTTCAGATGGTGAAGAAAATACGATGCTCCTACCCCAGTATGTTCTTATTGCAACAGGTTCTTCCCCTCGGGAATTACCGGGACTTGCAGCAGATGGCAAATATATTCTTACTTCAGATCATGCTCTAACGCTTGAGGTTTTGCCAAAGTCAATCATCATCGTGGGTGGGGGAGTCATTGGGATTGAATGGGCCTCGATGCTGAATGATTTTGGTGTTGAAGTCACGATTATTGAGTATAGTGAGCAGATTCTCCCGACGGAAGATACAGCAATTGCAAAAGAAGCGTCAAGAATTTTAATGAACAAGGGCATCAAGATTGTAACAGGTGCTAAAGTGCTACCTGAAACTTTGGAAAAAGGGCAAGGGGTAACCATTCAAGCCGAAATGAAGGGACAACTAGAAATGTATCACGCAGATCAATTGCTTCTTTCTGTAGGCCGAAGTGCGAATGTAGCTGATATAGGCCTAGAAAACACTGATATTCAGGTGGAAGACGGTTTGATTGTTGTGAATGAATTTAATCAAACGAAAGAATCGCACATGTATGCAATCGGAGATGTGATTGGTGGTTTGCAGCTAGCGCATGTTGCCTCACATGAAGGGATTGTTGCTGTCGATCATATTGCAGGTAAGAAGCCCAATCCGATCAACTATGACACGGTTGCAAAATGCATTTACAGCAATCCTGAAATGGCAAGTGTTGGATTAACAGAAAAGCAAGCAATAGACCAAGGCTTTCGAGTAAAAGTGGGCACATTTCCGTTTAAAGCGATAGGGAAAGCACTAGTATATGGTGAAACAGACGGTTTTGTTAAAGTGATAGCAAATGAAGACAATCAGGATGTACTAGGAGTTCACATGATCGGTCCGCATGTAACAGACTTGATTTCTGAAGCTGCTTTGGCCAAAGTTCTAGATGCTGCTCACTTTGAAGTCGCAGAGATGATTCACCCACATCCAACATTATCTGAAGTTATAGGTGAGGCAGCTCTTGCTGTAGATGGTCTAGCTATTCATTCATAATACTGAGGGAGGAAGAAAGATGACTGGAAATCGACATCATGCATTAGGTCTATCCGACGAAACGGTGCTTGAAATGTATAAAACGATGCTACTCGCTCGAAAGATTGATGAGCGTATGTGGCTCTTAAATCGTGCAGGGAAAATTCCTTTTGTTGTTTCGTGTCAAGGGCAAGAGGCGGCTCAAGTAGGGGCAGCATTTGCACTAGATACTAGTAAGGATTATATCTTGCCTTATTATCGGGACATGGGAGTGGTCTTAACATTTGGGATGACCGCACGTGATCTTATGTTATCTGGATTTGCAAAAGCAGAGGATCCAAACTCTGGAGGAAGGCAAATGCCAGGGCATTTCGGACAAAAGAAAAACCGAATTGTGACAGGATCATCACCTGTAACGACGCAAGTTCCGCATGCAGTCGGAATCGCATTGGGCGGCAGGATGGAAGGGAAGGACTTTGTTGCTTTCACAACTTTTGGAGAAGGTTCCTCAAACCAAGGGGATTTTCATGAAGGGGCGAATTTCGCTGGAGTTCATAAACTCCCGGTTATCTTCATGTGTGAAAATAATAAATATGCGATCTCTGTCCCTATTGAAAAGCAATTAGCGTGTAAAAATGTATCTGATCGAGCTATTGGATATGGGATGCCTGGAGTAACGGTTGATGGCAACGATCCTCTAGCAGTATATGAAGCAGTAAAAGCAGCGGCAGACCGTGCTAGAAAAGGTGAAGGACCATCTCTTATTGAAACGGTATCGTACCGTTTAACTCCTCATTCAAGTGATGACGATGATCGGGCTTATCGCTCGCGTGAGGAAGTAGAAGAGGCAAAGAAATTAGATGCAATTTTTACATTTGCAGACTATTTAAAAGGTTTAGGAATTTTAACAGATGACATTTCGTCAAGAATTGAAAAAGAGATGGCTAATATTATCGATGAAGCTACTGAATATGCAGAGCAAGCACCATATGCAGATCCAGAAAGTGCAATGTTATATACGTACGCAGAAGAATAGAAAGGGGGAAGTAAGATGGCTGTTATTTCATATATAGAAGCTGTAACACAGGCAATGAGAGAAGAGATGGAACGGGACGAAAAAGTATTTGTACTTGGTGAAGACGTTGGGGCAAGAGGCGGTGTTTTCCGAGCTACGAATGGTTTATATGAACAATTTGGTGAGCAGCGAGTTATTGATACGCCTCTAGCTGAATCGGCTATCGCTGGTGTCGGAATTGGGGCAGCAATGTATGGGATGAAGCCAATTGCGGAAATGCAATTTGCAGATTTTATCATGCCAGCGGTGAACCAAATTATTTCGGAAGCAGCAAAAATTCGTTACCGCTCTAACAATGATTGGAGCTGCCCAATTACGATACGAGCTCCATATGGCGGCGGAGTTCATGGGGCTCTCTATCATTCGCAATCAGTTGAAGCAATCTTTGCAAGTGTACCAGGATTAAAGATTGTGATGCCTTCCACGCCTTATGATGTAAAAGGCCTCCTCAAAGCAGCTATTCGCGATCCTGATCCGGTTCTATTCTTTGAGCATAAACGGGCATACCGATTGATAAAAGGTGAGGTACCTGACGAGGATTACACCTTGCCTATTGGTAAAGCTGATGTGAAACGTGAAGGTGATGATATTACTGTCATTACGTATGGTTTATCCGTTCATTTTGCTTTGCAAGCAGCTGATCGCCTGGAAAAAGAAGGGATCGGGGCACATATTCTCGATTTACGTACAGTGTATCCGTTAGATAAGGAAGCTATTATTGAGGCAGCGAGTAAAACTGGCAAAGTGCTACTCGTAACCGAGGATAACAAAGAAGGCAGCATTATGGGAGAAGTGGCAGCAATCATTGCTGAGCATTGTTTATTTGATCTAGATGCACCGATTAAACGATTGGCTGGACCAGATGTACCAGCGATGCCTTATGCACCGACAATGGAAAAGTACTTTATGATTAACCCAGAGAAGGTTGAAAAAGCGATGCGCGAGCTAGCTGAATTTTAATCGCTAGGAGGGAATCGAATGGCGACAGAAATGACGATGCCCCAATTAGGGGAGAGTGTCACAGAAGGTACAATTAGCAAATGGCTTGTAGAACCAGGTCAATATGTTAATAAATACGAACCAATTGCAGAAGTAATGACAGATAAAGTAAATGCTGAAGTGCCATCTTCCTATTCAGGTACAATTAAAGAGCTGTGCGTACAAGAAGATGAGACAGTCGAAGTAGGGGTCGTTATATGTACGATTGAAGCTGAAGGAGAAAGTAATGGTGAGGCTGAATCGGCTAAGAAAGAAGATAGAGCTCCGAGCCCACCTATTGAAGTGCAATCCGATCAGTCGCAAAAACGTCGTTACTCCCCAGCTGTACTGCGTATGTCTCAAGAACATAATATTGACCTTGAACAAGTCACTGGTTCAGGTAAGGGTGGTCGAATAACACGCAAGGATATTCAACTTATTATTGATGGTGGTATAGAGCAAAAAGCGAAAACTATTGCTGAACCTGTTACCTCAGTTGCTAATAAGCCAAAAAATAAACCTGCAACGCCACAAGAGTCTACCGCTGTCATTACATCATATGGAGACCTAGAAATTCCTGTGTCAGGTGTGCGAAAAGCAATTGCTGCAAATATGGTGAAAAGTAAGCATGAAGCACCGCATGCATGGATGACGGTTGAAGTTGATGTGACCAAACTTGTGCAATATCGAAATCAAGTCAAAGAAGGCTTTAAAGAAAAAGAAGGCTTTAACTTAACCTTCCTGCCATTCTTTATTAAAGCGACTGTTGAAGCGTTAAAGGAATTTCCACAGTTAAATTCAATGTGGGCAGAGGAAAAGATTATCCAGAAGAAAGATATCAATATCTCGCTTGCGGTTGCAACAGACGATGCTTTATTTGTCCCTGTTATTAAACATGCAGATGAGAAAACGATCAAAGGACTTGGCCGAGAAGTTCATGAGTTAGCTGGGAAAGTACGTTCAGGAAAACTTAGTGGGGCGGATATGCAAGGTGGTACTTTCACAGTAAACAACACTGGTTCTTTTGGTTCGATCCTCTCGACACCGATCATTAATCATCCGCAAGCCGCAATCCTTTCGATCGAATCAATTGTGAAGCGACCAGTTGTCATTGAAAGCGATGCAGGGGATATGATTGCCATCCGTAGTATGGTTAATCTCTGTCTTTCTCTTGACCATCGTGTGTTAGATGGACTTGTTTGTGGACGTTTCTTAGCAAGAGTAAAAGAAATACTTGAAAATATGACTGCTGAGACAACATCTATTTATTAAAGAGCAAGCTCAAAAAGACGCTTTTCCTTTTTGAGCTTGCTCGAAGCGATGAGCGGAGCCGCCGTAATGTTTTAAGGGATTGTCTCAAAGGTCTGTTTTTGACCTTTGAGACAACCCCGAAGCAATGAGTGGAGTCGCTACATCTTTTAAAAGCCTTGAGAGGAGTGGGTTTCTCCTCTCAAGACGCGTAGCGAACGGAGCCATTGCCTCCTCTGTTCCGGACTTTTGGGACAGCCCCACACGGCAAGATAAGCCATCGCCACATGCTACATCAAAGCTGTTAAGAGAAGTTTTTCTTAACAGCTTTTTATTGTTTACATGAAATAGGGGAACCTGGTTATTCTAAAAGTAACAGAAAGGAAAGGGTGACCAATTCATGAAACGTTTTCACCAGTTGTTTATTCTTGCGCAAATTGTCTTGCTAGCATCTATTGCTGTTACATCATTGGCACCTGTTAAAGCAGAAGTACCAAATGAAGAGCCAGAGCAGGAATGCTGCGGGCATGAACAACAAGAAATTAATAAGGAGTTAAAAGTTCATCTCGATTTTTACTATGAGTTGCTAGCTGAAAAATACGCTCCAGACGAAATAGAAAAGTGGAAAGAAATCCGCTCAGAACGAGATTTACTTCAGAAAAAATTAAAAGAAGCTAAGCAAAAAGGTGAATTGGAGAATGGCGGGGCCATTGATAATGAATGGATTGAACAGCATAAAGAAATTACAACTGCTTTTAATGCAGCAATCGAGAAGCGAGATGAAGAACAACTTCGTAAGTTACTTCCACAACTTTTTGACCATTATAAAAAATTAAATGATGTATATAAGAAACGTTTAGATGTAGTTAACAGAACATAACGTTTAAAGGCTTATCTTCAACATAGATTTGGTTGAAAATAAGCCTTTTTGTTTAGGAATTTATATTTACAAATCGTAAAGCTTACGATATAATCTGTAACTGTGATTAAACGTAATCGTTACGAAAGGGGATTGTTATGAAGAAACTATCAAGCTTGTTTGCATCTGTCCTTATTGCTTCTTCATTTCTAGCGGCATGTGGCGGCGGAAACGAACAAGCAGAAGAGCAAGAGCAACCAACAACTGAAGAACCAATTGAAGAAGTAGAGGCATTGGAATTATTTACTACTATTTTTCCACTCGAAGATTTTGCTACTAAAATCGGAGGAGAATTTGTAAATGTGACAAATGTCGTTCCTGTCGGTGCAGATGCACACACATTTGAGCCAACAGCTCGTGAGATGATCAGTGTAGCTGAGGGAGATGCATTCATTTACAATGGTGCAGGTTTAGAAGGATTTGTTGATGCTTTGATTGAAACTCTCGAAGGTGAAGAGGTTGCGATCGTAAAAGCTTCGGAAGGAATAGACTTCATCGACTATGATCACGATCATGACCACGGTCATGAAGATGACCACGATCACGCACATGATGATCACGGCCATGAAGATGACCATGACCACGATCACGCACACGATGATCATGCACATGAAGAGGAAGATGATCACGGCCATGAACATGATGACCATGCACATGAAGAGGATGACCACGATCATGCACATGATGATCACGCACACGATCATGACGAGGATCCGCATGTATGGTTAGATCCAATTTTATCTATTACGCTTGCGGAAAACATTAAAAATGCACTTGTTGAATTAATGCCTGAACAAGAAGAAGTATTTAATGCAAACTTTGAAGAAGTAAAGGCTGAGCTAGAAGCAATTGATGCAGAGTTCCAAGCTATGGTTGAAGCTGCAGATAAAGATACGTTCCTAGTTTCACATGCTGGATATGGATATTGGGAAGAACGTTATGGCGTTAAACAAATTGGGATTTCTGGTATTTCACCAACAAATGAACCATCACAACGTCAATTACAAGATATTATCGAATTGGCAAATGAGTACGGGTTACAGTATGTATTATTTGAGCAAAATATTCCAACAAAAGTAGCCGAAGTTGTGAAAGATGAAGTAGGAGCAGAGGCTCTATACCTTCATAACTTAGAAGCGCTTATTGAAGAAGACGTTGAAAATGATGAAGACTATTTCAGTCTTATGAGAAGAAATATTGAAGTTTTAGAAACAGCGCTTCAATAAAAGCAACGAGGAAGATCAGGTAATATGCTGATCTTTCTCTTTTTTACGTGCAAAAGAATTGGTTTTATTAATCGAAAGGGTTACAATAAAAGTAACATATGTTTAAGAGGTGAAGAGTACAATGCAATTTAATTTCTATATGAATGATGTCGTGAAAATTGCTCGCCAAGAAATGGTTGAAGCAGGTTATGAGCAATTACAAACACCGGAAGAAGTCGATGAAGTATTAAAGAAAGAAGGAACAACTCTCGTAATGATTAATTCTGTTTGCGGATGTGCTGGTGGAATCGCTCGTCCAGCTGCAGCTTACATGAAAAATTACGAAACAAAGCCAGACCGCTTCGTTACAGTATTTGCTGGACAAGACAAAGAAGCGACAGCAAAAGCAAGAGAATATTTCACTGGCTACGCTCCATCATCCCCTTCATTTGCATTATTAAAAGACGGGGAAATCAAAACAATGGTAGAGCGCTTTGAAATTGAGGGACACGAACCAATTCAAGTCGTTCAAAAGCTTGAAAAAGCATTCGACGACTATTGTAAGGAATAAAAATCACTTACCTTGGAAAGAGCTTACAGGTAGAGTCCTTTAAGCTCTTTTCTTTATGGATGATGATTTATAAGAAACGAAAAATAATTTATGCTATAATGACTTATAAGTTAAATAAGGAGAGTGCAATAAATGCAAGCTTTGTATGATCAAATTCAAGTGTACTTAAATATGGACGAAGAAATCTCTTTTAAAGAGTTCAGCGGATTTTACCGTAAAGTTCTAGCAGAATTAGGTGAAGTTCATGAAACTTTAGATGAAGAAATGGTTTGGAAAAGCTTATTCATCGTTGAGAACGTCATGTCTAACGCAGAAGGCCGTGCTAAGCAAGGGAAAGGCTCTGAATCAAAAAAATATGCGAAAATGGCTCAACGTCTAGAATTATGGGCAAAAAACCTTGCTGCACGTTTAGGCGAGGCTGGCTATACAGAAGAAGACATTAGCGAACGTTTCAACAAAATGCTTGAAGAAGGTACACCTACGGAAGCAAAATAAGCAATAACTCAAGAGAGAGTTTATCTTGACAATAAGTCTCTCTTGGGTTATATTAGAATATGTCGCTTGTGATATGTGCGCCTATGGTGAAAGGGATATCATTCAAGATTCCGGTTCTTGCGTTGTAGGTTCGAGTCCTACTAGGCGCGCCAAAATAGTATTGACAACTTCCTAGTAATTAAGTATATTAATAGATGTCGATATAATTTACTTGATCCGTTAGCTCAGCTGGGAGAGCGCCACCTTGACAGGGTGGAGGTCACTGGTTCGAACCCAGTACGGGTCATTTACTTAAAAGTCAGCAATGACGCGTGTTCTCAGAATCTGAGGGGCGCGTTTTTTTGTGTTTGAAGAAGAGAGAAGTGGCTTTTGATAACATCTACGGAGAGGCTGTATTTAAAATCAGCTTAAAAACATTCAGAACTTCAAACTAGAAACTCCATAAGATATTTAAGCTTCAAATTATTAAATACTGATCTATTTATTAGGTGAGGTAGGAAGAATTTAATAAACAACTACATCATAATTACGAACACCAATTATCAATTGCATAGTTCGCCATTCAATATAGGATTATATATTATTGAAAGTTTTTTTGTTAAGCCTCTTTTTAAGACCTGAGTTGTTAGCATATTAGCATAAACGAAAGTCCCTCAAAAGACAAAAGTAGTTGCCCTTCAGCGAATAAAAATAATAAAGATTGCCATGTATATTAAGCTGGCAATCTTTTTTGTGTTTACCCAACCATTAAAATTTATACATTACCTTGTCTGGTTATTATCTTGTTTTAATAATAACTTGGCTGATACGTTTTTTGGATTGTGTTAAAGAAGGATAAACTAAAAAATGTATTGACTCAATTATGAGATGAGTCTATACTAAACACAAGGACAAATGATCACCACTTGCTCAAATGAGCAAATGCTTAAAAGATATTAATCGTTAGAATGGGGGATGAAGTTGTCTAACTGGGAAGAAAAACGTTTACTTGTCAAAGTTGCACAAATGTATTATGAAGCAGATATGACTCAAAATGAAATAGCAAAAGACCTTGGGATATATCGTACGACAATTGGAAGAATGTTAAAAAAAGCAAGAAAAGAAGGTATAGTACAAATTCATATAGATAGCACTTCTTATGAAACATTCGAGTTAGAGACTAAACTACAACAAGCTTTTCAACTAAAAGATGTTATAGTTGTTCCATCTAATAATGAGGACACAGAGGAAAAAAGGCTTGCGAACTTGGGGCTTGCTACATTGGATTTGTTAAATCGAATAATTAAGGACGACGATACAATTGGTTTTGCGTGGGGAAGAACCATGGGAAGTATGATTGATCAACCAGTGGAATACAAGGCGAGAAGGGCTGATTTTGTACCTTTAGTTGGAGGGCCAGGAACATTAGATAGTAAATATCATGTTAACACAATTGTTTATAACGTCGCTAAAACGTTCGGTGGCTCATCTCATTTTATCGATGCTGCTGCTGTTGTAGAAAAGAAAGAAACAAAAAAAGATATTGTTAATTCCAATTATTTTAGGAAGATTTTAGACATGTGGAATAATATTTCTATTGCAGTCGTTGGTATTGGTGCTCCGTTAGCGTCATCGAACATGATTTGGACTGGATTTTATGGAGATACAGAAATAGAGGAGCTTAATAATCTGAATGTAGTAGGAGATATTTGTTCTAGATTTTATGATATTAATGGTCAAGTTATTGAGTCCGAGGTTGCTGAAAGAACTGTAGCGATTGAGTTAGATAGATTGGCAGAACTTGAATACTCAATTGGAGTTGCTGAATCAGAAAATAAAATCCCATCCATTTTAGGAGCTTTAAGAGGAAAATACATTAATGTCCTTATTACAAATGAAAGTACAGCAGAACAGCTTTTAAAGCAAGATTAGTTTTTTTAGGAACTTAATGAAAACGCAACCATTAAAGGGGATATTTACCATTATATGTAGCTTGTTGAAGGAGGCTAAATTAATATGTTTATTTATTTAATTATATTAGTGGCTGCAGCTTGGCTTGTTCAGAGCTTTTTAGGCTTTTTTCAAATTAAAAATTTCAATAAACATTACGCTTTGTTAAGACAAAAAGGGAGAGTAGCAATTGGAAGAAGAAGAGGGTTCTTCAAAGCAGGTACAGTATTACTGATTGCTATTAATAAGGGAAATAAGATTTTAGAAGTAAGAAAAATGCAAGGGGTTACAGTATTTTCGCGGGTGAAACCGATGAAAGGTTTAGATGGCAAAGACTTGCTGAAACTTACAAAGCAAGACTTGCACATATATGACAAACTAACAGTTGCTGCAATTCAGGATGCTGTTGCTAATGTCAAGATTATTTCTAAAGGAGGTGAGATTCCAATTCAAAAAAGCTTGTTTGAACGTCTAGTACAAAAACTAACATTAAAAAAAGAGGTGAATTAATATGGAATACATCACTATGATAGCTGATGGATTTATGAATTTGTTTGAAAGAGGTGGCGAGGTATTTGTCGATCTTGTCACAGGCATTGTTCCTTTATTAATTTGTTTACTAGTTGCGATGAATGCAGTTGTTCGCTTAGTAGGAACTGATAGAGTAGAACGATTAGCTTCAAAGTCGGGAAAAAATGTATTTGCTAGATATCTCATTTTACCAGTATTCGGTACATTTTTCTTTGCGAATCCTATGACACTTTCATTAGGACGATTTTTACCAGAGAAACACAAACCAGGTTATTACTCAGCTGCATCGTTTTCTTGTCACACACACAATGGATTATTTCCACATGTAAACCCAGGAGAGCTATTTGTCTTTTTAGGAATTGCGGCAGGGATTACTACGTTAGGACTTCCAATTGGTGAGTTAGCTGTGATGTACTTTTTAGTAGGTGTAGTTACCAACTTTATGCGTGGTGTAGTAACAGACTGGACAGTGGCGTACGTATCAAAACAACAAAAAGTTCAACTGAAGAGCACAGTTGATTTATAGGGGTGAGCAGAATGTCAAATTACAATTCAGCAATTGTTCATGCAGGTCCTGGTGGTTTCGGTGGACCATTAAATATTATTGTAAATGAAAAGAAAAACAAAGTTGTCTATATTACTGGTGGAAATCAACCAGATATTGCGAAAAAGCTTGCAGATTTAACAGGAGCAGAACTAGTTGATGGCTTTAAAACGAAGGTGCCAGATGAAGAAATGGCTTGTGTGATTATTGATTGTGGTGGGACATTACGTTGTGGCATTTATCCACAAAAAAGAATTCCAACCATCAATATTATGCCAACTGGTCAAAGTGGACCGTTAGCTAAATTTATAACAGAAGATATCTATGTTTCAGGAGTTAAGGTTAACAATATTGAAGCAGCAAATGAAGAAGTAGCAGCTAGTGCAGAAAAAAAGAGCGCTTCTGTCGGCGAAACAGAAACGCAAGAAAATAAAAATAAACAATTCAAGTATAGCACAGACAAAAAAATTAGTGAACAGCAGAAGCCGAAAGGCCTTATGGTTAAGGTAGGAATGGGAATAGGTAACTTTACTAGTACACTATTCCAAGCGGGGCGTGACACGATTGATACCGTATTAAAAACGATCCTCCCATTTATGGCGTTTGTGGCCATGCTTATCGGGGTAATCTTAGAATCTGGTATTGGGGATGTATTTGCAAATTTCCTATCACCATATGCGGGTTCGTTACCGGGGTTACTACTAATTTCATTAGTTTGTTCATTTCCCCTTTTATCACCGTTTTTAGGGCCAGGAGCAGTTATTGCGCAGGTGGTCGGTGTGTTAATTGGTACGGAAATTGGACAAGGGAATATCCCGCCACAACTTGCTTTACCAGCGTTATTTGCGATCAACTCACAAGCAGCAGCTGATTTTATTCCTGTAGGTTTAGGGTTAGCGGAAGCGGAACCAGAGACGGTTGAAGTAGGGGTGCCAGCTGTATTATATTCGAGGTTTTTGACCGGAGCACCAACTGTTTTTGTAGCATGGCTGGCTAGTTTTGCAATCTATACGGATTTTTAAAAACAATAAGTGCATATTACTAAAAGAGAAATATATCTAATAAGCAGGTGGATGAAATGAGTAAAGTTTATTTTACAAATGTAACAAGCATTGGGCCTATGGCAGCAACTTTTTATGAAGATAAGATGATCATTTTATTTAAAAATGATGCACCAGATGAACTAAAAGAGTTTTGTATTGTCCATGAGAAAAATGAATTAAATGGAGAAATAATGGTTGGAGATATCTTTAAAATCGGTGAAACAGAATACGAAGTGACTGCTGTTGGTAGTGCAGTTAATCAAAATCTAGCTAATCTTGGACATATTACTATTAGGTTTAACGGAAGTTCAGAAGCGGATTTACCAGGGACCCTTTGCCTAGAAGATAAAGAGATTAAAGAAATTACTGAGGGAGAAACATTAGAGATCATTCGATAAAAGATATAGGAGTGGAGAAACCATGAGCGGATTACAAAAAGTAGCAATCGTAGCAGGCGGTGGACAAAACTTAGGGGAAGCACTGTCACATCGATTGGCTGAGGACGGTTATAATGTTGTGGTAGCTGACCTAAATGAAGAGAACGCCAAAAGTGTAGCGTCGAAAATAGCATTAGAGTATCATATTAAGGCGATTGGTATTAAAACCGATTTAACAAATGAAGCAGAAGTAGCAGCTATGGTCGAAGAAACTGTTTCTAACTTCGGACAAGTTGATTTACTAGTTTACAATGCAGGTTATGCGAAAAGTTCAAAGATAACTGAATTTGACTTAAGTGCATGGGAAACATCTATGGCTGTCAACTTAACAGGGTATTTCTTATGTGCTCGTGAAGCATCAAAGGTGATGATCGATCAAGGATACGGAAACATCATTCAAATCAACTCAAAGTCAGGTAAAGTAGGCAGTAAGCATAATTCGGGGTATTCTGCCTCTAAATTTGGAGGAGTAGGTTTAACTCAAAGTCTAGCATTAGATCTTGCAGAACATAACATTCGTGTGAATTCTATTATGCCAGGGAATCTATTAAACTCACCTATGTTCCAAAGTTTAATTCCTCAATACGCGAAAAAGCTTGGAGTTTCAGAGAGTGAAGTCAAACAAATCTATATTGATAAAGTACCGCTAAAACGCGGTTGTGAGTATGATGACATTGCCAATGCTGTCCTGTTCTATGCTTCAGATAAAGCAGCTTATTGTACTGGGCAATCAATTAACGTTACTGGTGGGCAAGTAATGTTTTAATAATTTGAAAGTCATTATGTGTAAAACATAATGACTTTCTTCCATATCTATTAATTCAAAGAGAGGTGTTTAGAATGAGAGTACTAATTGATTCGGCAAATATTAATGATATCAAGAAATTAATAGACTGCTACCAAATTGAGGGGGTTACTACTAATCCGACAATTTTAGCAGTGGAGGATGCAGATTATTGGGACCAACTAAAAAAAATACGTAATTTACTTGGTCGTGAAAAAATGTTTTTTATTCAAACACTTGCAGAAGACGCAGAAGGAATAGTAGAGGAAGCATTAAAAATCACTTCGGAAATTGATGAAGATGTTTATATTAAAGTACCTGTCATAGACGAAGGCTATAAAGCATTAAAGGAGTTAAATCGTTTAGGAGTAAAAACATTAGCTACAGCTATTTTTACATCACAACAAGCTTTAATGGCTGCAAAATGTGGTGCAGATTTTGTTGCTCCCTATGTGAACCGTATTGATAATATTTCAGGCGACGGGATCAATGTTGTTTCTGAGATTTTAAGATTATTTACTGTCTATCAATTACAAACTGAGGTGATTGCAGCAAGCTTTAAAAATGTTAATCAAGTACACAAGTGCAGTTTGGAAGGAGCTCATGCAATTACGGCTAGTCCAGATATAATTATTAATTTACATTCTCACCCATCTACCCAAATTAGTGTAAAGAAATTTACCAATGATTGGTATGGAAAGTTTGCGACAAGTAATATATAAGTAATATCAAGAAGATGAGTAGGTATAAGAATTATCTCTTTTCTTGGTGGACAAAATTTAATATTTAGACCTGCTGATAAAAGGACCGTATATTTTTTCAGCGTACACGTCTTTATTTTGTAAGGCGTGTTTTTTCTATTTGGAAATAAAGTAGCTGTGGTCTTAGTTACACTATCCTATATTTATTCTGTTTTTAAGAAGTTGAAATGAATCTTCATTTAGGAATTCGGAATGATGTAACGACTTGTTTCCACATGTTTTCGAAAGTCTTCTCTTAAATTAGATAGTGTTTCTTAGGAAGGTTACTAAGAATAATCTCAATTTTTTTAAGTGCAAATGCAAATTGGGTCCTTGTATGATTCTTTAGGTAGGCTTTCTGAAATTTACTCAGGTAGAAAAGAATTTTATTTTTTTTTTGTTTGATAATAAGGGTAACTTATTTATTAAAGGGTGTACTAGAATGTTTCATAAATTGAGAAAACAAAAAAAACTCTTTAAATTAATTAGCGAGAAAAGTAAAGCTAACGATGAAAGTTACTCGGAACCAATTCAGGTTAATTTAGAATCTAATTTAAATTATCTTAATCAAGTGTTAGGAGACAGTGAGGATTTTGTAACTAGGGAGTTTGAGACATATATAAATAAACCAATAAAAGTATTTATATGTTTTATAAGTGACCTTATAGATACTAATCAAGTTAATCAATATATTACTAAACCATTAATGGAACCAAATTTCTTAAACAATTATGAAGACTGTTCAATTCAAAGTGCTCCTGAAATAATTAAAAGTAAAATTTTAACTGTCAATAGTTTGCATGAGTTAAGCTCGATGGATGCAGTACTGGAGGCTATTCTATCAGGTCAAACAGCTTTGTTTATTGATGGATATGACACCGTTTTCTCTATCGATACACAAGGTTTTGCATCAAGGGCTGTAGACGAACCTCAAACGGAAACAGTTGTAAGAGGCCCTAGAGAGGGGTTTACTGAAGATATAGAAGTAAATACAGCATTAATAAGAAAAAAAATTATTAACCCTAAGCTTACCTTTGAAAAAATAAAGCTAGGTCAAAAAACAAATACAGCTGTTAAAATTGCTTATATAAAAGGAATTGTTAATCAAGAAATAATTAAAGAAGTGAAGCAAAGACTTAATGAAATAAAAATAGATGCAATCTTGGAGTCGGGATATATAGAGCAATTAATTGAAGATAGGCCTTTTTCAATTTTTCCTTTAGTTGGAAATACTGAAAAACCAGATATTGTTGCAGCTAAACTATTTGAAGGTAGAGTTGCTATATTATGTAATGGTACGCCCTTTGTTTTAACTGTACCATTATTATTTTTAGAAAGCCTTCAAGCTAGTGAGGATTACTATTCTAGACCTTATTTGTCATCATTCATAAGAGTTTATAGATTATTATCTTTATTACTAACTGTTGCTTTACCAGGAGTATATGTAGCACTTTCAAGCTATCATCAGGAAATGGTTCCAACGGTATTGCTGACGTCTATTGCGGCCTCAGAAGAACAAGTTCCATTTTCTACATTCGTTGAGGCACTACTAATGATAATCATTTTTACAGTGCTAAGGGAAACAGGAACAAGGATGCCAAAGGCTGTAGGTGGAGCAGTAACGATTGTAGGGGGATTAATATTGGGAGAAGCTGCTGTACAAGCTGGACTTGTGAGCTATCCTATGATTATTGTTGTAGCAGTTACAGGAATTACAGGTTTTTTAGTGTCAGCTTTAACAGATCCAATTCATATTGCCCGTTTAGGGCTGCTTGTTATGGCAGGTGTAATGGGACTATATGGGGTTGTACTTGGAGGTCTTCTCTTGCTTATTCATATGTGCTCACTGCGTTCTTTTGGCACGCCTTATTTAGAACCTTTTGCACCAACAATAATGAATGAACTAAAAGACTCTCTCATTCGCGTACCATTCTCGTTTATGAAAAGAAGGCCAGCTCCCATCAGCAAGCGTAAGTCAATTAGACAACAATTACCAGCACCTATTTTAAATCCTAGCAAAGATGGTGATGAAAGTTGAAGAATTATTTTTATGTGTTTCTACTTTCTATTTTGTCATTATCAGGGTGCTGGGATAGCAAAGAGTTAAATGAGATAGGAATTGTTACAGGAATTGCGATTGATAGAGACCAAAAGACTGAGGAAATTATTTTAACACAGCAAACTTTAAATCCTGCTACATTAAATATTGCAATAGGAGCTCCAGGACCTAATGTGAAAAATCATGAGTCGAGAGGAAATACAATTTTTGAAGCCGTTAGAGATGGGACACAAGATTTTGATCGGAAGAAGTTTTTTAATCATAATAAAATAATCATCATAAATGAAAAAGTAGCAAGAGAAGGGGTTTTATCAATATTAGATGTTTTTATTAGAGATCATGAAGGACGCGGCCTTACGTTACTTAGTATAGCAAGAGGAGTAGAGGCGAGAGAACTTTTAGCTGAAGAGCCTCAAGGAATTGGAAGATATCAAGCAATTCATCTAGAAGAAATGATGGAGAATTATCGATATAATCAAAAGTCAAGCAAAGTAAATATAATCAATTTTTTTGAAAAAGAGTTAGAAGAAGGAATTAATCCTGTAATGGGTGTTTTAGAAAAGGAAGAAACGAACGCAAAACTAACAGGAATCGCAATCTTTAAAAAAGATAAATTGATTGGGTATTTAGATGAAATAGAAACAAGAGGATATAATTGGGTAATTGGGGAAATTCACAATGCCGCGATAACAATGCCATCGTTAAAAAATGAAAACGAATTAGTACTTTTAGAAACACTTGGGGGTGACTCAAGAATAATCCCCAATATAGCAGGGAACGAAATATCATTTACAATTGAAAGTCGTATAGAAGTATCATTAGCTGAACAGCAAAGTAAGGAAG
This sequence comes from Halalkalibacter sp. HAAS-P013, assembly GCF_056619925.1. Classification (NCBI taxonomy): domain Bacteria; kingdom Bacillati; phylum Bacillota; class Bacilli; order Caryophanales; family Bacillaceae; genus Halalkalibacter; species Halalkalibacter sp. HAAS-P013. The sequence goes on from NZ_JBWQTU010000013.1 coordinate 72,798, forward strand.
AATATGACCCTTATGAAAATCTAGAATATTTAAAGCAGGTAGAAAACAAAACGAAAAAGGTAATCGAAAAAGAGATGAAAATGGCAATTGAAAAAGTACAAAAGGAATATCAAGCTGATATTTTTGGTTTTGGCAGACAATTATTCAAAGAAAATCCAAGCAAATGGAAAGAAGTAAAAGAGAATTGGGATGAAATCTTTTCGAATGCAGCATATACAATAAAAATTGATGTAGATATCAAGCATACTGGTTTAATTCAAGGATCATTTAGTTCAGAGGAATGATGAATAAGGCTTTAACCTAGCAGGATTTCGTTTATGTAAAGGGATAGGTCTTATGATCGATTATAATTATAAAAATAGTACGCCTTAAATAAGGACACTTTTTCTTGTGTCCCTTTCTTTAAATTAACTCTAAATTTTTTAATGGGTGGTCTTACTGATTTTTATAACGCAGCCAGGTAATGGCCGACAATAATAAGCTTAAAAGTAAAAAAAGTGTTGGCAAAGCATAAGGATATTCAATATTAGTTTGTGATTCCCAAGAAAATAATAAATTCTTCACTTTCTAAAACTCCTCCTTTTTGAAAGTGTCTTTTGATAATAGTTTCCTTATTATTGAGGCTATTAATATAATACTCGGAAAGACCAATAGTAAAGGTATCCATAAATTATAAGGGAAAATATTTGTTCCTACATATATATGTTCTGATGCATTAGTAGCCATATTTAACCCTAAATATACTCCAATTAATGCCACTGCCATAATAACAAAATGGTTATTACGTAAAAATAATAATTTTTGAATAGCATAAACAGCAACAAATGAATGGATGTATAGCTTTAAAATGGATGTAGTTGTAAACTGAAGAACACTTATTGCGTGTAGATTTTCAATGAATTGGCCGATGTTGATCTGCTGAATTAATACATACATTGGATACATGCTTTGTTGATACACGCCTTCTCCGAGCGTACTAATGGCTAATATGTTAAATGACATAATTAAGAACCCTGTTAAGAATGTAGCAATTAGGGTTGGCTTTATAATCATTCTTTCATTTCTAGTAAGTGTCCAAATCATTGCTAACTCCAGCGATTGGGCAAAAGATTGAGTAATGCCAAGTGGCCATACTTCTCCCCAAACCCTTCCCCAGCCGTTAGATAAAATAGGTCTTAAATTATCTATAGATAAAACGCCTGAACTAATGAGTAATATAACTTCTATTACAAAAAGGAACAAAATAACAGGTAATAACAATTCTGCGATTCGTCCTAAGATCTCAATTCCATAAAATAAACCTATAATAATAACAAACATCGTAAATCCAAGAAAAAATAAAGGAGGAGTATTTGGCAAGATTGTTGACGAGATAGCAAACTTTAAATCAGACAAAATTCGTCCGACATCGTAAATAGCTAAAAGAGGATAGAGCCATGCTATTGGAATCCCAATCCACGGACCTAAATGTGCTGGGAACCACTCAACAAGAGTTAATCCAGGATTCAGACGCATTATGACTGTATATAGGGCAATGATAATGGCCCCTAAAAATGTTGAAAGTAAAGTAACAAGCCAAGCATCTCTCCCGGCTCCAGCTACAAAACCAAAAACAATAGTTGTTCCAATTTGGTAAAAAGCCGTAATACAGAATAATTGATATAGAGAAATTTTCCCCATTTGAAATCTCCTAACATGAACTTTGAATAATTAGCTAGCAACGTTTTATGTGTTAAATCCGTTCATTACTTAGTATTCACCAAAAAAGTAATTTAAATGTTAGTTTATTTAGATTTTCGAGTATAGCAGGTAAATAATGAAGTCTAGATATTAAATAGAAATAATATAAAAACGAGCGATATCCCATTTTTAAAAAAATTTGCTGATTTTGTTTTTGAATTAATATAATCAACTAATTTAAGGAATTCTTATAAAAAGGGTTAAAATGTGTTGACTCAATTATCAGATGAGTCTATACTAAACTAAAGCTCATATGATAACGGTTTGCTCATTTGAGCAGATGGATTCAAGTCTCATAATAGTAAAAGGTTAAACTGGAGGTTTCATGATGCCTAACTGGGAGGAAAGAAGGTTACTTGTCAAAGTTGCACAAATGTATTACGAAGATGACATGACTCAAAATGAAATTGCTAAGGAAGTAGGGATTTATCGAACAACAATTGGAAGAATGCTTAAAAAAGCAAGAAAAGAAGGTATTGTTCAAATTCATATAGATAGCACATCTTATGAAACGTTTGAGTTAGAGACAACACTCCAAAAAACTTTTCTGCTTAAGGATGTAATTGTTGTTCCTGACATGGATAATGAATCAGATGAAAAAAGAAGATCAGATTTAGGTCTTGCTACATTAGAACTATTAAATCGAATTATTAAAGAAGACGACACGATTGGTTTTACGTGGGGTCGAACTATGGGAAGTATGATTGATAGACCTGTGGATTATAAGCCTAGAAAGGCAGATTTTGTACCGCTAGTTGGGGGACCAGGTACTTTAGACAGTAAATATCATGTAAATACGATTATATATAACGTTGCAAAAGCTTTTGGTGCTACATCTCATTTTATTGATGCTGCTGCTGTGGTAGAAAAGAAAGAAACCAAAAAAGATATCATTAACTCTAATTATTTTAAAAAAATATTGGATATGTGGAACAACATTAATATCGCAGTATTAGGGATTGGTGCGCCACTTGCTTCATCAAATATGATTTGGACAGGGTTTTACGGAGATAAAGAAATCGATGAACTCAATAATTTAAATGCTGTTGGAGATATATGTTCAAGATTTTATGATATTAATGGAGTTCTTGTAGAGTCTGATGTGACTGAAAGAACTGTAGCTATTGAATTAGAACGATTAAAGGAGATTGAATATTCAATTGGAGTTGCTGAATCCGAAAATAAGGTGCCGTCTATTCTAGGAGCTTTAAGAGGTAAATATATCAATGTTCTTATTACAAATGAAAGTACTGCAAAGAGACTAATTGAGCAAATCTGATTCTTTTTTGCAAGATTAGAGAACGAATTGAATATTGAAAGCGACTTTTATTAAACAATTGATACAATCTGGAGTCTGTAGCGTGCTACTGTAAAGTTTATTCCAAGAGGAGGTGATGAACTAGTCGGAAAAATATTATGAACATTTAGTTCAATAAATATGATTTTAGAAAGGGGTGAATTAGCTAGTATGGAGTTTATCACTATGATAGCTGATGGATTTATGAATTTGTTTGAAAGAGGTGGCGAGGTATTTGTCGATCTTGTCACAGGCATTGTTCCTTTATTAATTTGTTTACTAGTTGCGATGAATGCAGTTGTTCGATTAGTAGGAACTGATAGAGTAGAACGATTAGCTTCAAAGTCGGGAAAAAATGTATTTGCTAGATATCTCATTTTACCAGTATTCGGTACATTTTTCTTTGCAAATCCTATGACACTTTCATTAGGACGATTTTTACCAGAGAAACACAAACCAGGTTATTATTCAGCTGCATCGTTTTCTACACATACACACAATGGCTTATTTCCACACGTGAACCCAGGAGAGTTATTTGTCTTTTTAGGAATTGCTCAAGGAATTACAACATTAGGTCTTCCAATTGGGGAGTTAGCTGTGATGTACTTTTTAGTAGGTATCGTTACTAACTTTATGCGTGGTGTAGTAACTGACTGGACAGTGGCGTATGTATCAAAACAACAAAAAGTTAAACTGAAGAGTACAGTTGATCTGTAAGGGGGGTGAGAATAATGTCAAACTACAAATCAGCAGTTGTTCATGCAGGTCCTGGTGGTTTCGGTGGGCCATTAAACATTATTGTAAATGAAAAGAAAAACAAAGTTGTCTATATTACTGGTGGAAATCAACCAGATATTGCGAAAAAGCTTGCAGAATTAACCGGAGCACAACTAATTGATGGATTTAAAACGAAGGTACCTGATGAAGAAATGGCCTGCGTGATTATAGATTGTGGTGGAACGTTACGTTGTGGCATTTATCCACAAAAAAGAATTCCAACGATTAATATCATGCCAACTGGTCAAAGTGGACCGTTAGCAAAATTCATAACAGAAGATATCTATGTTTCAGGGGTTAAAATTAATAACATTGAAACAGCTAATGCAGAAATAAATAGTGTCGAAGAAAAAGAGAACGCTTCTGTCGGCGAAACAGAAGCGCAAGAAAATAAAAATAAACAATTCAAGTATAGCACAGACAAAAAAATTAGTGAACAACAGAAGCCAAAAGGCCTAATGGTTAAAGTAGGGATGGGAATAGGTAACTTTACAAGTACGCTGTTCCAAGCGGGGCGTGACACAATTGATACCGTTTTAAAAACAATCCTTCCTTTTATGGCATTTGTGGCTATGCTTATCGGGGTAATCTTAGAATCTGGTATTGGGGATGTATTTGCAAATTTCCTTTCACCATATGCAGGTTCGTTACCAGGGTTACTACTAATTTCACTAGTTTGTTCATTCCCACTTTTATCACCATTTTTGGGACCAGGAGCGGTCATTGCACAGGTAGTCGGAGTGTTAATCGGTACGGAGATTGGACAAGGAAATATCCCTCCACAACTTGCTTTACCGGCATTGTTTGCGATCAATTCACAAGCTGCAACTGATTTTATTCCTGTGGGATTAGGGTTAGCAGAAGCGGAACCAGAGACAGTTGAAGTAGGGGTACCCGCTGTATTATACTCGAGATTTTTGACTGGGGCACCAACCGTATTTGTAGCGTGGCTGGCGAGTTTCGCAATTTACACAGATTTTTAATAAAAAAATTATATTACAAGTAGAAATAAAAAAAATAGCAGGTGGAATTTATGAGTGGAATCTATTATACAAATGTAACAAGTATTGGACCTATGGCAGCTACTTTCTATGCAGATAAGATGATCATTCTTTTTAAAAGTGACGCACCAGAAGAATTAAAAGAGTTCTGTATTATTCATGAGAAGAATGAGTTAAATGGAGAAATAGTAGTTGGAGATACTTTTAAAATCGGTGAAACAGAATACAGAGTGACTGCTGTTGGTAGTGCAGTTAATCAAAATCTAGGTAATCTTGGACATATTACTATTAGGTTTAACGGAAGTTCAGAAGCAGATTTACCGGGAACCCTTTGTTTAGAAGATAAAGTGATTAAAGAAATTACCGAGGGCGAAACATTAGAAATAGTTCGAAAATAAAGATAAATAGGAGTGGAGAAAACATGACTGTACAAAAAGTAGCAATTGTAGCCGGTGGAGGTCAAAATCTAGGAGAGGCACTTTCTTATCGTTTGGCAGAGGACGGATATAATGTTGTGGTTGCAGATCTTAATGGAGAAAATGCCAATACTGTTGCAGCTGAGATTGAATCAAAATTTAATAAAGAAGCAATTGGTATTAAAGCCGATTTAACAAATGAAGCCGAAGTGGCAGCTATGGTGGAAAAAACCGTTTCTAAATTCGGACAAATTGATTTACTCGTTTATAATGCGGGTTATGCAAAGAGTTCAAAGATAACTAATTTTGATTTAACTGCATGGGAAACGTCTATGGCTGTCAACTTAACAGGTTATTTCTTATGTGCTCGTGAAGTATCAAAGGTGATGATCGAACAAGGGTACGGAAACATCATTCAAATCAACTCAAAGTCGGGTAAAGTAGGAAGTAAGCATAATTCTGGTTATTCTGCCTCTAAATTCGGAGGAGTAGGTTTAACTCAAAGTCTAGCGTTAGATCTGGCAGAGCATAACATTCGTGTAAATTCAATTATGCCAGGAAATCTATTAAGCTCTCCTATGTTCCAGAGTTTACTCCCGCAATATGCAAAAAAACTCGGAATTCCTGAGAGTGAAGTAGAACAAGTTTATATTGATAAGGTACCATTAAAACGTGGATGTGAGTATGATGATATTGCCAATGCTGTCCTTTTCTATGCTTCAGATAAAGCAGCTTATTGTACTGGACAGTCGATAAACGTTACTGGTGGGCAAGTAATGTTTTAATAACTAAAAGCAATTTAAAGAGTCTCCCACTTAACTAGTATAAGAAGAGACTCTTTAGATTGAGTTATAAGAGAACGTTTCGTCTGAATAAATAAAATTGTTATCAGAATCTCAGGTGAAAAATTTAAAGTTCAGTATTTTGAAAATCGTGGGGGAAATAAATAAGTGTTTAAGGGGAAAAGACATTATAAATTTCAACTGCTTTTCGCTGTCACTCTTCTAAGTTTATTAATATATAGTGTAAGTTCCTTAAATAATGACAAACCAAGGGTGGTTGTTGTTTTAAAAGCTTTAGAAACAGAATCAGAATATTGGAAGATATTAAGTCAAGGAGCTAAAAAAGCCTTTAAAGATTTTAACGTTGAAGGTCAAATATTAGGTACTGCCAATTTACAAGTCACAGAACAAATAGAAATCTTAGCAGATGTTTTGGAACAGAAACCTGACGCATTAATTGTTGCTCCTATACAACCTACTCCGACTATATCCGTTTTAAAAAAATATCAAAATAAAAATATTCCTGTACTACTTGTTGATACTGAACTAGATTGGTATGGTCAGACAATGTATATAGGTACAGATAACCATAGTTTAGGTGTAAGATCGGGTCAATTATTAGGATCTATGCTACAACCTGGCAATCAAGTAGCGCTTATACATTCAACTAACGTTAATCCGGATATGGTGAAAAGGTTGAAAGGCAGTAGAGAATCATTAGAAGCGATTGGAATTAAGGTTGTAATGGAAAGCGCTGCCGATAGTGAATCGGGAGAAGTAGAGAGAGCAATTGATGAAATTATTAGGTTGTATCCTAACATTGATGGTGTATTTGCTGCTAATGATACAATTGCAATTAATTCCTTGAATCTGTTGGAGGAAAAAGGATATAACATTCCAGTTGTTGGTACAGACGGTACAATGAAAATGCTAGAGATAGTTGAAGAGGGAAGGATTAATGCTAGTATCGCTCAAAATCCATATGATATGGGATATTTAAGTGTCGTGTATGCAATTAGATCCATTGAAGGAGAGCTCGGTACTAAAAGAGTTAATACTGGGATAGATATTATTACAAAAGAGAATTCGGTAACTAAAATAAATTTCTTCTCTAAAGATGTCTTGAAATGACTGAATAATTAAAATGATTATTATGAAAATATGTGGGGAAGTACACGTTTTTTACTGATGTATTTCTATTAGTAGCACTTTGAGATATTTACATTATTGGGGTATCTTTAAAATTTTTTAAAGGGTGGAAGAGAAAATGGTAGAAAAAACATTTACAGTTATTGATAAAACAGGTATCCATGCTCGACCTGCAACAATGTTGGTTAAAGCAGCAGGTCAATTTGGTAGTGAAGTCAACCTTGAATATAAAGGAAAAAGTGTAAACTTAAAATCAATTATGGGTATTATGGCTCTAGGGATCCCTTCAGGAGCTGAAATAAAGGTAGTAACAAAAGGTACAGATGAAAATGAAGCACTAGAATCTATCACTGAGACATTAGTAAAACAAGGGTTAGCCAGATGAGGATCGAGAATATTAATGGTATTGGGGCGTCAGCAGGGATAGCAATCGCAAAAGCTTATTGCTTAGAAGAACCAGAGTTTAAAATAGAAAAAAAATTAATAGAAGATGCTGAAAGTGAACTTAAACGCTTCGAGGGTGCGGTAAACCAATCCAAAACAGAACTTCAAAAAATAAAGGAACATGCAAATCGAGAGTTAGGTACTGATAAAGCTGATATATTTGAAGCGCACTTACTAGTGCTAAGTGATCCAGAATTATTAAACTCAGTAAAAGAAAAAATTGAAAACGAAGGGCTTAATGCTGAAGTAGCAATGAAAGAAGTCGCTGATATGTTTGTTTCTATGTTCGAATCAATGGAAAATGAGTATATGAAAGAACGTGCAGCAGATATTCGAGATGTAACAAAACGAGTTATCGCTCACTTGTTATGTGTTCAAGTCCCAAATTTAAGTTTGGTTTCTGAAGAAGTCGTAATCGTTGCGGAGGATCTTACGCCTTCGGACACGGCTCAATTAAATCGTAAATATGTCAAAGGTTTTACGACCAATATTGGTGGGAGGACTTCTCACTCAGCGATTATGGCACGGTCCATGGAAATTCCTGCTGTTGTAGGAGCAAAAGTAGTAACAACAGAAATTGAAAATGGTGCATTAGTAATTGTTGATGGTATAGACGGAACCGTGATTGCGAATCCTTCCTCAGAAGTATTAAAGAAATATGAAGAGAAAAAGACTCTGTTCGAAGCGCGAAAAGCAGAGTGGGCGAAGCTTAAAAATGAGAGAACGGTTTCATCAGATGGCTACCATGTAGAGCTAGCTGCTAATATTGGTACTCCTGAGGATGTTAAAGCAGTCCTTGGAAACGGTGGGGAAGGTGTTGGACTATACCGTACAGAGTTCCTTTATATGGGTCGAGATCAACTACCAACAGAAGAAGAACAATTTGAAGCGTATAGAACGGTACTAGAATCTATGGAGGGAAAACCTGTTGTTGTACGCACACTTGATATTGGTGGAGATAAAGAGCTTCCTTATTTAGATCTTCCGAAAGAAATGAATCCTTTTTTAGGGTTTCGTGCCCTACGTCTTTGTCTAGAAATGCCAGACTTATTCCGTACTCAGCTTCGGGCTTTACTAAGAGCGAGCGTTTATGGAAACTTGAAAATTATGTTTCCTATGGTTGCAACATTAGATGAGTTTCGTGAAGCCAAAAATATCTTGTTAGAAGTGAAAGAGCAAATCAAGGGTACTGGTAGTGCTGTATCCGATGATATTGAAATAGGTATAATGGTCGAAATTCCTTCTACCGCTGTAGCTGCAGATTTATTTGCGAAGGAAGTTGACTTCTTTAGTATCGGAACCAATGATTTAATTCAATACACAATGGCTGCAGACCGTATGAATGAACGAGTTTCATATCTTTACCAGCCATATAATCCAGCTATTCTTCGATTAGTAAAAATGGTTATTGATGCTGCGCACAAAGAAGGAAAATGGGTAGGAATGTGTGGAGAAATGGCAGGAGATGAAGTGGCTATCCCGATTTTACTTGGACTTGGGTTGGATGAGTTTAGCATGAGCGCGACTACTATATTACAGGCAAGAAGTCAAATTAGTAAACTATCAAGAGTCGAAATGAGCAATGTATTAGAACAAATTCTAAATATGAAATCAGCTCAAGAAGTGGAAGAGTTGATTAAAAGAAAGTTTTTTGACTTGATAAGCTATTGATAATGGAAGCAAACGAATCATCTTAAGCTTATAAGAGATTAGATCATGAAAATGAAAATCTCAAAAATATAAATCGGAGCAAAGGAGACTGAAAAACAATGCCTGTTTCTTTTAACTATTCAAACGCATTACCATTTATGAAAAAATCTGAGGTGGAGAACCTACGAGATTATGTTTCAGTAGCCCATTCTCATTTACATGAAAAAAAAGGTGCAGGTTCTGATTATCTTGGATGGATTGACCTTCCTAATAACTACGATAAAGACGAATTTTCAAGGATCAAACTAGCTGCTGAAAGAATCCGTGCTAATTCTGAAGCGCTTATTGTGATAGGAATTGGAGGATCTTATTTAGGTTCACGTGCCGCTATTGAGTCATTATCGCATACGTTCCACAATCAATTGAACGGTACAACACAAGTGTATTTTGCTGGGCAAAATATTAGCTCTACTTATGTATCTCATTTGTTAGAGTTGTTGGAAGGTAAAGATATTTCAATTAACGTCATATCTAAATCTGGCACAACTACTGAACCTGCTATTGCTTTCCGTATTTTCCGTGACTATCTTGAACAAAAATACGGCAAAGAAGAAGCGAAAAACCGTATTTATGTTACGACAGACCAAGAAAAAGGAGCGTTGAAGCAACTAGCGACCGAAGAAGGTTATGAGACTTTTGTTATTCCAGATGACGTAGGTGGAAGATTTTCCGTTCTGACTGCAGTTGGCCTTTTACCAATTGCTGCTGCTGGCCTCAATATTGATCAAATGATGGATGGAGCCGCGGCTGCTGCTCGTAAATATAATAATCCTGATTTATTAACAAATGAATGTTACCAGTATGCGGCTGTAAGAAATGCGCTTTACTCAAAAGGAAAGTCCATTGAGCTATTGGTAAACTATGAGCCATCTCTTCATTATGTATCAGAGTGGTGGAAACAACTCTTTGGGGAGAGTGAAGGAAAAGATCATAAAGGCTTGTTTCCTGCTTCTGTTGATTTCTCAACAGATTTACACTCCTTGGGACAATATGTTCAAGAGGGTCAACGTAATATGATTGAAACAGTAATACAGGTTAAGAAACCAAAGGCTGAAATAACCATTCAAGAAGACCCAGCTAATACCGATGGTTTGAACTTTTTAGTTGGAAAAACTATGGATGAAGTAAATAAAAAAGCGTTTCAAGGTACAGTGTTGGCCCATGTGGATGGCGGAGTACCAAATATGGTTATAGAGTTGGATGAAGTAAACGAATTCACATTTGGTGAAATGGTTTACTTCTTTGAAAAAGCTTGTGGAATTAGTGGATATTTGTTAGGTGTAAATCCCTTTGATCAACCAGGAGTTGAAGCGTATAAAAAGAATATGTTTGCTTTACTGGGTAAACCAGGGTTTGAGGTTGAGAAAGAAAATTTAATGAAGCGTTTATCTGAGGGGCGGCATGATGTAATAAGCGCCCGAATCCCTTGAGCCACAAGGATTTTCATAAACAAAAAGCAAAATGCTAACTTTTTTGCTAACATAAATAGCCTTAGCGTAGGCTTCCTATGAGTTGACCAAACTTTTGGGAAGCCTTTTTCTTCAATTAATCATATCAACAAGATAGAAGATATAAATCGGGAAATTGATACGTTTGAAGTTTATCAGACCGAGGGTAATATGAATCCCGAATCCGTATCAGCAGAGCTTGAAAAATTTAGAGTGATAGGATATAACTTAAATGTGCAAACACTATATATGGCTGGAATTTTGATTGTTCTTAGTATATTTATTGCACTAATACTGTCTCAAATCATTGTTGTTCCTATTAAAAAATTACTTGGTTCTATTGAGAAAGTAGCATCCGGTGACCTTACAGAAGAGACTGTTTATGAAGTGGCCAAAGATGAAGTCGGAAAGCTTACTCTCGTATTTTTTGAGATAAGAAAAAACTTGCGAGCTTTCTTCGAACGGACAACAGCGACGACAAACGAAGTTACTAAAATTTCCAAACAGTTATCGAATACTTCAGAGAATAAAATTGGGCTACAACATCCGGTATTGCATCAACGATTCGAAATGTATGTAATACATCAGAAGGCACGTTCAATCGTATGGAAGAAAGTATAGATGCAGCAAAACATGTGTATAGTAGTGTAGAAAATATCACCTTCGCAACGGCCTACGCTAGCGAAAGAGCGGAAGAAGCCGCTAAAAAAGCTGAAAATGGTGAAAAGTATATAAAACGAGCGATTGCACAAATTGAAACAATAGATGAAACGGTAAAACAGTCAGCAAATATTATTCAACAATTAGGCGAACGTTCACAAGAAATTAGTCACATTCTCAACATAATTACTTCAATTTCTGAACAAACAACTTTGCTTGCGTTAAACGCAGCGATCGAAGCTGCACGAGCCGGTGAACACGAAAAGGATTTGCAGTTGTTGCAGGTAAAGTTCGTAAATTAGCAGAAGAATCAAGAGCATCAGCGGGTGAAATTTCGGATATGGTTGATGCTATTCAAATGGATACGAAAAGAGCCATTGACGAAATGAATCGCGGTGCGGAGGAAGTAGAAGTTGGTACAAAAGTCGTTCAAGAAATGAGAGATTCTTTTAATAGCATCCCAAAATCAATTGAACAAGTAACGACAGAGATGCTTAATGTCTCAAAATCTACTCAAATAATTGCTATGAATACAGTTCAGTTAAGCGAAGTACTAACAGAAATGGAAAAATCCACACTTGAAAATGCTGAATATTCGCAAAGTATAACGGTTGATACTGATAGACTAATCACAGAAAGCAATGAAATAAAAACATTTGCCCAGAAGATGAATTATCTTGTAAGTGAGCTAAAGCAGGGGATGAGTAAATATACAATAAAGCATTAGTAACACTATCTCAAGAATATGTGAAGGGGCACAAATTTCTAATGGTTCACTTTATAAGTATTTTAAAAACAAGGAAGATTTATTCTTAGTAGTATTAGAGCGTTGTTTAGCTAACCTCTGAACAGTTTGAAGGTATTTCAAAGGCTTTAAAAGAGATGAAAAATTATTATGAAAGTGAAATGAAAAGAAGAGAAAACGGGTCGCCATGGAGAAAGTTACCGACTTTCTAACGCCCTGTAAAAAAGAAGGTAACTTTCTAAGGTGGCAAACCTCTGCATATTTGTTGCAATTCTCTGCACTTATCTTTTGCAAAATACACTAATTATCTGCTTCTAATATGTTATCAATCTTCAATTTTAAAGCATTTAACCCTTCTTCTGAACTTTGATATTCGCCTAACACTATTTTTTGCAAAGTCAGGGACCACTCGTTACTCATTTCAAAAAAATTTGGATGAGGAGTAAAAAGTTCATTTGCATTCTCTAGTGTTTCATTTAAAGTCTTAGTATAACCTTCCGATTCTTGAAGTAAGTTTACAAACTTGGGGTCTTTCAGAACAGAGTTTCTAGCAGGATTAACTAAATTTAATTCAAGAGCACCTTTTTTGATAAATTCCTTTGATGTAAAATATTGAACAAATAGCCAGGATGCTTTTTTCTGTGTAGAATATTCATTAATACCCAATCCCCATGTCCAGATGTTTGACTGAAAGTTATTACCTTCATTTGCTAAGGGGGCTAATGTCCATGCAATATTTCCAGCTTCCGTTGAGTTACCTTTTTGATTTTGATAGTAAGCATTATTATCTGCGTCAAATAACATACCAGTTCTTCCGGCGCCTAAGTCTCCTCCAGCTTCGTACCAAGGATAACTTGCCCATTCAGGTGGTACACACTTTTTTATAAGTTCAGCCCATTGGTCAGTAAATTCAATCGCTTCTTGTGAATTAACTGTAGAAATCAATTTTCCATTCACAATTTTAAAACCTTTGGCTCCATTATTAACAAATGATGTAATATAGCCAGTGGTAAGGCCTGTCCATTTATTTGTTCCTCTTAAACCAAGTGCATATGTGTCGTCATCTTTGTAATCATTTAACATACTACACTGTTGTTTTAACTCAGAAAGAGTTTTTGGTGGACTTATATTCAATTCTGAAAACCATTGTTTATTATAAGCCAAGGAAATAATTTCAAAGCCAATAGGCAACGCCCATGTTTTACCTGTACCTACAGGGTTTCCAGGGACTAAATCCCACTTTAAAGTATTTAATACCGTAGGGTGAAAGTCTTCGGTTGCTAAATCTGGGTTTGTTATTAAATGATTACTCATTAATTCATCAAGGTCTTGCATTAGCCCATTGGAGGCATGACTCCATATATAATATGAACCTGTCATAAAAACATCGGGATTACCTGTTTTTGTATGTAACATGTATGTTATTCTATCAGCATAGTATTCTTCTGGGGAAATAGTGTAGCTTACTTCTATACCTGTTTTTTCTTGAAATCGAGGAAGTTCTTTAAGAATTGCATAGGCATAAGGATGTTGATTAAGTGCTATTTTTATTGTTTCACCTTCCGCAACTTTCCAATTAAAATCAGGAACCTTACTAGGGGCTACTTTACATCCAGTACAAACAATTATTAAGATAACTATCGTACGTAGAGTTTTAATAAATAAATAATGATTTCTCATTTCTCCCTCCCCCTTCTTTTTAGATGGATACATTATCGCAGTTGCTATAAATAGTAGTTGTAGAACAGGTATTAGTACTTATGATATATTCAATTATACAAGAGATAGCTTATATTTGAAAGGGTATTCAAGTTATGGAGATAGATTTGAAGTTGACTTATAACAAAGGGGTTTGCGAATGAAAAGGGTATTAATTGTTGATGATGAGCTTCTTGTTCGAGTCGGATTAAAAACTACAATTCCATGGGAGGATCACGGATATAAATTAGTAGGTGATGCCAAAAATGGAAAAGAAGCTATTGATTTGATTAATGAAAAAAAACCAGACATTATTTTAACCGATATTTCTATGCCGTTTATGGATGGTTTAGAGCTAATAAGGCTAATTAGAAAAAATTATGCTCAAATGAAATTTATTATTTTATCCCATCATGATGATTTCAAATTTGCCCAACAAGCAATAAGTTTAGGAGTTATACAATATATTTTAAAACACGAACTGACAGCGGAGAACTTATTAACAGCCCTTAACAACGCATCTAATGATATGCCCGTTGAACAGTCCTTACTAGCAGATAATAACAAATTATTAGAAGTTTCAGTTGAAAATGAGACTAATAGCAATGCAGAAATGGAAAAGGTTTTACTGAATAATCAATTTTATTTAAACAATGATTTTTATATTATTGTATCTGTTCATATAAATGAAGAGTTTGTAGAAAATAAAAAGATAACATTACAATTTATTAACAATTTGGCATTAGAGTTTTTATCAGATTTGCCCTTCAAATCGTTTATTAATTTTAACGAAAAAGAGATTATTTTTTTACTAAACTTAAAGAAACAAACTACTATCCAGACTATTAAGAAAATAATGCAATCTGTAAATGAAAATGTTAAGAAAATACTAGATATGAACTTGTTAATTGGTATTAGTGAGGTAGGTAATAAAAAAGAGGAGTTCAAGGAGTTATACATTCAGTCTCAACGTGCAAAAGAGCAAAGTTATTTCTCTCGAACAAATGTAATGGTTTACCAAAAAGAATCAGACTATGGCTACGATGAAAAAATCCTGTTTGATAACGATTTATTAGAAAGTTTAGTCGTGAGTGGATGTATAAGGAAAGTTGAAAAATTACTAACTGAACTTTTTCAACATATTGAATTAAGTAAAAATTTCAATAAGTTAGAGTATGTTTATAGTGAACTTCTAAGGTTATTCAATAAGCTATCATCAAAAAAAATTGAACAAGAAATTGGAAATTTCAGTGCTTTTGTAGAGGTTCAACGATTTATTTTAGAACAATATATTAGTTTGTCTAACAAATATATTGGTGGAACAGAAAAATATTCTATTCATATTCAAAAGAGTCTTTCTTATATTAATAAATACTACTCAACAGATTTATCTTTAGCTATGCTTGCTAACTTCTTAGAGATAAATAAAAGTTATCTAAGTTCGCTGTTTAAACAAGAATTAGGAATTAACTTTACTAGTTATTTAACTAAAGTCCGTATAGAAAAGGCAAAAGAACTACTTACACAAACTGATTTTAAAATGTATGAAATAGCAGACCAAATTGGTTTTGATAATCCTTATTATTTCAGTAAAGTTTTTAGAGATTTAACAGGTGTAAATTGTAAGGAATACCGAAAAAGTCATTATAAAAAGGAGTAAGAAAAAGGGGTTAAATGAGAAACTTAAGCATACAAAAACGACTTTTTTTATTAATTACATCATTTATTGTTCTCACATTAGCGATACTAAGTATTGTGGTCTATATCTATTTCTTTCAGAATATGAAAGAAAGGGAACTTGAGTTTGCTACTCGTCTATCAAATGAGACAAAACAAAGTATAGAAATTATCCTTCAAATTGTTACCAATGCATCGATTTCTTTATCTAGGGATGAAAATATCCTCAATGCATTGGAAAAAAGTGTTGATGATACTATACAAGAAGGGAAAGAGGATAAACACCAAATTAACATGATGCTTCAAAACATGGTTCATACTAATGAGTATTTGAGTGGAATGTATATTATTGGAAATAATAATATGTTTTTTTCTAGTGATTGGGGGGTAAACCAACAAAAACTTAGAGAAGTCTATAATATCGACCTACAGGGTGAATTAGTGAAAAATAGCTATTTTACTAGTACACGTAATGAAAATTATCATTTCTTTTCTGATATGGAAGTCATTTCTCTAATGATTCCTGTATTCTCAGATAAAGGAGAAAAAATAGGGTTAATAATAAATGATTTAAATTCAATGTATATTGAAGAAATTCTTGCGACCTCTTCAGCTTCACGTAATGAAAGAGTTCTCGTTGTAAATTCAGAAAATGACCTATTATATACAGTCCCAAATAATGTGAATTTAAGTTATATTGTTTCAGAAATTCCTAATATTTCAACTTTAGAAAAAACTACAATCAATAAAAAAGTGTTTGGTGAAAATAGTATTATTGTTTTAGATTCAATTGACTATACAGATTGGACCATCATTCATATTATTAGTACTGAAGGTATCTATGAAGCTATAAATAAACTAGGATTTATATTTCTAGCTATTTTATTAACATTGATTTTACTTTCTTTTATTACTACATATAGGTTATCAGTCTCATTTACAAAACCTATTGTTCTCTTAAATGAAAAGATTAAACAAGTTGAGAAAGGGAATATGGATGCTTTTATAAATGTGACAAGAACAGATGAATTAGGTCAACTAAGTAGAGCTTTTAATAATATGGTAAAAAAGTTAGAACTTTTAATTAAAAATACTGTTGTAGAAGAAAAGAAAAAAATGGAAATAGAGTTTCAACTCCTTCAATCTCAAATTAATCCCCACTTTTTATATAATACGTTGGACTCTATTAAATGGTTAGCTGTTATGCAAAATGTAACCAATATAAGTGAAATGATAACTTCACTTATTCATCTATTAAGATATAATGTTTCAAGCTCGAAATTTATTGTTACACTAGAAGATGAAATTAAGACTGTAAAAAATTATGTGAATATACAAAAATATCGATATGGTGATACATTCTCTGTGTCTTATAATATAAGTAATGAAGCATATTCATGTTGTGTGTTAAAATTTCTACTGCAACCACTAATAGAAAATGCAATTTATCATGGCATGGAGGCAAATGAAGAAAATGGGGAAATTATTATCCGTGCAAAGGTAGAAGAAGAGTACCTTATAATAGAAGTAGAAGATAATGGTCCAGGAATGGAAGAACAAGTAGAAGACCGTGTTGTATCATACGATAAAAAAAAGATGCACAGTGGTATAGGTCTTCAAAACATCAGGGAGAGAATTCATTTATATTTTGGTTCAACATATGGACTAGTCATAGATAGTGAAAAAGGGAAGGGTACTACTATAATCTTATATCTACCATATAAAATTCAAGATAAGATTTAAATTTTTAGTGAACCTTTTAAATAATCTCTCTGATTATTTAAAAGGTTCTTTTATTTGGTCTTTGTGAAAATTTATAGGTGTTAATGCTACCTATTTAATAAATATTTATAAGAAAGTTAAAAATATTATAAAAAAAGAAAAAATATTGTATTTTTTTATGTGATCACTTCAATTTTATAAAAAGAAACTGTATTAAAACAAAAACGAGTTCATTTTTAAAAACAGATAAGCCACCTATAATTAAATTAATAACTGAGGTAAAATTTCTTTTGAAAGCGCTTCAGTTTCAAGGCGGAGAATAAGGAGGAAAGATGAAGTATTTGGTTGGAATTGATTTAGGGACATCTAGTGTAAAAACAATATTAATGAATACAGAGGGGGAAATAATAGGAAAAGAACAAGAAGGTTTTGAAATTAACATTCCTAAAAAAGGTTATGCAGAACAATCACCAGAAAATTGGTGGAATGCAACAGCAAAGGCACTCCGGAAGATGGTAAAAAAAGCGAATTTAAATCCGTCATTGATATCCGGAATCGGGCTGTCAGGACAAATGCATGGGCTTGTAATGCTTGACAAGAAAGGGGATTTAGTACGTCCGGCAATTATTTGGTCAGATCAACGTTCGAAAGAACAAGCGTCAAGGATTAATGATTTGATACAAAAAGAAAAAGTCACAGATAGTATGTTTAATTCTGTATCGACTGGATTCGCCATCTCGTCCTTATTATGGGTAAAAGAGAATGAACCAGCAAACTATAACTTAACTGATAAAGTTCTTCTTCCAAAAGATTATATTCGCTTCAAATTAACTGGAAAAATAGCAGTTGAAGCCACAGATGCATCTAGTACCCTTGCATTTAATATAAGAGAAAGAAAGTGGGCTTTTTTTCTAACAAAGAAGTTGGACATAAGAGATGAATTATTCCCGAAATGCTATGAGCCATGTGAAATCGCTGGCGAAGTAACAAGAGAAGCTGCAAATCAAACTTACTTAACAGAACAAACTCCCGTTGTATTTGGTGGTGGAGACCAATTTATGCAAGCTATAGGTAATGGAGTAGTTACTCCAGGAGTTATATCGTCAAATATAGGTACAGGTGGACAGATAGCCGTGATGGTTAATAAGCCTCTTTATGATGTTGAATTAAGGACGAATACCTTTTGCCATATTGCACCAAACTCATGGAATATACAAGGGTCGAGTTTAAACAGTGGACTTTCTCTTAGGTGGTTAAAAGAGAAGATTTTGCAAAAAGAAGATAGCTTTAAAACACTTACTACACGAACTGAAAAAATCAAACCAGGAAGTGATGGACTGATTTTTTTACCTTATTTAACAGGAGAGCGCACACCTCATCTAGATCCGAACGCCAAAGGTATATTTTTTGGATTAACTCTTGAACATAGCACAGATCATTTTGTCCGCGCAGTAATGGAAGGGGTAATCTATTCGCTCAGGGATTCTCTTGAAATCATAAAATCTCTAGGAATTCAAAGCGATAAAATTATTGCTTCGGGTGGTGGAGCTAAAAGTAAAGTGTGGCTTCAAATACAGGCTGATATTTTCAATAAACCAGTTTATACAACTAATTCAATTGAAGAAGCAAGTATAGGGGCTGCCATTATTGCTGGAGTTGGTATAGGGATTTATTCTTCTTTAGAGCAAGCTTGTAATAAAATCATTTCTTACGATTCAGAAGTAATGTATCCGAATGAAGAAAATGTATTAATTTATGACAACTATTATAACTTGTTTAAGGAGCTATATAAAAGAAATAAAGAACTTTTTCTAGTATGAAACTTTCGCCTTAAAAATTTAAATCTAAAGGAGAAAACTTATGAAAAAAACTAGTTTGTTAAATTCACTACTACTTTTACTATTTTGTATTATGCTTGTAGCTTGTAGCTCTAATGAAACACAAGAGGAAGTCACTGGGGAAACAGAAGTAAATTCTAATTCTGAAGACGTTACTTTGACAATTGCAGTAGGAAATAACCCTCAAATGCCTGCACTTGAAAAGCTTAGTAAAGAATATACGGAAGAAACAGGTGTAAAAGTGGATTTTGCATTAATTCCTGAGAATGATTTGAGACAAACACTGACAAATCATGCAACTATTGGTGGTGGACAATATGATATTGTTCAAATTGGTTCATATGAAATGGCTTTCTGGGCTGATAATGGATGGTTAGAGGATCTTGAACCTTATTTTGAAAAGATGTCTGATGAAGAGTTAGCTGAATATGACAGAGAGGATTTGTTGCCACCGGTTAAGCAGTCTTTAACAGTTGGTGAAAAGCAATATGGTTTGCCTTTTTACGCGGAGGCTTCAATGATGTATTACAATACTGAAATCTTTGAAAAAGCTGGGATTGAAATACCAACAAATCCTACATGGGATGAAATCTATGAAATTGCTACGCAACTACATGATCCTGCTAATAACCAATATGGTATTACAATGAGAGGTCAGCCTGGATGGGGAATGAATGGAGCAGTATTTGGTTCGATGATTCATGCCTTTGGTTCACGCTGGGTTGATGAAAACTGGGACGCCCAATTTACGAAAGATCCTAATATGGCTAGAGCGTTCGAAATGTATAAAAAATTATTAGTTGATGCAGGTCAACCAAATATTGTGTCAACTGGTTATGCTGAAGCTTCTCAGTTATTTATGGAAGGTAATGCAGCAATGTTTTATGATGCCACTTCTCTTGCGGAAGGGTTCAATAATTCAGAATCGAAAGTTTATGGGAAGTTTGAAATGGGTCTAGCCCCGACAGATGTTAAAAAAGATAATACTGGTTGGATATGGGTATGGGCACTTGGTATTGACCCAAATTCTAAACATAAGCAAGAAGCATTTGATTTCATAACTTGGGCTACAAGTAAAGAATATATTGAAAGAGTTGCTGAAGATTCAGGATGGGGGACAGTTCCTCCAGGAACGCGTCAGTCAACATACGAAAATAAAGATTATATGGCAGAAACTCCATATGCAAGTGATGTCCTTAATTCACTCAATACAATTAAATATGATGAACCATCTGTTGACCCCGTTCCTTATGTAGGTATTCAGTATGTTGGTATTCCAGAGTTTGCTGAATTTGGAACGCAAGTAAGTGAGTATCTTGCCGAATATGTTTCAGGAGCAACTACTCTGGAAGAAGCATTAGAAAAATCTCAAAATGCTGTGGAGACAGCGATTGCCAACGGCGGATATAAATAATTAACTTAATTTTAATAAGATGGGTTAGGAGAAAGTCTAACTCATCTTAATTAATAACTCTTAAAAGGGGGGAACATCTATGGTGAATAAAGGAGTTGTATCCAAAGATAAAACAAAGCTACTTCTGTTGCCAGGAATTATCGTGGTTGTTGTGACGACTCAAATACCGTTCTTGATGACTATTATCTACTCATTTCTTAACTATAATCTTATACGCCCTGATTTAGGGGTTTCGTTTGCTGGATTAAAGAACTATTCCAGAATTTTAACTGATAGTGAATTTTATTCAGTTATAGTAAATACTTTTTATCTTACTGGAGTCTCTCTATTGTTATGTACGATAGTCGGAATAGCAGTTGCCTTGTTACTAGATGGTGAAATTCCAGGAATCAATTTTGTAAGAACACTTATTTTGGCTCCTTTTTTTGTTATGACAACAGTTACTGGTATGATGTGGAAAACATTAATTTTAGACGGTACTTTTGGTTGGTCTGGTCATATTTCAAATGTTTTAGGAGTTAATCTACCTGATTTTTTTTCTCAGTATCCATTAACTTCAATTATGTTATTAATAGTTTGGCAATGGGCGCCATTCTTTGTTCTTGTCATTTTGGCAGGGTTGCAAAACATTCCTGAAGAAATTATAGAAAGCTCAAAAATAGATGGTGCAAGTTGGTTCTCAACAGTAGTGAAAATAAAAATACCTATGCTAACAATGCATATTCAAGTAGCAGTTATGCTAGGTTTGATTTTTATTATCAAGGAGTTCGGACTAATCCATACGACCACTGCTGGTGGACCAGGTGTTCTGTCAAACAACTTAACATACTACGTATTTAAAGTTGTTTCCTTAGGATCTGATGTTGGGCGAGGCGCTGCAATTGCGGTCGTCACAGTTATTTTATCAGTGACAGTTATTACATTACTGTTTAATGCAATTCAGAAACAAAAGGATGGTCAAAAATTATGAATAATACATCTCTTTCTAAGCAGCTATTACCCAAAATAGTTAAACCTATTAATAAGAAAAATATTTCTTATAAAAGCTTAAAAATGTTGTTTGTTTATGCTTTTGCATTACTCTACTCTTTTCCAATCATTTATATGATTCTAACAGCCTTTAAGTCGGAATATGAAGTATCACCACCTTCTTTAATATTTAAACCGACTTTAGAAACCTTCCGAGAAATTTTTCTGAATGCAAGTATTTGGTCAGCACTTAGTAATTCAATGATTATTGTTTCTGCATCAGCAGGTTTAGCACTTTTGTTAGGAGTTCCAGCAGCCTATGCTCTTGTCTTTGCTAAGTTTAAAAAAGCAACTACGTCAAACAGTCTCTATTTATGGTTTATCACGACCATAATATTACCGCCAGTAGCTGTTATTATTCCTATTACTAGTGCCTTTAAAGCTGTTGGGTTATTAGGCTCTCATTCGGGATTAATTCTTATGTATACAGGGTTCCATATACCGCTTGTAATTTGGATGGTCTATTCCTACTTTGCTGAATTACCAAAAGAGTTAATTGAAGCAGCAGAGTTGGATGGGGCTTCAAAAATATCTGTATTTATTAAAATTATGTTACCACTTTGTAAGACAGGTATCATATCAGCTGGTTTACTAGTTACAATCTTTATATGGAATGAATTCTTCATTGCATTGAATTTAGCGGGGAATTCAGCTATTACACTCCCTGTATATATGTCACGTTTCGGCTCTCAGATGGGTTTATTCTATGCAAAACTAGCAGCTTCATCAACACTAGTTATTGTACCAGTTCTCGTTTTAGGATTCCTTTCACAAAAATCACTAGTTAAAGGATTATCAATGGGGGCTGTAAAAGGATAAAAGGTTTCCAGAGTAAAAGATAAAATAAATAATTGTGGGAAATTTAGTTAAAAAAGATGAGTAATGGTAGTTTAAATGTGAGATTTGTTAGAACTTAATTTTAGTAAAGCAAATAATCTAACAAGAACAAGGAGCGTGTTTATTTAATGAAACAATCAATTGAGATTCCAGAAAAAATGAAAGCAGCGTTTATGACCAATCCTATGGAAATCGAGTTAAAGGAAATTGATGTACCGCAGGTCTATGGTGATGAAGTTTTAGTGAAGGTAATGGCTGTAGGGATTTGTGGGTCTGATGTCCACTATTATGAAAATGGTAGGATCGGTACTCATGTGGTAGAAAAACCAATGATATTAGGGCACGAATGTGCAGGTATAGTCGTATCTGTGGGTGAAAGTGTAACAACAGTAAATGTTGGCGATCGGGTTGCAATTGAACCGGGTATTACATGTGGACGCTGTGAAAACTGCAAATCCGGAAAGTATAACTTATGTCCAAAAGTAGAATTTATGGCTACTCCACCATTTAATGGTTCCTTTGTTCAATACGTTAAGCATAGAGAAGATTTTTTATTCCCAATACCTGATCACTTACCATTTGAAGCAGCTGCTCTTATTGAACCATTCTCAGTAGGTATTCACGGTGCAAAACGAGTCAATCTTCAACCGGGTTCAACGGTTGCAATTATGGGAATGGGTCCAGTCGGTTTATTAGCAGTAGTAGCAGTAAAAATCTTTGGTGCTTCTAATATTATAGTGACAGATTTAGAGGAAAAGAGATTAGAAGTCGCCATGGAGTTAGGTGCTACTCACGCCATAAATATTAGGAAAGAAAATGCTAATGAAGTAATTACTACGTTAACAAACCAAAGAGGGGTGGATGTTGCATTTGAAACTGCGGGGAATCCTCTTGCTTTAAAATCAGCATTAAAATCCCTAAAAAAAGGAGGTAAACTCGCTATTATTGGGCTTCCGGCAAAAGATGAAGTAGAGTTAAATATACCTTTCATTTCAGATAATGAAGTAGATATATATGGAGTTTTTCGATATGCCAACACTTATCCCTCAGGTATAGAATTCATGGCATCAAATCCATCGATTGTAAATAAATTAATAACGAATCAATACCCATTAGAAAATACAAAAGAGGCAATGGATCAAGCTCTATATAATAAAAAAGAATCTATAAAAGTTTTTGTTTATCCTAATGGATAACCTCCAACGAATATGTAAAGGAAAATTATAGTTATACTTTAATGCAATAGATGAAAGAATGTGCTATCAAAAAGAGGATTTTCCTCTTTTTGATAGAATGCCTGTGAATCAATTTAATTACAATTTTAAATAATTAAAGTTTCCACGTTGTTAATTTTCACCTCAAAAGGACGAATTGTTAAGAAAGGCATTATAAATTGCCCACTCTCTGATCTTATATCCTATATGTAGGAGTATTTTTAAATTTATTTCACAAGTGTATTTCTTGAATACACTTGTGAAATAACTATGGTCACTAGAAAAGTATTGAGTTTATACGTTTTTAGAGTATAATATTGTTCGAAATATTTTCTTTTGAACTGAAACATGTATGGAGGAGAGATCGGAAAACTATTTTATTTAATAGTATATAAAAGAAAAAAGTAAATATATACACTGTATTGTATTAAAGATAAGAGTAGACTTTGAAGCTAACCTTCATAAGATAACATGTTATTTTATAAATAAAAAGAAAGTCTGTGATACTAATTTGATCCCAGACTTAAATAAATTATGTTTTTAAAAGTGAACTTGAGTTTTTTCACATTTTTAAAAACCGCACTACAATAGGCTTTACGCACACCATTCACCTTACGGAAACAAGTGCCTCGACATTGACAGGGTGGAGGTCACTGGTTCGAACCCAGTACGGGTCATTTCTTTATTTACCAACGTTTGATACTTCAACGTTTAAAACAAAAAGTGAGAAGTTCTTCACTCAAGTTTTGAGCGAAACACTCCGTATTCTGATTACAGAATAGGGGGTTTTTTTATGTCCATTAATTACTTTAATGAGAAAGAGAAAGTCAAGAAACGTCAGCCACACAAACGTAAAGCGGAGAAGGTAATCAAAAAGGAAACTGTGCAGATTATCTTTGAGAAATACCTTGAATTTAAACACAAACAAAATTTACGTCCAGCCACATTAAACAAATTGATAACCAATTTCAAAGGCGTTGAAAAATTTCATTCCTCAAGAACCGAACAACCATTTTATATCACTGACATTACAACCGATTTTATTACTGATTGGGTATATTGGATGAAAAATGAAGCCGTTCGATTTTAAAAACCTCTCCATTTCCTTACCCTTTTCAAAAGCTACTTTCTCAGCCTCAAATGCTTTCATTACATCGTTATCGAATTCTGGAGCTAAAAAAACATTTGAAAAAGATGTGTACCTACTACCCACTTTTCATTAGCTGGCAAAGCAAAAACAGCATCAAGCCCAAGGGCATTTTTTTGTTCATCTAATACCTTTACAGTATTCTCCAAATCGTCTTGAGTTTTAATATCTTCTGCATTAATACCAGCTGCTTCAAAAATTGCTTTATTGTAAATTAAACCATATCCTTCTTGGTTAAACGGTAGTCCTAGAACACTTCCTTCTTTTGTAACACCATCAAATGTACCTTCGACAGCTGCCTCGGCTGCAGCTGTATCAGATACATCCGCTAAATATTGTCTATATTCCTGAATGTCTGTTACTCCACCAAAATTAAAGATATCGGGAGCATTTCCTGATCCAAAGCTTGCCTTTAAAGAGCTCATATAGTCCGTTCCACTACCAACTGTGGTTACATTGATATTGACATTTGGATTCAGTTCCTCATATTCATTGAGTATTCAATATTATCTGATATTCCCTTCTATTGATTTCTTCTGAAGTTAGAAGGGGAAAGGTTTGTATTTTGCTTAAATACTTTTGAAAATTGTTGAGGGTCTTCATACCCAACAGACTGAGCGATCGTATTTATAGGAAAGTCAGTATTTGTTAGTAGTTCTTTAGCTTTGTTAATCCTCACATCTATTAAATACTCTTTAGGACTCATATTTAACTCCTTTTTAAAAAGTCGGTGGAGATAAGTACGGTCAATAGCTAAAGTATCTGCAAGTTCGGATATTTTTATATCTGATTCATAATTATTTCGAATAAATTGCCAAGCTTTTACGAATATTATATTTTTCTTACTTAGTTTATTATCTTTTTCTTCAGTAGGAAAAAGAACGCTTAAATGATATAGAATTTCCAATAATTTCGCATTTAATAATAAATCATTGTCTTCTTTTATAAATGAAAGCTCGACAATTTCACTCATTCTATCTTTAATTGGAGCTCCCTTATCAATATTAAAGATGGGATTAAGTCTAGAAACGCAAGTTCTTTTTAGATATTCTGTAGCGAGTTGCCCACGAAAACCAATCCAATAAAATGCCCATGGATTTACTGAATCTGCTTCATATTTAATAATTCTATCTGGTTCTAAAAAGAAAAAATCGCCTTCTTGAAGTTGGAACTCTGTTCCTTCGCAAGTGAAAATTCCCTTTCCAGAATGAATATAATGCAACATATATCCACTTCTTACTGTCGGGCCATAAGTATGCCCTTTAACTGTTGGATCATACCCTCCAGAATAAAGATATATCTGGTTGTTCTCGTAATGATTATTAAAAAAGTAATGCATAATTCGCTCCCTGTATGGCTACATTTAAATGGGTTTTGTCTACATTTCTCCATTTAATGATAACCCAAAACAAAGTAATATGAAACTACACATGAAAGAGTTTACACAAAAAGGAGGAGTTATCTTATGGGAAAGAATTATGAGGATATTTCAAAAGATATAGAAAAATACGTTGGCGGAAAAGGAAATATTCATAGTGTAACACATTGTGCTACGAGGTTGCGTTTAGTATTAAAAGATAAAGGCAAGGCGGATATAAGCAAAATTGAAAATATTCGACTAGCGAAAGGTGCTTTTATTGCCGGGGACCAACTTCAAATAATCTTCGGAGCAGGTTTAGTAAATGGTGTATGTAAAGAGCTTATGGATTATTTAGGTTTTAATCAAAATCAAGAGGTAACAAAAAATGATCCTGTTCAGAAAATGAATCCGCTTCAACGATTTGTAAAGTCCATATCAGATGTTTTTATTGAAATCATGCCATGTATTTTAGCAGCTGCGTTACTAATGGGTTTAACTTCATTGCTATCAACAGAAGGGATATTTGGTGCTCAATCTATTGTTGAACGCTTTCCGGCTATAGAAGGCATAAATAGAATTATTTCTATAGCTTCATCTGGTATTTTTGCTCTCTTACCAATGATTGTTGCTTATTCAGCTACAAAACGATATGGTGGCAGACCTGCCCTAGGTCTAGCGATTGGTGCGATTATGGTTCATCCTAGTTTAGCAGACGCTTTTGCTGCTGCACAAGGAGTTGAGGCTGCTGAAATTGTAAACCTTTTCGGATTAAATATCGAATTGATAGGGTTTCAGGGTGGAATCATTATTGCTTTAATGATTGGTTATGTTGTTGCATGGTTAGATCAGTTTTTTAATAGAACTTTACCAGACATTATTAAATTTGTTTTTACTCCAATGCTTACAATCCTAGTTTCATCTCTTTTACTCTTTACCGTTATTGGGCCATTAGGAGGGATGTTAGGCGATGGTTTAACAAATGGTTTACTTTGGATGGCAGAAAACTTTGGGGTATTCGGATACATGATCTTTGCTGGTGTCCAACAGCTTATTGTCATTACTGGCTTGCATCATACTTTTGGTGCTATTGAAGGACAGTTGTTAGCAAATACAGGAAGAGACTTTTTAAATTCATTAATGTCCGTTGCTGTGGTTGCACAAGGTGGAGCTGTTTTAGGTTATATGTTCTTACACATGAAAAATAAGAAAAATAGAGAAATTTGTATTTCGGCCTTTACTTCTACTTTGTTTGGTATTTCAGAACCTGCTTTATTTGGGGTGAACATAAAGTACAAATTCCCTCTTATCGCAGGGTGTATTGCGGGAGCAGTAGCTGGTGTTTATGTTTACTTTTCAAAATTGACAGCCGTTGGGTATGGAACAACAGGACTACCTGGCTTTACGATTGTTGACCCAGCAAATAATGGTTATATTCACTTCGCTGTTGCTCACTTAATAGCGCTTGGTTTGGGAATTATTCTTACATATGCAATTGGTATTGCATATGAAAAAAAACAGAAACAGACTAATGAAAATATATTCAATAAAGAAAAAGATCAAGAAAAAATACAGAAAGTATCGGTGGGGTAATTCATGATAGAAGTAGTCGAGAGATATAAGAGATACTTAGATATTCCGAAAGATTTAATAGAATCTGCTGAAAAAAAGACAATTAAGAGTTTCTATAAACAAAGTTTTCATGTTGAACCTGAAAGTGGTTACTTGAATGATCCTAATGGATTTAGCTTTTTTAATGGAAAATACCATTTATTTTATCAATGGTCTCCACTTAGATATATAAAAGAACCAGTGGTGTGGTTTCAGGGATGGTTTCATTTAGTATCTGAGGATTTAGTTCATTGGCACCCAGTTGGTCCAGGGATAGAACCAGACTCTATTTATGATAGTCATGGACCTTATTCAGGTAGCGCAATGGTGGATAATGAACAATTACT
The DNA here is from genome assembly GCF_056619925.1 of Halalkalibacter sp. HAAS-P013. Classification (NCBI taxonomy): domain Bacteria; kingdom Bacillati; phylum Bacillota; class Bacilli; order Caryophanales; family Bacillaceae; genus Halalkalibacter; species Halalkalibacter sp. HAAS-P013. Next base: position 100,858 of record NZ_JBWQTU010000013.1, read on the forward strand.
TATTTTCTATACAGGAAATACGAGAGATGAGAATTGGATACGAACACCTTACCAAATGATTGCTACGATGGATAAAAGCGGAGCTATTAGTAAATCTAAGTCACCTGGATTTACTGGAATAATTCCGGGTTATACTGATCATTTTCGTGATCCGAAGATTTGGAAAGAGCAAGATACGTATTATGCTATTGCTGGAATTCAAAGAGAAAATCAAACCGGTACAAGCATGATACTTAGATCAGATGATGCTAACAAGTGGGATGTATTAGGAGAAATAAGAACAAACTATCCAAACTTTGGCTATATGTGGGAGTGCCCAGATTACTTTGAAATAGACAATCAAGGTGTTTTGATTTTTTCACCTCAAGGGATTAAAAATGAAAATGATAAATATCAAAATATATATCAAACGGGATACTTAGTAGGAGACCCGCTTAACTTAGAAACACTACAATTTAATCATGGAGAGTTCCAAGAATTGGATTATGGGTTTGATTTCTACGCAACACAAACAATGCATTCTCCGGATGGAAGAAGAATATTAACTGCATGGATGGGATTGCCGGAGATCAACTATCCAACGGAAGAGTTTGGATATTGTGGTTGTTTAACTATTCCAAGGGAATTGACTATAAAAGAAGGTAATTTAATTCAACAGCCTATCAGAGAATTAAAACAATTGAGATATGATCATAAAAATTTCCAAAAGGAGCTTACTTCTGAAGAGATTTTTATGTTTGAAACAGGAGCTGTGTTTGAATTAGAAGCGAGAGTAGAGTTAAAGGATTTAACCGAGTTAAGATTTGGCATTCGGGCAGATGAAAATAATGAAGCAAAAACATTAATTTGCATTGATAAAAATAAGCGTGAAGTTGTTATCGATAGAAGCCACTCGGGAGCTACTTTTGCTACCGAATATGGAAATACACGTAAAATTGCAAAAGACATTAAGGATGAAATAAAACTGCAAATGTTAGTAGATCAAAGTTCAATTGAAATTTTCATTAATGATGGGGAGAACGTAGCTTCTAGTCGTATCTTTCCAAATGAAGACCAGAACTATTTATTTATCGAAACAATTAATGGGTCAAGCGTTATTCAATTGGACTATTGGAAATTAAAAGATTCAAAGGAGAAGCAGTAATGACGAATAGTAATGACTGGTGGAAAAAAGCTGTTATCTACCAGGTATATCCAAAAAGCTTTAAAGATACAAATGGGGATGGTATTGGAGATATTCCTGGAATCACCAGTGAGTTGGATTATATTAAAGGGCTAGGAATTGATGGTCTATGGATAAGCCCGGTTTACAAATCACCAATGAAAGATAATGGCTATGATATTGCAGATTATCGTCAGATTGATGATATCTTTGGAACAAATGAAGACATTGAAATATTGATCGAAGAAGCTCATAAAAGAAATATTAAAGTTATTATGGATTTAGTTGCAAATCATACTTCCGATCAACATCAGTGGTTTTTAGAAAGCAAGAAATCTAAGGTTAATCCTTATAGCGACTATTATGTTTGGAAAGACCCGAAACCAGACGGTAGCCCACCGAATAATTGGGGTTCTCATTTCGGAGGTAGTGCATGGGAATACTGTGATGAACGTGGGCAATATTTTCTTCACTACTATACTAAGGAACAGCCGGATTTAAATTGGGAGAATCCTAAAGTGCGCCAAGAGGTATATAATGTTATGAAATATTGGTCCGAAAAAGGGGTTGATGGTTGGAGAATGGATGTAATCACTGAAATCTCAAAATACACCGATTTCCCTGACTATCAAAGTGATCATGATCAACCTGTTATAGGTTGGATGCACAGTAATGGTCCACGTTTGCATGAGTTCATTCATGAGATGTATAAAGAAGCTTTAGAACCATACGGGATGATGACAGTAGGGGAAGCACCTGGTTCCACTGCAAAGATTGCTCGTGATTTTGTTGATCCGGCACGTAAAGAGCTGGATATGGTATTTACTTTTGAACATATGGATGTAGATGTAAAGCCTAATACACCTAACCGTAAATGGCAGTTACAACCGTTTAAGTTATCGAATTTAAAATCTGTTTTTAGTGAATGGCAGAAGGATCTGCGTAATCATGGATGGAATGCTTTATACTTTGAAAATCATGATCGACCTCGAGTGATTTCACGTTGGGGAAATGATACAGATTACCGTGTAGAGTGTGCAAAAGCGTATGCAACTATTCTTCACGGGATGCAAGGAACTCCTTATGTTTTTCAAGGAGAAGAAATTGGTATGACAAACATTCATTTAGAATTAGAGCAATATGATGATATAGAGCTACAAAACAATTATAGAGAACTAGTTTTGAAGAACAAGACGATTTCTCATGATGATTTCATGGCTGCGGTATCTCAAATTGGAAGAGATAATGCACGGACACCAATGCAATGGGATGATAGCCCAAATGCAGGGTTTACGACTGGAACACCTTGGTTTCATGTGAATCCACGTTATAAAGAGATTAATGTTAAAGAAGCTCTTGCAGATAAGAACTCTGTTTACTACTACTATAAAGATTTAATTCACCTTCGTCATGAAGAAGATATTTTGACAGACGGTCTTTTTGAAATGCTTTTACCAGAAGATGAGAATATCTTTGCCTACTATCGAGTTTTAGGAGATAAAAAGTGGTTAGTAGTTGCAAATCTTTCTGAAGAAGAACAGGAATTATTTATTCTAAATCTTGAATTAAACGGTAGCGAGGAGATTGTTATATCTAACTATTACGATAAAGCCATTACAAACATATTGAGACCTTATGAGGCATTTATATTAGAAATATAAGATGATGGTTAAAGGTCACAACTCGTCATTGTGACCTAGCCGAATTACTAGAAAGTGAAGAGGAAAATAAAGATAAGAGTCTAAGAAGTGGCATCCAATTACACAAATTTGGACACCATTTTTGATTAGTGTATTACTTAACATGGCTAAAGTAAATTTTGTAACTAGGCTAATCTTAAAGTTACTCCCTTTATGCGCAATCATGAGCGATTGATGTGTGTTCATTGTGTTTTGATCAATTATGTTCTCTTGGTCTACCGGTACTTTGCCCTATTATTAACTCAGCATGTTTGGTTATAGCTTTGGTTTCCTTATTATTGATTCGATTAACAAGCATATCAACTAGGGTTTTGCCTTGCCATTCGAAATCTTCATGAACGGTTGTTAATTTTGGACGTACATTTTTAAATATATCAATATGACCGAAAGATACGAGTGACAAATCATTTGGAATTGCATATCCTTCGTCTAACAGACAATTAACTGCAGTGATTGCAGTTACTTCGTTAGAAATCAATAGAGAGGTAGGGTGTTTTTCTTTATAAAGATTCTTTATAAAATGATAGCTTTCCTCCATGAACCCTGGAGCTTTAAGTACATTGTTTTCATCAAAAGGAAGATTATAATCCTTAAAAGCTTTCTCAAATCCTTTTATTCTTTCTATGTTATGTGAGAGCATTTTACCTTTAATATCGCCTACAATGATTTTTATATTGTTATGACCCAAATCTAGTAAATATTTTGTAGCTATATATCCACTATTTACATGATCAAAGCTCACATAGTTAAGATCATGTTCTTTAGAATATTTCATGTTAAAAACGTACGGGATATTATCGTTGTCTAATTTATTACTCAACGTATCGTTGGGCATAGAACCTAATAGGATAAAGCCATCGGCTGTATTTCTTTTAATTATATCAATGTAGGAATCATAATGGATACCGGCCGGATTAATTAATAAAATGTGATAACCGTAACTTTGTGCTCTTTCTGTTATCGCTTTCAACAGTAGAGGGTAAAATGGGTTTAAGATTACTTCACTAAATCCTTGTTGAGTAACGACTAGACCAATAATATTGTTCTTGCCTGATTTGAGCGTTCTTGCTGCTTTGTTAGGAACAAAACCTAAAGTGTCCATCGATTTTAAGATTTTGTTTTTCGTTTTTTCACTCACTTCTGACGATCCATTTAATACTCTAGATACGGTTGATTTAGTGACATTTGCATGCTTTGCAACATCGTAAATAGTTACTTTTTTGATTATAATCACCTGCCTTCTTATCGTTTTAGTGTGTAATTTAAATATATTAATAATATTGTACCGGAAATCAAATCAATTTACTATCGGTATCGATCCCATTATATATTATATCTATTGGTAATGACAAATTCTAAAAATAAAAAATATTTTAAAAGGTTATTGACATAAGTATTTCGATCAATTAGTATTTAATTACAGTTACTTTTGGTACCGATCCCGAAAATTTTTTTATTGTAATTAAAAGGGGAGTTTCTTATTTTTAGTTATTTTCCGGTACCGATCCCGATATTTGTTAAAAAAATTTTAATGAAACATTATTTACTAGTTTATTTTTTTGAAACATTTCGGAAGCGTTTTCATTTTCAGGGATTTATAAGGGGGTAAAAATGATTTTATCAATTGGTAGTGATCATGCGGGGTATCCGTTAAAGGCAAAAGTAGTTGAGATTTTAGAATCAAATGGAATTGACATTATTGATCATGGAAGTTATTCACCGGAACCTGTCGATTTCCCTGATATTGCTCGATTGGTATGTGATTCTATTAGAAATGGTCAAGCAAATCGAGGCATTATGGTTTGTGGAACTGGTGTAGGTGCAAGCATTGCAGCAAATAAAATTCCACGAATCAGAGCAGCTGTCTGTCATGACATTCATTCTGCTTATCAATGTGTGGAGCATGATGATGTAAACGTCATGTGTATCGGGGCAAAAATTGTTGGGGAGTGGTTAGCTAAAGATTTAATTGAAGTATTTATAAAGGCAGAATTTAGTACAGAAGAACATTTTAGACGGAGAGTAAGGAAGTTGGAATTACTAGAATTAGATTCAGCTAAAGAATTACGACATAAATTAACTGATTATTAACAATTTTCTTTTTTTGGAGGTGGTGATTGAAACTATAAATCAAAACTGGAACTATGTTTAGGACTAATCATTATTTCTAAAAGCTATTAATTGGAGGGGATGAAATGTTTAGTTTTCAGAAAAAGAAGGTTTTAAGTATTCTGTTTGTGATTCTAATCTTGGTTAGTTCAGCTGCTTGTTCGAATCAATCATCATCAAATACAGAAGGCTCTTCAAATGATGATGAAAAAACAAAAATTGTTTTTTGGCATAATTGGGAAACGGGTCCTGCTGGGGAATCATTAAAAAAGTCAGTAGAATTGTTTAATGAAACACATCCACATATCGAAGTGGAAGCGGTTTATGTAGCCCCTGATGGTGGTGATGCAATTGGCTCAAAATTATTAACTGCTGTTGCTGGAGGAAATCCTCCTGATGTTTATTTTTCAAGTCGATATGGAATTGCAGAATTTACAGATGCAATTACACCGTTAAATGAGTTTGCTGAAAGAGATGGAATTACTGAAGACCTTTTTTATGATTGGGCATGGGGGGAAGCAACATATGAAGATATCTTAATGGGTCTACCATATGACGGCACTGCACGAGCCTTATTTTACAATAAAGATCATTTTAGAGAAGCAGGTTTAGATCCTGAAGACCCTCCAACAACCATAGAAGAATTAGAAGAAGCTGCAAGAAAGCTAACGATTAAAGAAGGAAACAGGTTTGAACAAATTGGGTTTATCCCATGGTTTGGACAAGGATGGTTATATACCTGGGGGTGGTCTTTTGGTGGTGAATTTATTGATGAAAATGGAACCATAACGGCTAACGCCCCCAAAATAGTAGAGGCGCTAGAGTGGAAAACAGATTTTGCAGAAGAATATGGCATTGAAACACTTAACAGTTTCGTAAGTTCAGCTGGATCTGATGCAACGAATCCATTTATAACTGGTCAATTATCAATGATGGTTGATGGGAACTGGATGTTAGGACAATTTGAACAATACGCGCCAGACTTAGATTATGGTATTAGTTATATCCCAACACCTACAGGTGAAGATTTTACAACTTTTATGGGGGGGAGAGCTCTAATCATGCCCAAAGGTGTAGAAAACCAAGACGAAGCTTGGGAATTCATAAAATTTATGACTACGACAGAGGAGGCACAAAGTTTGAAAGCGATGACGGGAGAATTTGCTGCCATCCCTGAGGTCAATGAAAAAATTTATGGTGGAGATCCTAAACAAGAGAAGTTCCTTGACGTTTTGCCGAACGGATATCATCGGCCTGTTGTTCTTGCTGGAAATATGATGTGGGATGAATTGGCAAAAGCACCTGAATTGGTTATGGCTAACCGGGGTACTCCACAAGAAATATTAGATGATATAAATGAAAAAATAAATAAAGAAATAGAATCAAAAAAATCAAAATAAAATCAGAAAAAAATCAAATTAAAATCATTACCTTTTTAACAGAGAAGGGTTGAACGACTCTTCTCTGTTAAATAAAAGGGGGACACTATGTCAAAACCAGAACCAATTCATAATGATATTGTTATACATCGTAAAAAAAATGAAGAGCCTAAATTTAAACGGAAACCAAAGAAAGAGCGCCATTATAGTATGGAACATAAACGTGCGAGAGCGGGAATCTTATTTGCTACACCATGGATTTTAGGTTTGTTATTGTTTTATGCTTATCCTTTGTTTAGTTCGTTGTATTTCAGTTTCACAAATTACAATGTTATCAGTGAAACGACATTTATTGGACTGGATAACTATATAACATTATTTCAAGACAGGCTATTTTGGAAAAGTATATCAAATACACTTATTTACGCAGCGATGTTTGTTCCTTTGAGCATTCTTGTAGGTGTCAGTTTAGCTATTCTTTTAAATCTTCCCATTATTGGGCAGGGGTTTTTTAGAACCTTATTCTTTTTACCAACTTTATTACCAGTGATCGCTTTATCGATATTATGGCAATGGCTATTAAATTCTCAAATTGGACTTGTTAATTATTTGTTGGATTTGATTGGGATAGCTGGTCCCGGCTGGTTAAGTGATCCCACTTGGGCGAAGCCATCGCTTGTCGTGATGATGCTATGGGTAATTGGAAATGCCATGTTAATTTATTTAGCTGGGTTACAGGATATCTCGCAAGATTATTATGAAGCAGCAGAAATTGATGGTGCAAACTGGTTTTGGAAAGCGATTCATATCACTTTACCACTGTTAACGCCTGTTATTTTCTTTAACTTAATCATGGGAGTTATTCAAGCATTACAAGAATTTACTCTGCCTTACGCCTTAACATATGGTACAGGTAGTCCGGCTGAATCCTTACTCTTTTACAGCATGCATCTATACAATAACGCATTTTTATATATGAAAATGGGATATGCTTCATCGATGGCATGGATTTTATTTATTGTCATTATGGCCATTACATTAATTCTATTCAAAACGTCAAAAAAATGGGTGTTTTATCAAGGAGATTAAGGAGCTGGAGGTGTAATTGTGAAAACTCAATTAAGAGTAAAAAAGATATGGATTTATTTATTTTTAATAATAGCAGGAGTAGCATTTGCAGCGCCCTTTATTTGGATGATCTCTACATCATTAAAGCCTAACTCACAAATGTTCTCCTATCCGCCTGAATGGATACCTGATTACTTATTTTTTGAACATTATGTGAGGGCAGTAACAGACATTCAATTTTTCACATTTTTTAAAAACTCACTAATAGTATCAGTTTTTTCAACCATTGGGGTAATGATTTCCTGTCCTTTAGCGGGATATGCATTTGCTCGATTGAAATGGAAAGGGCGAGATACATTGTTCATCGTCACTTTAGCAGTAATGATGATTCCATTCCCTGTAACGATGGTTCCTTTGTTTGTAATGTTTTCAAACTTAAATCTAATAAATACGTTCTTACCATTGATCATTCCAACATTTTTTGGAGTTCCGTTTTTCATCTTCCTTATGCGTCAGTTTCTTAAGCAGTTGCCAAAAAGCTTGGAAGATGCAGCAAGAATAGATGGCTGTTCTGAATTTATGATCTATTTCAAGATTATGCTTCCATTGTGTCAACCAGCCATTTTAACGATAGGTTTATTTCAATTTATGTTTTCCTGGAATGACTTTTTACTCCCATTAATTTATCTCAGTGATCAATCCATGTATACATTGCAGTTAGGTCTTCAACAGTTCAGGTCAGCAGAAGATACAGCATGGGGACCAATGATGGCAGCGTCCGTATTAATTTCGTTACCAATTATAGCCCTCTATTTCTTTGTACAAAAAGCTTTTATTAAAGGTATTTCTTTTGGTGGAGTTAAAGGGTAGTTCCTTTTACTTATATAAAATATAAAATAGGATGGTGTTTATTATTATGAGTAACAATGTTAGTTTAAGAGACAAGTTTTTCGGATGTATATCAGGAGTTCATATTGGTTCTTCCATGGGAGCAGCTGTAGAAGGATGGAGCTATCAAAAGATAGAAGAACGCTACGGTACGTTACAGAGTTTACAATCTTATGAGCATTATAATAATGGTTGGGTAAGAGAACCAGGAACAACTGAAGATGGTGTTGAAAGACAAAAACTTATGATTACAGCAATGATCGAAAAAGAGGATCGAGTAAATGCTGAAGATGTTAAAAAGATTTGGATAAGAGATATTAAACCAGAATCAATAGGTATGATCTCAGAGCCATTCGAAGCAACATTGTTAGCGATGGCTAAGAGTGATATACCTGCTGTAGATTTAGGGAAATACTGTGATTATTCAGGGTTAAATAGTTTTGCACGTGCTTGCCATCCTATTGGATTAATAAATGCTGGAGATCCAAGAGGAGCAATGGATGATGTATTTGAAGTTGGGCAACTCTATCAATCTAGTAATAGTAGAGGTTTAAAGTGGGCATCTGTTACAGCAGTTGCAATAGCCTCAGCAACTAAACCTGGGGCAACAGTTGATAGTGTAATTGGAGATATCTACGATTTATGTGACCAAGACCGTGTCGTAAAAGAAATTGACAGAGAGTTAAAGCACACAGCCCATTGTAAAGACTTTAGAGAGTTAAGAGAAGCTTTTGATAGTGTTTATGCTGGTGAGGGAATGGATTATGCGTATGCATGGGCAAATGAAGTTGTTACAAAAGGTATTTGTATCTTTAAAATGGTTGATGGTAACCTAAAGGATGCCATGGTATCTGCTGTGAACATGGGAAGAGATGTGGATTGTATTACCGCTGTAGCATCAGGTATTTCAGGATCACTAACGGGAGCTTCATCTATTCCTGAAGAATGGATTAAACAAACTGACTACGCCACAAACCTCAATAAAGTAACAAATTCTCAAAGAACTATCCAGGAACATTCAGATGGTTTATATCGTGCCTATCAATCTCGACTTAATAAGATGAAAAACTTCGCAGATAAGATGTTAGTTGAGGAAAATGTTATTTAAATCATGAAAGGCGATGTAATACGTATTCTTTCTTTTTGTTCTACTAACTTAACGAATGGTGAAAAAGGGACAGTGAAGCGATGGGTAAACGATCATCCGCTATTAACATATAAAGAAAGCATGTGTTTAGCAGAATGCAGCACTTGTTCCTACCATAAAATTTTTAAGGTGAATGACCAAGTATACCGTGCTAAAAATGTCCGTCAGTTGTTAGATTTAATTAACTAACCGTAACGAAGGTTACACATCCATTTTAGTATCCAATCAAAATAATGTTGTTTAAGGAATCTGGTGTAGACACCAGGTTCCTTTTTAAAGAAATATTACTAATAGAAGGAAAGAGAGTGGAAACAGTATGGGGAAAATATTCGTTGTTGGAAGTATCAATATGGATATTGTTCAGAAAGTAGGAAGATATCCACGCCGAGGAGAAACAATAAAGTCATTAGGTTTGACTTATTGTCCTGGTGGGAAGGGTGCTAATCAGGCAATGGCTATTCATTTAAGTGGGCAGGAAGTATGTATGATCGGTGCGGTAGGCAAAGATCCGATGGGGAAGGAGCTACTTGCTCATTTTAAACATTCAGGAATGGATAGCCACTTTATAGATGAAGTAGAAGGCCCATCAGGAACGGCTTTTATAACGGTTAATGAAGAAGGAGAAAATCATATTGTGTTAGCTGAAGGGGCTAATTCCAGTCTATCAAAGGAATATGTTGAACAGGTTATACAAAATAGTTCATGGGGCGAAGGAGATACAGTATTAATCCAAAATGAAATTCCTTGGTCTATAACCAGGTTTGTGATGGAAGAAGCATATCGAAATAGGGTTCAAGTTGTCTTTAATCCTGCACCTGCTCTTGAAATTCCAGATAAGGTTTTTGGCTGGATCGATACTCTCATCTTAAATGAAACCGAAGCGGAATCGATCACAGGAATAAAAGTGTGGAATCATGCTGAAGCATTAAGAGCGGCCAAGTGCTTGATTAAGTATGGTGTAAAAGAGGTCATTCTCACTTTAGGGGGAAACGGTTGTTATTATTACAATCAAGGTCAAATTGAATTATTACATCCGGCCTATTCGGTGAAAGCTGTAGATACAACTGCAGCTGGAGATACGTTTATTGGAGCATTTATTGCTGCGAGATCTAATAGGTCTTTTTCATTAACTGATTGTTTACGCTTTGCAAGTGGGGCAGCTGCAATTGCTGTTACGCGTCATGGAGCACAGGAGTCAATTCCCACCTTAGAAGAAATAGATTCATTCGTAAATGAACAAGAAGAAATAACCTCTATCTAGGAATTGAATTTGAAGGAGACGGTAATAGGTTCCATTGCTATATTGAGGAGTGTGGGGTAGTCCCAAAAGGTCTGTTTGGGACTACCCCGAAGCAATGAGCAAAGTCGCTACATCTTTTAAAAGCCTTGAGAGGAGTGGGTTCTCCTCTCAAAGCGAGTAGCGAACGGAATCATTGCCGCCTCCTTTTCAGCTTATGAAACAATCGGTTTAAAACAGTTTGAGCTGATTCAGGTCTGGTTTGATCACAACTATTGAATGCACTTCCTCAAAGTTCTATCTCACTTTTCTAGTCTGATTCATTTGTTCCATTTGAATGTGGTTTAAACTGAGTCACTGTGAAACCGGAAACCACATTCGCTTTCGTCCTAGTACTTTGGCGGCTTGTTTTTAAATGTCGTTCTCTTATTTTTAAATGTTTATTTTCGATTTTTTAATTTAATAAGCTACTTAAAAAGATCCATTTTCCGATGTAGGTGTGCTCGGCATGTCTAACAGCTAGGTGGTGAAAGTCCTTCTAGAAGATCAATGGAAACTTACTACTGATTAATTACTATCCCTTCAGATAAATGTGTCAACTTCTCAAGATTCTGATAAACCCCCATATTTAAGGTCAATAAAGTATATTTTTGCGGTATCCATAGAATTTGTAGCATATCACCACACTGTGGCGTGGAGATAATGTGCCAACAGCTTCAAAAAAGATAGGTAACTTTTTACAGAAAAACAAAGAGCCTTCATAACTTAGGAAAGGCTCTTTACTGACTGCTATATCTTTTATTTTCTTTCACAAGTAAGTAGTGAACAGCACTAAACGTGCATGTAGTGTGTAAAATATTCTATATATTAGTCATTTTAACCCTGTGCACCCTAAACCCAATCCTAAGCAGATCTAAATAAAAAAACTATAGGTATTGTTTTAATACCATAGTAAACCTATCTTATATTAGTTCAAATTTACTACTTACTTATCTTTGGTAATATGATTTTTACAATGGTACCTTCTCCAAAATTACTGTCAATTTTTAACCCATAAGAATGAACAACGGTGAAGATGTAGGGCTGGGTGATATCCTTAGCGTGAGCTCGGTTTTGACAGGGTGGAGGTCACTGGTTCGAACCCAGTACGGGTCATTTACTAAAAAGTCAGCAATACGCGTGTTCTCAGGATCTGAGGAGCGCGTTTTTTTGTGGTTGAAGAAGAGAGATGTGGCTTTTGATCACATTATTTTGTATTTCTTTTTTTGAGTTTTTCTTTCTGATAAAAAGCAGAGCCGAAGTCGGCTGCAAGCTCTTCTTGGATGTTTGGCATAATGTGAGCGTATGTTTCCATTAATGTTCGAACGTCATGTCCAAGTCGTTCGGCAACAGCCTTTGGATTTGCTCCATTTTGAAGTAACATAGATGCGTGCGTATGTCGTTAATGGTGAGCTCACCATTAACCAGATTATGTTGTGGAGTCACGGATTATGGAGAGTATAACGAAGCTTAACAGGGTTACGAGTTTCCATTCAGAAATCGCTCCCCATAATCCATCATACCAATCTACTACTCAAATAGTGAATTCAACCAGTTACTATTAAAAATGATACAGGATATATTAAGAGACTGCTAAAAAGGTTAAAACTGGAAGCTGCTGAAAAAGGTTAAAACCATACCTTATTCAGTGGCCTAAAACTGACTTTTTTTCAGCTGCCCCAGTAATAACGCGTCTTTTGTGCGAATGATCGTATGAGTTGCTATGTTATTTAATCTCCTTATTAACGTTCAGGCCCAAAACTGAACCGATTACTATAAAGGGTTCCTTTCTTGTGCAATCGGTTGCACAAAGGAGTCTTTTCCGGTACTATTAATAAATAGTGGTGGAGTTATAGTAAACGTGTAAGCTCTATTTAATAAGTATAGAAGCTTGCGTGCAGGAAAACGTGATCGGTATAGGAGATGATCTGATGGACATGTGGGTAGGAAAAATTAAAGGATATAATTGTGATGGGGAATTTATAGGAACGTATCGGGCTGTTATTAGGAAAGAGGGGGATATTCTCTTTAAGATGACATTGCATTTTGACGGTATGAAGAATAGATGCAAAAGTCCATTTATAAAGGAAGAATATTTCAGTTCAAATTTAGAAGTGTTAAAGAGGAAGTTTAGAACTTCTTTACCGCAAAAAGAAAAAGCAAAAATAGTTTGGAAAAAGAAGGATTCATAATTATTGGAATTTTCGGTAAGATGAAGACTGTGATCATATTTTGATCCACTAGTTAGAGTCTAAGACGGGTAAGATTTATCACCAAACATTGTGAAGTGCGAGATTTAGATAGATTCAAGAAGAAGCGCTTCTTGAATGTGTTCTAGAACGTTTGACTCTCTGATTTTGTGATTATATGGAAGTCTGTATGATGAGGAAATTTATTATCCGAAAAATGAAAAGGGGAATGGACAAATGGTTAATTTGGCATTAATTGGTGCATGGCATGTTCATACAGAAGGTTTTGTAAAGGAAGCATTAAAAACCGGAAATGCAGAATTAAAAGTTGTCTGGGATGATGATGAAGTAAGAGGAATAGCCTTTGCTAAAGAATTTGGAGTTCCTTTTGAAAAGGATCTGAACAAGGTACTCAGTGCAAAAGATGTAGATGGAGTTATTGTAGAGTGTGCCACCACAAAGCACAAAGAAATTATTGTAAAATGTGCGAACGCCAAAAAACATATTTTCTCGGATAAAGCCTTGGCGCTTACAGTAAATGATTGTCTGGAAATTAAAAAGGCCATTGAGGAAAATCAAGTGAAATTTATGGTGTCGTTAGAATCCAAGGTCATTGGTGCATACCGCTATGCAAAACAACTGGTGGACGATGGAAAGCTCGGTAAAGTGACATCCGTTTACTTTAGACGTGTTCACCAAGCGGCATTGGATAAAAACATGCTGCCTGCTTACTGGTTTGATCCTGCACAAACTGGCGGAGGAGTAACATTAGATTTGGGATGTCACGGATTATATCTTCTGCCACACTTTTGCGGAACACCTAAAAAGGTTACCTGTATGATGAATGAACTGTTTGGAACTGGCAGTGATGAAAATTCGACCACCGTCATTGAATTTGAAGGTGGTGCTATCGGTACAGCCCATACCTCATTTGTAGGCTATCGTATGGATAATATGCTGGAGATTGTCGGAACGGAGGGTATTTTGGTGATTTCTGGTGTAGATGATTCTAATTTCAGGGTATTGTTACAATCAAAAAATGTAGCTGGACACGAAGAATTGGTACCTGTTCAAAGTGAAAGCCTCCCAACAGATGATGAAATACCAAGTGCCCAATTTGTGAAATTGCTGTCTTCTGACAAGGGGCAGAGTCTACCATACTTTGATATAGATACTGCGATTACCTTAACCCGTCTGATAGAGTGTGCATATGAATCTTCAAAAGAACGAAAAACTGTTTTGTATTAGGTCGATTCTAGGGGGGAGTGCGACGACGGATATTTGTAGATTTGCTTCGATATGTATCTGGTGAGATCGTTGAGGTTCAATCGCTATTCGGAAATCGAGTGATGCATATGAAACTAGAATCTTTAGTGTAGCGGATGTGGGAATCGTGAACATGAAATTAAGTAACGGAATTGTAGCCAATATATCAAATACCTGTGTTCGAACTAGTTTGTTTGTACTCGCATGTCTATTGTTGTGAATTGGAGTCTTTCGCTTGGAGTTTATATTGAAATAAAAAATCACTTGTAATAGTACTATGGTATTATGTTATTAACACTTGTGATGGATGTGGTAGAAGGACCATACAAAAAGGTGAGAAATTTTAACTCTCCATCATCTGAAGACTTAGAGGTATAGCGTTAGTTGCTATTTGCTTAGTGTTACTGAACATCTTAGATAAAATGGGGATGATTGAATGTTGAAAAGAAGACAAATAATTATGCTTATCACTATATTAGTTCTTTCCACCAGCTTAATAGGTTTAATATCTAACCCATTTGTTAGTAACAAACCTACAGTAGTTGTAGTATTAAAGGACTTACATACTCAGTATTGGGAAATTGTAAAAGCAGGAGCAGAAAGGGGTTTTCGAGATTTTGGTGTGGATGGTAGAGTAATTGCACCTAGTTTCGAATCAGGAGAAGATGTACAAGAGTATCTTCTCAGAGAAGTCCTTAAAGAAAAGCCAGATGCATTAATTGTCTCTCCGAATGACTCCTCAATAATTCCTATTTTAAAAGAGTTTGATCAAATGAATATCCCTGTAATGTTATTAGATACAGATGACCCTTGGGAAAATAAAGTTTCTTATATTGGGACTAACAATGTCGATTTAGGCCGAATGGGTGGAATGTTATTAGCTTCACAACTTCAACCAGGAAATAAAGTGGCCCTGATTGCAGGAGATATGAATCATCCAATTTCAGGTGAGCGAATCAACGGGGCTAAAAAAAGTTTAGAGGCTGCAGGAATTAAAATAGCAACAGAAAAAACAGACTTACCAAATGAAACAGAGCCGATAAAAGAAGTAATGGAAACAATTTTACAAGATCACCCGGATATTAAAGGTGTCTTGACCGAGACGGATATCAAAGCACTAGCAATTTATGAGGTTATTGAAGAGCACGGTCTTAGCATTCCAGTTATAGGAGCGGACGGAATTATCGAGATGTTAGAGTTGATAGAAGAAGGGAAATTATCAGGGACAGTAGCACAGAATCCGTATGACATGGGATATTTAAGTGTTGAATCCGTGACTAAAGTAATTGAAGGTGAAGTAGTTGAAAATAATATTGATAGTGGTGTAGACATTATTATCAAAGGGAATGCAAAACAAAGGTTAGACTTTCAGAGAAGATTGTTGAGGTGAAGTATTAACCTCTGTTGAAAAGTGTGCTAGTTAACTTTAGCCTATAAAAACATTTCTATAATGTTTTTATAGGCTATTAGTATTTGACTGTAACGCATGGTTTCACAAGTAAAAGCCCTTTTTAGCGCCTTTTGCATCATAAAAAAAACCTTGACCCTTAGAATGTTACAGTTCCTTACGCATTACAGATTGCAAATAAAGGTGTATCCCAAGCCATTTCCGATAATCATTCTTTGAAATCTGGATTAAACGTAGCAAATGGAGAAATCACTTACGAAGCTGTCGCTAAAGTTCTTGGATATGAATTTGTTTCACCTGATAAAGTTTTTGAAAAGGTGCCTACAGCGTAGTAGAATTAGGTGACCTTCAACGTTGGTTGTAAAAGACAAGTAATGAAACGCCTTCTCAGGTTTTGAGGAGGCGTTTTTGGTGTCAAATGATAACGATCTTTATTGAGGACTTTCTTCGTGGTAAAAAATAGACTCAGTGTCTTATATTCTAATGGGAATAATAAAAAACACCATTAAAAAATCAATTGGTAATTATAGGCAATTAAATTGTAATATATGACACATCAACTATAAAGAAAGCGGTTTCATTTAAAGCGGTTTCTCGTAGATAATAAATATGCACTTTAAATAAGAGGGGGTGAAAAGTAAGAAGGTAAAAAAACAAAAGGAGGAGAGTATATGAAAAAATCTTTATTAGTAGTACTAGTTTTTCTAATAACATTGTCATTAGGAAGTTTTTTATTTAATCAACATGGGACAGCTGAACTGTCAGGAGCGAACCATCTAGAATCTAATGATATTCCCGAAAATACGCTCAGAATTCACTATCAAAGAGAGGATAATAACTTTACGGATCTTGGTCTTTGGTTATGGAACGATGTAGCTATACCTTCTGATAATTGGCCATCAGGTAGTACATCTTTTAAAGAAGACCAAATGACTAACTATGGTGCCTACCTAGATATAGAATTAACGGAGGATGCTAAAAAAGTAGGATTCCTTGTAATAAATACGACTACTGGAGACAAAGATGGGGGCGACAAAGTACTTGATCTCTCATCTTCAGACATTAATGAAGTATGGATTAAAGAAGATGATGACACGGTTTATACTTCTGCAGATGGAGAAGTTTCGACTAGAATCATTTCAGGAAAAGTGGTATCAGACACTAAAATTCAACTAGATTTTACTAATATAGGAGAATTAACAGAAGTGGATTTGGCAGAGGCTATTAAGATCTCGGATAAAGATGGCAATGAAGTAGAATTTATAAGTATAACAATTAAAGATAATAAAACGATTGAGATTAAGGGGGACTTTGACTTAACTCAGACACCTTTTACTGTAACTTACAAAGAGCAAACCATTACTGCTGTACTAGGATGGAAATTGATTGATGAACTGTACGCTTACGATGGTGATTTGGGTGCAAGGTTACATGACGATGGAACAGCGACGTTGAAATTATGGTCACCTATGGCTGAAAATGTCTCTGTCATTTTGTACGATAAGGATGATCAGTTTGTTGTTGTGAACGATAATATAGAGATGACAAAAGGTGATCGTGGGGTTTGGGAAGTCATACTTACAAAAGATAATACAGGAGTGGAGAATGTTGCAGGTTATTTCTATCATTACGAAATTGATCATGATGGAAATAGAAAAATAGCACTAGACCCCTATGCTAAATCTATGGCAACGTGGGATAACTTAGGAGAGTATCCAATTGGGAAAGCAGCGATTATCGATCCTTCAACGATTGGACCAGAGCTAGAGTTTGCGAAAATTGAAGGGTTTGAAAAGAGAGAAGATGCGATTATTTACGAAGTACATGTAAGAGACTTCACATCTGATCCTAGCATTGAAGATGAGCTTAGTGCACAATTTGGAACATTTGCAGCTTTTGTTGATAAACTAGATTACATTGAAGATTTAGGTGTGACTCACGTTCAGCTTTTACCAGTGATGAGTTATTTCTGGGGAAGTGAATGGAAAACTGCTGAAAGAATGTTAGAGTATGCTTCTACTGGAGTGAATTATAACTGGGGCTATGATCCACATAGTTATTTTTCTCCAACTGGTATGTATTCAGAAAATCCAGATGATCCAAAGTTAAGAATTAAAGAGTTAAAGATGTTGATCGATGAAATTCACAGCCGCGGTATGGGAGTGATCCTGGATGTAGTTTACAATCATACAGCTAGAGTCGAGATTTTTGAAGATCTTGTTCCAAACTACTATCATTTTATGGATGCTGACGGTACTCCAAGAACAAGTTTTGGTGGTGGACGTTTAGGGACGACTCATGAAATGGCAAGAAGAATTCTTGTAGATTCTATTACTTACTGGGTTGACGAGTTTAAGGTGGACGGTTTCCGTTTTGATATGATGGGAGATCATGATGCAGAAAGTATTCAAATTGCCTATGACCAAGCAAAGGAACTCAACCCGAATATCGTTATGATCGGAGAGGGCTGGAGAACATTTGTAGGGGATGAAGGCGACGATGTTATGCCAGCAGACCAAGACTGGATGCAGCATACAGAAAGTGTAGGGGTTTTCTCTGATGAGTTTAGGAACGAATTGAAGTCTGGCTTTGGAAGTGAAGGAGAACCAAGATTCATTACTGGAGGGGCAAGAAATATCGAGCAAATTTTTGACAACATAAAGGCTCAGCCACATAACTTTGTTGCAAGTGATCCTGGTGACGTTGTTCCGTATATTGCAGCTCATGATAATTTAACGCTCCATGATGTAATTGCTCAATCTATTAAGAAGGATCCAGAATTTCATCAAGAAGAAATTCACAAACGAATCAGAATCGGAAATGCAATGGTTTTAACCGCTCAAGGCAAGGCCTTTATTCATGCAGGCCAAGAGTTTGGACGAACGAAGCAGTTCAAAGCTGAAACTTCTGAGCCGCCATATAAATCTACTTATATGGAAGAAGAGGATGGAAATCCGTTTACGTTCCCATACTTTATCCATGATTCTTATGACTCCTCAGACGCTATTAATATGTTTAATTGGGATCAAGCTACGAATGAAGAATTGTATCCTATTAACAACCTAACAAGGGAGTATACAACAGGTCTGATTGCTTTAAGAAGATCAACAGATGCCTTTAGATTAGGAACAAAAGAATTAGTTGATTCTAATGTAACGTTAATAGATGCTCCAGAAATAAAGGAACAAGATTTAGTAATAGGCTATAGAAATGAAGCAACAGATGGAACAGCTTATTATGTGTTTGTTAATGCAGATACGAAAGAAAGATCATTAACAATTGGTGAAAATCTAATTAGAGGCACCGTTTTAGTAGATAGTGATGAAGCTGGAATAGAAGAGGTATCAGAAAGGTCTGGCTTTAAACTAACTGGCCGCAGTATAATGATCGATCCTTTGACAACAGTGGTAATAAAGATGGATAGTGAGAAAGGCAAGGATAACAAAGGTAATAATGGAAAAAAGGTAAATCAAAAGAGCAAAGGGAAGTAGGAATTCTTTTCAATGAAGGATTGCTTGATTACAGCAGGTAGTAAAGGGAAGCCCTTCATTCACAAAAGTTGACCGTGTCAGACCTTGGGGTGGAGTGAGCACAACTGATGTCTAACAAGAAACGAAAGGAACCAGTACGATTCTAAATACTGGTTCCTTTCTCCTTATTCTAAAGGATAATTTGCTTTATTGACTTTGATTGCGTCTTAGCCATTGTTGCCATGCATTCAATTCATTTTGTCTCCATGATTGTCCATTATTTCCTCTGTTGTTTTGAGGTTTGGTCTCATTGTTATCTTTATTGTTCACAATTGCTTTGGTTCCGTTGTCAGCATTTTTAGCTTTATTGCCCTTGCCGCCAACAAAGCCATTGTCTCTAGGTACCCAAACACCTAAATAACCATGTACTTGTGGGTTGCTCACGCCTTTAACGTCAACTGTTAAAATACCATTTTCATCTGTTGTTAACACTTCAGAGTTAAATCCAGTTATATCGACAAACCTTTGGTTGGCATGTAGCTCACCCATGTTGACATTGATCGTCGTATCCATGTCTGAATTATTTCCTATTACTGTTGCGATACCCGTGCTGCGATCTGTTCCAAAACGCACACTTGCAAGCAGGTCATGTCCTGGTGTTTCAGAAGTATTAGATGAGTAATACGTAATTTCTTGGTCACCCGATACATAATCAGTTCGTGCTTTCATTAGTTTATCGATTGTATCATAATAAATCGTCTTTTCTGACATGTAAGATGCATTTGATTTATATAGATCGCCATAAAAGACTGTAGGAACAGTATCTTTATTCGTTAACATATATGCATATTGACTCGGAACATTACGAGGTGCATACTGCTTATCTGTTTTTTCCATGTCTTTAAAATATTTTTCATATTGATACTCTTCATACTCACGTGTACCTGGTTCTGTACCATTAGCTTCTTCTTCTGTTAACGTGATTTCACGTAAGATGTTATGCTCCTGGTCATGGTTATTGACAAATGACCAATTTGGAATAGCCTCGGCACCACTAGTATCGGTACGGTTAACATAAGAAGAACTGACGATATCACTTAAAGGTCTCCAGCTTGATGCACTTCCTAAAGTAGCCATTAGAGCTCCATAAAGATGGTGATCATATGCTAACTGACCATTGTTATTATTGTTTAGAAAATCTACTTGGTTATCTGTGTAGGATTCAATATAACTTAAATGGTTGTTCAAGTCGTCACCATAACGAGAACTCATAAGCTCTGCTAAATCGGTAAGGATCTTTGTATTGAAATGAGACGCAGCATCAATACGGAATCCATCAAAATTATATTCATCCAGTAAAAATTTTGCCCAATTGAGCTGCTCTGCTTGGACAGTTGGATTAGAGTTGTCAATGTCTGATCCAACTAAAAATTCGTATTGTAAATTATTTTTGTTTACATTACTATTGTCTTCCTTGTTGAAACGTAAATTTCCACGGGGGTCGGTTTCAGCCGAATATCCTGGTTGAGCATGGATATAATCAGATGTTAATTGAGTGATTTCCTCACTATCAGCGGCAATAATGTTTTCCCTAACTTCTTGATCCGTTTCCCCGTCAAATCCATTAGCTCTCATATAATCTAGGTAGTTTTCATTAATCGCACCTGGTTGAGGATCCTCATAGTGAAGCAACAACGGAACCCATACTTGGTCATCAGTCGTATCTGCATTCTCAGCAGCATAATAGCCATCTACCGTTAAATAAGTATCAATCGTATTGATCGCATCGTACTTTGCGGCATCTGAATGAGCAAGCCATTCAGGAAGATAATTATTTGAATCATCAGGACCGAAATAACGGTAATGTGTACCATCTTGATCTACCATTAAACGGTATCTGCCTAAGTGTTGGGGACTAGTTCCATTTAAAAATGTGTGATTCCATTCTTTAATTAACCCATATTTTTCTTGTCCTTTGCCTCCGCCTTTACTATAAACAGGAACTAACTTATCAACAAAGTCAGGATCGTTCGGGTTTCCATAGTTATCAACGGAGGTGACACTGACAACTTCAGGTTTGGCTAGTCCAATCATTTGATTTGGAACAAGGTCTGCTTGAACACGAATCCCTTGATTGTGTAGTCTCGAGATTAAACCTTTTAATTCATCACTTGTTCCATATTTAGTTGCTCTTTCTCCATTTGGACCTTGTGGAAATTCTCCTAAATCATAACGATCCGCTACTGAATACCCTTCAAAGTAGTAGGAACCTTCAAATGCTCGATAAGCAGGCGGTGCCCAGACATCTGTCACACCCCATCTTTTTAGCAAGTTTATATTTCGACTAAAAGTCGTATACATATCCTTTTCATCTGGCAAGTAAAGCGTAAAACCTTGGAAGATCAAGCGCTCGTCCAATTCTTCACTGGAAACAAAGCCTTGCATATTATCTGTTGTTTTAGCTGACACAGGTGTAGAAGGGAATTGTACACTTGTCACAATTGTTACAACTATTAGGTTAACAATAAGTGCTATTGTTAACCCTTTTTTCATTTTATTAATCATATTCTCCTCCATTTTTACGAAACTATATTCGTAGGTTTAATCCCATACATACACATCATATGAATCCAGATCTAGATCCATAGTGGATACAAGTGTTTGCATAAATTCATTCTTTAAGCATAATTCTTTTTTTATTTCGATTGTCCCTTGCGCAAGGTAGTTACAGTGTATGGATTATTTGAAATTCGGTCAAACTACTTAATTATGCCTTTCGCTAAGAGGGCATAATTACTATGCAACTGATTGCATAAGGGTTTGCAAACGTACTCATTTTCTTTGACAGCGTTTTATTTATGTTTAAAAAACAGGTATAAGTTACTGGTTCTAGGCAGCGGCAATGTGATTTTTCTCAGTATAAAAGTCATGAATATTCTCAATTTTTCGGATTTTGTCCACTAAATAATGTAAAAAAAGAATTTAATTGGTTATTTTTAAGGGAAAAGTGTTTTATTTTACCTTTATAGAAGAAAATAAACCACTAGAAAAATCAAAAGAGACAGAAAACAGTTAGTTAATCCTAACAAAAAACACTACCTCTCAAATAATAATGGTTTCTTAAAGGGTGTGTCACTTAAATACTGATTGTTTATTGAACCAGCAGGAAATAAACGAATTATGTATTATTTTAATGATTGAGATGTGTTTAGGTTAATTTTAGAAAAAAAGAAACTTTTCCTGTTCTTTCTTTAAAGAGTGATGAAACTTTGAAGATCGAAAAGAAGAAATTCTTAAACTAGATTTAGATAAGGACGTTTTCGACCATAATCATCAGCAAATGAAAAAGTCATGACCTTCCTAGTATGGAGGTCATGACTTTTTATAGTGTGTAAAGTTCAACTTGAAATTTATGAATGTTTAGACAAACGGTGTCTTGTATTTTTAATTTGAAGAATATAAACCACCATAAAAGATAGTTGGTAAATATAGGTAAAACAATTGTAATAAAAGACACATCAATAGTAATGAAAACGGTTTCTTAAATGTCGTATCTGATAGAAAATTAGCATGTACTTAATAATTAAGGGGGAGTAGTAAAGATGAAAATCAAAAAATTTTTAAACGTATTAGCAACAGGTGTTTTATCGATAGGGATCCTTGCAGCTTGTTCCGGTCCGCCCCAAAGTGCACCTCCAGTAAGCAACCCTATAGATGGGGATGGAGGTTCAGACAACGAACTCGTTGATTTTGAAATCACCCCTGAAGAAGGAGCGGAACTGCTCGTATGGGACAATGGTGATGAACATCGAGAATGGGCTGAATATGTTGCTGAGAAATTTACTGAAGAATATGGTGTTCCTGTAACAGTAGAAGAATTAGGACATACTGATGCTCCTGGGGTTTTACAAACGGATGGACCAGCCGGACTTGGAGCAGATGTATTTGCAGGCGCTCATGATCATGCAGGAACTATGGACGCTGCAGGTCTTATTGTTGAAAACTTTTTTCCTGAGTACTATGAAGAGAATTTCATGGAAGCTGCTGTTCTTGGAACATCAGTAGATGATACATTGTATGGCTATCCTTATGCAATTGAAACGTATGCACTTTATTACAACAAAGATCTTGTAGAGGAAGTACCTGAAACATTTGAAGAACTTTTAGAATTATCAAGGGATTTTACAAATGTAAGAACAGATCACTACGGTATCATGTTTGAACCTGGAAACTATTACTTTACACATGCATTTTTAGGTGGTTATGGAGGCTACGTTTTTGGTGAAGACAATACTGATCCATCGGTTACTGGATTAAATAACGAAGGTGCTGTACGTTCTGGTGAATTTATGCGTGAAATAAGAGAAGCGAGTTTGCCACTTAATACGGAGGACATTACAGGAGATGTAATCGGAACTCTTTTCAATGAAAATCAGGTTATGTTCCGTATATCTGGACCATGGGATGTAAATGCACATATTGAGGCGGGAGTGAACTTTGGTGTTGCTCCACTGCCACTATTAAGTAATGGCGAGAATCCAACGAGTTTCTCAGGTGTAAAAGGTTACTATGTGAGTGCTTATACAGATTATCCTGATGCTGCTGCTCTTTATGCACAATTTGCAACGAGTGAAGAAATGCTAGAAAAACGTTTTGAAATGACTGGTGAATTACCACCACATTTAGCTTTACTCGAAAGTGATGTTATTTTAGACGATCCGATTTTATCGGCTTTCTTGGAGCAAGCACAATTTGCACAACCAATGCCGAATATTCCTGAAATGCAAATTGTGTGGGGACCAATGGGTGATGCATTTATAAGCATTTGGAATACGGACCGTGATATTGAAGACATTTTAGATAGTGCGGTAGATCAAATAAGTGAGTCAATTGATGTGTTAAACAATTAATGAAATGAAATTCCCAAGTTGGGAGTTCCAACTTGGGAATTATTTATAAAGGAGGCTGAAAATAATGGCAGGATTGCCGGCTCCAAAATTAAACCCAAATGAACAGGAACCAAAATTAAACCGAGTTGAAGAGGAAAAAAAAGTAAACCCAAATGAACAGAAACCAATAAAGAGTGTATTTAAAACGAAAGCATTTATTGCTTCTTTTTTATCATTGCTTTTTATGGGATTGGGGCAATTTTACAATCGACAAATTGGCAAAGGTCTCTTTTTCTCCGTTTTATGGCTCTATATCATCATTTTTTATGCTCAACCTTTTCAGTGGGCAATGTGGGGACTTAGAACACTAGGAGAAACCCCACAAATTCGTGAACGAGGCAGAGTTGTATTTGAAGGACATCATTCTATTTTCCTTATGATTGAAGGAATCATTGCTTTATTGATTGCACTAGTTATTTTATGTATCTATGTTATTAGTGTACGTGATGCCTATAAAGTTGGGAAAGAACGAGACAAAGGAGGTACACCGCGTACGTTAAAACAATCGCTTCAAAACAGTTGGGAGCATGGATTTGCCTATATTCTATTAACTCCAACTGTTATTTTCACGTTATTCTTAACGATTTTACCATTAGTCTTTTCTGTTATGATTGCCTTTACCAATTACTCAGGACCGAACTTTTTACCGCCGCGGAATTTAGTTGATTGGGTGGGTTTTCAGACCTTTATTGATCTCTTTAATAGGAACTCATGGAGTAGAACATTTTACGGTGTATTCATGTGGACTATTGTCTGGGCAGTACTAACAACCTTCACCACATTTTTTGTAGGTTTTTTCTACGCCGTTTTGATCGAGTCAAAAGGGGTGAAATTCAAGAAGTTTTGGCGTGGAATCTTTATTTTACCGTGGGCGATTCCGGCATTTGTTATGATTTTAATCATGCGTAATATCTTTAATGGACAATTCGGACCAATTAATAAATATATTAATAATTTGATTGATCAATATCCAATTTTAGCTGAATGGGGACTAAGTGCAATACCTTTTTTCACCGACCCAACATGGGCGAAAATCATGTTAGTTGTTGTAAACATGTGGTTTGGATTCCCGTTTTGGATGATTTTAATGGCTGGAGTTATGACAGGAATTGATAAAGAACAATATGAAGCGGCTGAAATTGATGGTGCTAGCGCTTGGCAAAAATTTCGTAATATTACGTTTCCAATAGTCATGTTTTCAACATCACCATTATTAATTATGAGTTTTGCAGGAAACTTTAATAACTTTAATATGATTTATCTTTTCACGGAGGGGCGTCCAACAAATCCTGACTATAGTTATGCAGGGTCGACAGATATTTTAATTAGTTGGATTTATAAAATGACCTTTGATCATAATCAGTTTGCAATGGCATCTGCTGTTGGTTTGTTAATTTTTATCGTAGTGGCGATTTTCTCTGTATGGAACTTTAGCAAAACAAGAGCATTTAAAGAAGAGGATATGATGCGATGATGAGTAAAAAATTAAAGAATTTCATTCGGATGTTTGTCATATATGGAGTGCTGGTGATTACGTGTATCATGATATTATATCCTGTTTACTTTGTCATCATTGGTTCCTTAAATCCAGGGAATACGCTTTTCGCCACAAGCTTACTTCCTGAAAACTTATCACTTCGACACTATATTTATTTATTTAATGAAACCGATTATCTACGTTGGTATATGAACACACTGAAAATCTCGTTTTGGAATATGCTTATTTCTACCTTTTTAGTGTTAACTGCAGCTTACGCTTTTTCGCGCTTTCGTTTTCCTGGTAGACGAGCAGGGCTGATGGCCATTTTGGTTCTACAAATGTTTCCAAGCTTTATGGCGATGATTGCGATCTATATTTTGCTTCTACAAATGAATCTATTAGATAACCATTGGGGATTAATTTTAGTTTATGCTGGTGGGTCAATCCCGTTTGGAGCTTGGCTTGTAAAGGGATATTTCGATGGAATGTCCAAAAGCTTAGAAGAAGCTGCCAAAATAGATGGAGCAGGTCATTTAACGATCTTCTTTAGAATTATGATGCCTTTATCGCTGCCAATTATGGTCTTTATCGCGGTAATGAACTTTATTGGACCATGGATGGACTTCATATTGGCGAGACTTGTGCTTAGGTCCGATGCCAATAAAACGTTAGCTGTTGGTCTGTTTGAAATGGTACAAGGTCTTGGTAACACTGAATTTACAACCTTTGCAGCAGGAGCAGTCCTTGTTGCCGTTCCAATTACCATTCTATTTATGGTACTTCAAAAACCACTAACAGAAGGGTTAAGGGCAGGAGCAAATAAAGGATAAGTTACAATGGAAAAGCTAAACTCCACCGCGGCCGTCTAATGAGACTAACACTCAAAGGACGGTCTTAAAAATGACAGTGGAATTGTTAATTGTTTCGAGCTTGTTCAAAAAAGCAAAATCGGCCTTTTTTGAGTAAGCTCTAATAGAGAAGAGTTAAAATGGGAGATGACTTTTTAATGCATAATAAGAAAAAAAGATTAATTTTAGCAATCGTACTTACTGCGACACTTTTGCTAGCTGGATGTTCAGAAAAAGCAAACAATCCAATAACATTTGAAAATGAAGATCTAAAAACAATAGAACCGCATGGTGTATATTATGAAATGTTCGTAAGGGCTTTTTATGATTCTACAGGTGACGGGATCGGGGATTTTAAAGGGGCTACATCGAAGCTTGATTACTTACAAGAGTTAGGTATAGAAGGAATTTGGTTGATGCCGATTAATCCTTCTCCTAGTTATCATGGGTATGATGTAACTGATTATAAAGAGATTAATTCAGAGCACGGAACAATGGAAGAGTTTAAAGAATTTGTGGAAGAGGCAAATAAAAGAGGAATAAAAGTCATTAAAGATTTTGTAATCAACCATTCAAGTGAAGAACACCCATGGTTCCAAGCGGCATTACAAAATGACGAAACCTATCGAGATTATTATGTATGGGCAGATGAGGATACAAACACAAGTCAAAATGGAGAGTGGGGACAACAAGTATGGCATCGAGCGGAGAATGGTTACTACGAAGGAGTGTTTTGGCACGGAATGCCTGATTTAAATATGGATAATACAAAGGTAAGAAATGAGATTTATGAAATAGGAAGGTTTTGGCTTGAAGAGGTAGGGGTGGACGGCTTTCGGTTAGACGCTGCCAAACATATTTATAGTTCTTATCATGGCAGTGATTATCAGGAGAAGAATCATGAATTCTGGAGAGAATTTAGACGTGAAATGGAAAAAGCTAATCCGGATGTAATTTTAGTAGGAGAAGTTTGGGACTCAGCTTCAGTTGTAGCGCCTTATCTAGACGGGGGGTTACAATCAGCATTTAACTTTGATTTATCTGATAAACTATTGGCTTCTGTGAAGTCGGAGAGTGATGCTGGTTTAGTTACAGATCTTGAAAGAACAAGGAATTATTTTAGTACGATGTCTGAAGATTTTATTGATTCGACTTTTATCACAAATCATGATTTGAACCGAGTAATGAGTGAAGTAAATAGCAATATGAACCACGCAAAGATGGCAGCTTCATTATTGTTAACGTTACCAGGAAATCCTTACATTTATTATGGGGAAGAGATTGGAATGGAAGGGAAGAAACCTGATGAAGATATTCGATTGCCAATGAGATGGTACGAAGATCCAAATGGAACGGGACAAACAACTTGGAGACAAGATCAATACCACGAAGGAGATGAAGGGATTAGTATAGAAACACAATTACACGAGAATGATTCCTTGTTAAATCACTACAAAGAATTAATTTATGCTCGTCGTGCTAGTGAAGCGCTAATCGCAGGGGAAATAAAAAGTACGACCATTAAGGAGAGAGGGGTCTTAGCGTTTGAAAGAGTAACTAATAATGAAGAGAAGCTTGTGATTCATAATTTAACAAGTGAAATAAAACAAATAGACTTGGAAGGTGATCTAAGTAATTATCAAGAATACTATTTTTATATTGGTGATATGGAGGAAATAGATTTTAAAAATAGTACACTAAAAATCCCCGCTTACACAACTGTTATTTTACAAAGGTAACAGCTATAAAGGGATCATTTCGATAGTTACTTTAATAGAAATAATCTTACATCATTAAATTTATGGACATGAAAACTGTGATCGAATTTGATCACAGTTTTTTCTTATTCAATTTTAGTCTAGTTAAAAGACTATAATATAAGACACTTTATTCTTAATGGAGATGGTTCTTAACAAAAACTATATGTTCCATAATAAAGCAGACTAGTAATCAATACGAACACTAAATCGAGTGAATGTAACAATATGGGGATTGAATGATGAGAAAAAAGTATATAATTCTTTTAGCGGTTTTTGCGTTTTCCATTTTAATTGGTGTTTTATTCCAAGTATTTGATACTGAAAAACCAACAGTAGTTGTTGTTTTGAAGGACTTAGATACACAATATTTTGAAATTATAAAAGCTGGAGCTGAAAAAGGTTTTCGTGATTTTGGTTTGAACGGGACAGTTGTCGCACCTAGTTACGAATCAGAAGAAGATGTGCAGGAGAATTTGTTAAAAACAATTCTTAATGAAAATCCAGATGTATTAATTGTCTCTCCCGTTGCATCCAATATTATTCCTACATTACGCAAGTTTGTCAAAAGAGATATTCCTGTATTGTTGTTAGATACAGATTACCCTTGGATATATATAACCTCATATATTGGAACGAATAATTTTGAATTAGGAAGAATGGGTGGGATGCTATTAGCTGCAAGTCTTCAGCCAGGAAATAAAGTAGCTCTACTTGCAGGTGAATTAAGTCATCCAATTTCACGTGATCGGATAAAAGGAGCTAAAATGAGTTTAGAGACTGCTGGAATCGAGATCGTTGAAATAGTCGATTTACCAAATGAAACAGCACCTGTTAAAGAAGCGATGAAAACAGTTTTACAGGAACATCCTGATATAAAAGGTGTATATACGGTAACTGACATTATGGCATTAAGTGTTTTTAATGTTATTGAAGAGTATGGGATTTCTATTCCTATTGTCGGAGCAGATGGAATTAACGAAATGATTGAGTTAGTAGAAGAAGGGATCTTGCCTGGAACAGTAGCACAGAACCCTTATGATATGGGGTATTTTAGCATTGAAGCTGCCACGAAAGTAATCAAGGGAGAAAAAGTTGAAAGAAATATGGATAGTGGTGTAGATGTAATTATTAAAGGTAATGCAAAACAAAGACTAAAATTTCAAAAAAATATATTGAG
Source organism: Halalkalibacter sp. HAAS-P013 (assembly GCF_056619925.1). NCBI lineage: Bacteria > Bacillati > Bacillota > Bacilli > Caryophanales > Bacillaceae > Halalkalibacter > Halalkalibacter sp. HAAS-P013. Next base: position 130,134 of record NZ_JBWQTU010000013.1, read on the forward strand.
ATGAAAGAATTATTCCTCACTAAAAAGGTGATTCTCTAGAATGTTAAATTCTAAGCTCCAAATCAAAAACAGTGTCTTATCTTTAATAATATAAGACACTGTTGGGATTGTATGATAGTTTACGGTTAATCGATTGTAATAAAAGACACCACCCTCATAATGAAGACGATTTCCTGAAAGTTATATCGTATATATAATAGAGTATATGAAAAAGTAGTAATTAATGTTTTCTTAAAATTCGGAAAGTTATATAAAAGAAGCAAGTATACCTCACCTTGCTTGATTAATGTGTGAAAGTTATGATGGTACCAAGAAATTGAGTTAATAAGGGACTAAATGATGATAAACAATAAAAACTTGACTAAAAATCGTTTCGCTACAAAGGTTGTTTTTGTGGTATTAATAGTAAGTTTAATCCCCACTCTGTTTAATAGCATTTTCTTTTATGTATCTTCATCAAACATCATTAAAGAAAATGTAAGAGAGTCTTCAATTCAGACTACTCGCCAAGCAGCAGATTCCTTGTCTAATGTTCTCACAGCTGGAAGTGACATGTCGAATCTCATCTATAGTAATAAGAGGCTGCAGGAAATTGTTAAAGCGGATCTAGATACTGAACTTTCAGAACATGAACGTCACCAAAATAATGAAATGATGAATTCATTCTTAAACGCACATATACAATCAAATTCTCATGTACAGATGATTTATATTTTAAGGGAAGAGGGGACAAGTTGGGTAAGTAGATTTTTCCATTGGGAAAAGTTCTATCAAACTAACTTGAGAGAGTTGGACTGGGTGATTGCATCAAGGAATTTAGATGGTGAATTGTATTGGGAAGGCCTTCAGTTTGAGTGGTTTAGTGGTTTAGAAGAGAGCACCGAATTGGTTTTACCGATTAGTCGCGTAATGAAGGATTTTGATACTTTAAATAATATTGCCTATATTCAAGTGTTTCTTGATGGAGAGGCAGTACTTGATACGATTAACCAGATTAAGTTAGGAAGAACGGGGCGTTTCTTTGTTGTTGACCAACAAGGTAACATTATGATTGATTCAAATATTGAAAAGATCAACGAAATGATCTCGAATCAGCAATTATATGATCGAGTCATAGATGGAGAAGAAATAGAATTTGAGTATGTAGAAGATGGGCTTAATTACTATGGAGTAAAACAACCACTTGCAAACGGCTGGACGATCGTAGGAGTCGTTCCAATTAAAGAAATTACAGGTCAATTACTTACGATTCAAACGATTGTAATTTTATCTTCTATTACGTTTGGCATAGCAGCTATTTTGATTGGTTTGTTTTTTGCAAACCGGGTAACAAAGCCTATCAAAGTACTTACAAATCAAATGAAGCTTGTCGGTGAAGGGGACTTTAATGTTCGGACAAACGTACAAACATCTGATGAAATTGGGATGATGAGCATGGAGTTTAATCGGATGTTAGAAAAGCTTGAGCACCTTATGGAATTAGTGAAAAGTGAACAAGTTCAAAAGAAGGAAGCGGAGTTGCGTGCGGTGAAACACCGAATCAATCCACATTTTTTATTTAATACACTCAGTACAGTAAGGTGGCTTGTGAACTTTAAACAGTTTGATCGTGCAAATATGGCTTTATCAGCATTAACGAGGTTACTTGAAGCAAATATGGGAAAGAAAGGAACATTTGTTACAGTCAAAGAAGAGATCGAAATTATCGAAAAGTTTATTAACATTATGCAAATTCGTTATGAGCAAACCTTTCAATTGCAATTAGATGTTGATTTGGAAGTAAATGATTTTCTAATTCCACAAATGCTGTTGCAGCCTATTGTTGAAAATGCTATTTTTCATGGGATTGTACCAACTGACAAGGAAGGCATAATCAAATTATCAGGACGAAAGATAGATGGTGGAGTCGAAATAGGTATTTCTGATAATGGCATAGGGATGGACAAGGATAAATTAAACAAAATTCAGCAAGCAACCTACACTCCTAATATGTCTGTAGGTATCGGTTTTCTTCATGTTTTTGAGTCAGTTAAGCTTTATTATGCATCGGATTCACTTGTGAAAATTGATAGTAGCACAAATGGAACAACGGTTACATTGGTCATAAAACTAAAAAGATAGAGGTGAGAATCATGTATAACGTTATGATCGTTGATGATGAGCCTGTCATCCGTTTTGGTTTAAAGGCTTCTGTAGAATGGGATAAAGAAGGATTATTTTTACTAGGAGCTTTCCCGAATGGGGAGGAGGCCTTTAAAGCCATGAAGGAAAATCGTGTTGATATTTTAATTACAGATATTAAAATGCCAGTGATGGATGGTTTGACTCTAATGAGGAAAGCGGTAGATCTTTATCCGAAAATAAAGGTCATTTTAGTAAGCAGCTTTAATGAGTTTGAATATGTCAAAGAGGGAATAAAATACGGAGCGATTGATTATGTTTTAAAACCTACACTCGAGCAAGAGGAGTTTGTACAATTAATTCAAAAGTGTGTGAAACTCTTGGAGGAAGAAACGTATATAAAGAAAAAGTTAACTCTTGTTGATCAGTCTACCTCTTTACTCGAAAGAAAAAAGGTTGAACAAGATTTAAAGCGTATCCTTCTAAATGAAAAAGATTTTTCTGATTACGGAGAAATCAATTATTTAAATTCTGGTTCCATTCTCGTTATCTATATGAAGATGAACGATATAGCAAAGATTGAAGAGCAATATGGAGTTTTATTTAAAAGCTTCACACTTGAAGAGGTTCAAGAGCGTTTTTATAATCAGTATGCAACAGGCGTTTGCTTAATAATTGGCGATGTAGATATACTGTTTTTCGTGAATATCGATCTTGATCCTGTAAGAGTACTTCACCAACTACAAGGAGTAGTGATGCAAGAGTTAAATGTACGCTTTTCATTTGGTTATGATATTATTTCAAGTGTATATGAAGCTAAAGAAGGCTTTAGGCGAAGCTTTTTAGCTTGTGAGAGGCGATTTTTTTATCCTGAAGACGTTGTGTTTTCTTATAAAGAGTTAAAAGAATTTTCAAATAGACGATCTATAGCAGATGAAATGAAACAGTTTGTTATCCCTGTTGATAAGGAAAAGGTAGTTACGTTTATTGAAGAACGTTACAAGCAATGGAAGCAGGGAGAATTTCAAGCGTCAGTAATTAGACAGGAAGCAAGTGATTTATTATCGAGTTTATTTGGAAATAAGTTAGACCTCTCATTACTAATTGCTAAATGCCATGAACTTCAACAAACCGAAACGCTTGACGAGTTGTATATTTTGCTTATTAAAAATATTGATGAATGTATTCAACTTATCTCGGAACGAAATCGTAAGCCAAGTAGTGATAATGAGCTGATGGAACGTGCAATTAGTTATATACATCAGCACTATACCGAAGAATTAACGCTTCAAAAGGTTGCTGATCATATTCATATAAGTAGAAATTACTTTAGTATTTTGTTTAAGCAGTATAGTGATCAAAAATTTATTGATTATGTGATTAACCTTCGAATTAATAAAGCAAGTGAGTTGTTAATGAACACTTCATTAAAGGTATACGAAGTGGCACAACAATCTGGATTTAAAGATGTTAAATATTTCAGCAAACTGTTTAAGAGAATGACAGGCAATTCACCAATTGATTATCGGTTAAAACAGCAAAAATAGGAGGTGGCGATTGTGGGGCTTATGCAACAAAAGAATGTTCTTCTCTTGCTTGTGGGATTTTTCTTGATTACAGGTTGTGGCAACCAAACCATTATTGGAGATAATAGCCCCGCATTAGATGCTGAATCCGAAAAAGAAGTGATTGTTTATTGGCATACGTATAATGAAAAGGAGACCTATATTTTTGAAAATAGCATCATTCCTTTATTTGAACAGGAATATCCAATGCTTGAAGTGAAGTCAGTTAGACAACATTATAATCATACATTAATTTCGGAGATGGTTTCTAGAGCTTCTACTAATAGAGCGCCTGATGTTATTAGGTTGAACATCGCTTGGACTCCGGAATTTGCACAACTTGACCTTTTACATCCCCTAAGTGATTTTGAAGAATTTGATGAATTAAAAGATCAGTTTGATGAGCGCCTAATGCAATCTAACTATTATAATGGGAAATATTACGGTGTTCCTTTAAATATTTACACAAAGGCTTCCATCTACAACCAGGATTTACTTGAAATTTCAGGTGAGGATACCCCGCCTGAAACAATGGATGAGCTAATAAATTTAGTTGAAAGAAATCAATATGTTATTGGGATCAGTGACTTTTCAATGTGGGCAACGTTACAATATTTTTATGGCTTCGGCGGGATGTTAACCGATCCAACCTATTCACAAGCTACAGGGTATTTAAATAGTGAGAAAAGCATTGCTGCTGTTAATAAGCTTTTATCATTTTATCAAAAAGGGAATTTAGTAACATCTGGAGGGTTATGGCAAGGTATCTTAGACGGTAACTTTTTTATGATTGATGAGGGACCTTGGTTTTATAGTAGTTTCTCTGAAGAGCAGATTCAATCGATGAATCAAGAAACTGTGGCTGCACCATTTCCAATCCATGATAATAAAAGAGCAATTTTGGGTGGAGAAAATATCGTTATTTCAAAAGCGGCAAAAGATAAAGAAGCAGCATGGACCTTTGCTAAATGGATGACTAATATAGGACCTCAAACGTATATGGCACAAGCAGGTCTAAAGCCAACAAATAACAAGGTTGAGCTCTCAGAATTATATGATCATTTTCCACATTATCAACCATATGTAGACAGTCTTGATGAAGTTCTTTTCCCACCTATTGTACCAAAATGGTGGGAAGTTGATGAAATTTATAGTAAATACTTAGAGTTGATTCTTACTGGAAGTGTCAGTGTAGAGGAAGGTTTATCAAAGGCTGCAAAAGAGATTGATCAGGTGCTTGCTAAAGAAAGAGTAGGAAGATGAATCTAATGTTTTTAAAACCTGTTGAGACACAGGTTTTTTTATAGGTGAATTACTTATACTTTACTTGAATTTTTGTTTACTTGTTACTAATGTGAGTGTCATATTTATCTATTAGAAGGTGAAAGAAAACACCATTTAAATATTCCGGGGGTTAAATCAAAATAAAAGACACCTACTTCTGAATGTAAACGGTTTCTAGTGGTTTGATTTCGTTAGATAATGGAATAATCAAATAGTCTTTATTCTAGTTAGACAACTTAAAAATGATTGGTGGTTGGTATAAATGTTAAAAGAAGCAATTTATCACAGACCGAAAAATAATTATGCTTATGCCTACGATAGCGAAACCCTTCATATTCGTTTGAAGGCAAAAAAAGGGGACATAACAAAAGCATACTTGATTTTTGGAGACCCTTATCAGTGGGAAAAGGAAGAATGGGTAAACAGTACAAAACCAATGGTATTGGAAGGAACGGATGAATTGTTTGATTATTGGTTTGTAGAGGTGAAACCTGAGTACCGACGATTACGTTATGGCTTTGAACTTTACTCGCAAGATGAAAGGGTTATTTACGGTGAGATGGGATTCAAAGAAAAGGATCCTAAAACGACTAACTTTTATTTTTGCTTTCCATTCTTAAATGAAGTGGATGTATTTAAAGCTCCAGACTGGGTGAAGGAGACAATATGGTATCAAATTTTCCCTGAAAGGTTTGCAAATGGTAATCCAGATTTAAACCCTGAAGGAACATTGTCTTGGGGGAGTGCAGAGCCAAAGGTAGATAGTTTTTTTGGTGGAGATTTTGAAGGGATTATTAAAAACATTGATTACTTAAAGGGCTTGGGGATTAATGGGATTTATTTTACCCCAATATTTAAGGCAAAATCTAATCATAAATATGACACAATTGATTATTTTGAGATTGATCCTCAATTTGGGGACAAGGAAACATTTAAGAGTTTAGTAAAGGTTTGCCATCAAAACGGGATACGAGTGATGCTTGATGCCGTGTTTAATCACAGCGGCTTTTACTTTGATGCTTTTCAAGATGTGTTGAAAAACCAGGAAGAGTCAAAGTATAAAGATTGGTTTCATTTAAGGGAGTTTCCAGTGAAACCTTTACCTGAACCAAATTATGATACCTTTGCGTTCACCCATGCCATGCCGAAATTAAACACGGAACATCCAGAAGTAAAAGAATATTTGCTTCATGTTGGCCGTTATTGGATTGAAGAATTTGATATAGATGGCTGGCGTCTTGATGTCGCAAATGAAGTAGACCATCAATTTTGGAGAGAATTTCGACAAGTAGTTAAGTCTATTAAGGCAGATGCCTACATACTTGGGGAGATCTGGCATGACTCGATGCCTTGGTTACAAGGGGACCAATTCGATGCAGTCATGAATTATCCTTTTACACAGGCTACTTTAGATTTCTTTGCAAAAGATGAAATAAATGCTGAGGAATTTGGTCAACAATTAACAAAGGTACTTAGCTCTTATCCGAAAAATGTTAATGAGGTAGCCTTTAATTTATTAGGTAGTCATGATACCCCGAGAATATTAACAATTTGTAAGGAAAACAAAGAAAAATTAAAGTTGCTCTTTTTATTTCAACTTTCTTTTATTGGTACTCCATGTATCTATTATGGAGATGAAGTTGGTATAACTGGTGAAAATGATCCTGGTTGCCGTAAATGTATGGCTTGGAATGAAGAAGAACAGGATTTAGGATTACTTGAGTTTGTAAAAAAAGTCATTGCTTTAAGAAGAGAACACGTTGTTTTAGGTAATAATGGGGAGTTTACAATACTTGAAACAAATGTTGAAACAAACCATGTAATTTACTCGAAAAAATCTGACGATGAAACGATCTTGATAGCTATAAATAATTCAGATAAAGACGTACAGATCAATCTACCATGTGACTTTACAGATAAAAAAGCAATAGATCTATGGAGTAAAAAAACGATAAGAAGTTCTAAGGTAGAATTAGATCCATTTGGTTTTTCACTCATTCAAATTAAGGAACATAGACAAATAATTGAATAGTTGGTAGGTTGTTTAATACTTCAAAGGTGATGAATCTAATGAGCATCTGGATAGGAAAAATCAAAGGTCATAATGCAGATGGGGAATATATTGGTACGTATCGAGCTGTCATTTCAAAAGAGGATCATTTTCTGTTCAAAATGATCCTTCATTTTGATGGAACTAACAACTCTAGTAATAAACCTTATAAAAAAGTAGAATTCATCAGTTCAAATGTCAATGTATTGAAAAGAAAGTTCAGGATGTCTTTGCCTACAAAAGAAAAAGAGAAAATACTTTGGATACAGAAAAGTTTAAATTAATTTAGTCACTAGTTCGATACGAGTAGAGGTCATTATAACACAATGAGAAAAGTCCTTGGATAGAGGGCTTTTTTGTTTTGGATTAAAGAGTAGTACAAATAAATGGATGGGAAATTATATCAAAACAATTATTCTTTTAAATAATTAATGCATTTGAGCGAGGGTACTTGTCTATTTTTATTGAACACTGGCTCTCTATAACTGATTAACAACCACCTGCTAGCGGCGATTACTTTAAATTTCCATGTGGTAAAATTGTGGGCGATATGCTAATGTTCTATACAAAGAATTTATAGGTAGGAAGACTTAATTTACTGATTGATCATTTAACAGCGAATGAACTAGACTTATAGTGACGGATAAAATCTTAAGATAAAATGTAAGGGGTTTCTTTTTTTATCTTATTGAGAAAGAAGGCTGAAATGTTTTTTACATTACGCAATCGTTTATTTCTTATTTTTACATGTTTGCTAACGATTCCATTTATTCTATTATCAATTATTATTCCAAGCTGGTTTACAACTATTATTACAGATCAGGCACAAGACTTAACAATTGAAATGATGGATCAGTATTTGTTGTATGTTGACTCGATTACGACACAGGCCGAGGATTTAGGTAAGCAGGTGCTCATTAACGAAACGACTCAAGAGTGGTTAAGGCTGGAAAAAGAGAATGGTGCGGATGATGAGACTTTGCTGGTGAAGAATGAACTAAGAAGATTGTTATCTTCCATGATGGTAAACAATTCAAATTTTATGTCCATTTCCGTACTTTTTTATGATGGTACTGGAATTTGGGGGAATAATCCAGACCTCGATGAGGAAGAGTGGTTCCAAGATTTTATTGAACATGAACAACAGCTTGCAAAGTCACATATCGATCAATTGCAGCCATATCCAGGTGAAATAAACAGTTATATATTGCCTCTCTTTGATACAAATACGTTAGTTCCAAGTGGGATCATAAAAGTTAATTTTCCATCTGACTTGCTAGAGAAGGCTTTAAATAAAATTAAAATTGGACAAGAAGGTCGAGCCTATTTGATCGACCAAAAAGGGTCAAATGTTTTTCAAGGGCACGTCGATCTCCCTCATAATATTTTAAAACAAGGTTTGGCTGAAATAGCGAATGGTTATCAACAGAAAGGGTTAATCGAAGCGGACCATAATGGCGAAACTTACTTTATGTTTTTTCAAAAATTACCGGTAGGAGATTGGATTTTAATTAGTGAAGTGACAGAGTCTGACTTGTTTTCAAAAGTGAACAATTTGCAGCGCAACTTACTACTGACGAGTGGTGTTGTATTTATGCTAACAATAGTCGCTTCTTTCATGCTTTCTTCAACGATTACAAGACCACTTGGAAATTTGGCGAAAGCGATGGGATATATCGAACGGGGGGATTTTGCTGGGGCCAAACGCTTTATGCCGACAATAAAATCGCATAACGATGAAGTCGGTTATCTAATTAAAGTGTTCGATCGCACTATTGAACAATTAAAAAAGTTAATCGAAACAGAATACGAGGCGAACCTGCGCCGGAAAGATGCTGAGTACAAAGCGTTATTACTGCAGATTAATCCACATTTTTTAAACAATACTCTAGAAATCATTGGGGGATTAGCCGTTCAAGGAAAAAATAGAGAGGTTATGAATGTCAGTGTTTATTTAGGCAGAATGATGAGGTATTCATTGAATACAAAAAGCAACGTTGTGAAGTTAGGTGAAGAAGTAAGTTATATTAAAAGTTACACAGACATCTTAAAGCTAAGATATGAGGATGCGATAAAAGTTGAAATTGACGAGGATCTGAAAACAAGACGATTTCCGATTATAAAATTTATTTTACAACCGCTCGTAGAAAATGCAGTGAAATATAGTTTTATTGAAAAATCGTCTGCACAAATCTATATAAAAACGGAAAATGTTGGAAAAGACGTATACATTGTTGTTGAAGATAAAGGGATAGGAATGTCTGAAGAGGTTATTTCGAATTTAGCTAACGAAGAAATGGATGATGAAACGATGACTGTACTAGAGAGTAAGGGCAACAGTATTGGCCTAAAAAATGTAATTGGGCGATTAAAGCTTTACTATGGAAAAGATTTTTCCTATCAAATAGAGTCTGAAAAGAATGTTGGGACACGGATTACATTGTGTATTAATTTTAGGGGGGATTGTGATGAAGGTCATAATTACGGATGATGAGGTTCAAGTTCGTAAAGGCTTACGGTTTAAAGTCGACTGGAAAGTAGAAGGCTTTGAAATTGTTGCCGAAGCTTCCAACGGTCAAGAAGCACTTGAATTACTAAAAAACATTGATGTGGATTTAATCATTACTGATATGAGAATGCCGATTATGGACGGAGTTGAATTAGCTAAACGGTGTTACGAACAATATCCACATGTAAAGCTGATTGTTTTATCGGGATATTCTGATTTTGACTATGTGCGCGGCTCAATGAAGGAAGGAGTTAGAGACTATTTATTAAAACCCGTTGCCCCTGATGAGTTAGAAGAAGCATTAAGAAGAATACGGAAAGAAATTGAGGAAGAGAAGAAAAGTCAAATTGAATCAGATCGGATGCGTCAGCTTGTCCATTCTCATCTTCAGCAAGTACAAGAACAATATTTCCTTCAATTAGTAAAAGGAGAATGGTTGCAACTTAGGATGGTGAAAGAGAGGCTTCTGCAGCTGCAGTTAGAGGAACTGGCAGATGAAAATGTAACAGTGCAGTTTGCAACGGTAGAAATTAGAGAATCAGAGGATAATCCGAATCGATTAAAGGAATTATGGCTTCCTTTTCAAATGTTATGTAAGGAAATAGCGAAAGAACATGAAGGAACGTACTCGTTTTACGATCCGAGTTATACGAATATGGTTCAATTCTTGCAGCTGCTCGATTCAAAAACTCCAGAGCAGACACCAAACTTAGTAAAGTCCATTCAAGAAAAGGTCAAGAAATACTTAAACTTAGAAACGGTCATAGGAATTGGAAATGTTGTAAAAGGTCTTGAAGAATTTAGAAATGGGTATATCTCTAGCTTGCTTTCTTGGAGTCAAAGTCAACTTGGCGGTCAATCACAAGTAATCGATGAGACGGCAGCGAGAGAGGCAGTTTTTGATTTTTCTCCTGATTTTGAACGAAAGTTAACAAATGCTATTGAAAATGTTGATATCGAGATGTTTAAAGAAAATCTTAACAATGTCCTTGGAGGAGCAAAGGCGCAATCTGTTTTATCTTTTACCTTTGTAGCCAACCGAGTACTCTTTCTATTAGGTTCATTGGTGAAGAAATACGATACCGAGACGAAAGATATCCAAAACACGATTTGGAATTGCCAACAAAGTATTTGGGAGCTAAATTCTCAACATAAAGTAATCGAGCTTCTAATTCAATTAGCCCAGTTAATTATTGAAAAAGTACGATTAGCTCGTTTTTCAAACAGCAAATTAATTGAAAGTATTAGACACTATTTGGATGAACATTATGCTAATGAGATTTCGCTTACTTCATTATCTAAATTATTTCATATAAATAGTGCTTATTTATCAGAAACGTTTAAACATCAAGTTGGACAAAACTTTAGTGATTATCTCGTTCATTTACGAATGGAGAAAGCGAAGCACTTTCTTAAAGATCAACAACTTAAAATCATTGATGTGGCTAATTTAGTTGGTTTTTCGAATTCAGGCTACTTTAGTACCGTTTTTAAAAAACATTTTGGGCAAACACCTTTGGAATTTCGTAAATCCGAATTGTGATAAATTGAAGGCTAAAGGAAGGCAATAGAAAGGGGGAAACCAGGTGAGCAAAAGAGCTGTAATCGTCATTATTCTATGTTTTCTTGCAGGGGGGGCGTTAATTTATGTTGCCCCGTATTCTAATGAGCGTGATGAAAAAAATGAGAAAGAACTAGTTGAGCTTACGTTTTTACGTAATTTAGCGAACCACGCGTCTAATCAGGCATATGAAGAATTGGTTGCTGAGTTTGAAGAAGCTCATCCTCATATAAAGATCAATATGCTTTCCATGCACTGGGCTAATGAATATGAACTCAGGCTCCGAACGGAGTTAGTTGCTGGAAACCATCCCGACATTATGTCCATTGATAGTCCTAACTTAGCTTTATATGCCAATGCCGGTACGCTATTATCGTTAGATCGATACATGAAAGAAGAAGGAAATATTGAAGACATCTTTGAGCACACATTGAAAGGGTTAACCTATCAGGATGAAATTTATCTTGCCCCTATCGCAGAATCTAGTATTGCCTTATTTTATAATAAGCATCTATTTAACGAGGCTGGGATCCCTTTTCCGTCAAGAGAACAAGCGATGACTTGGGACAAGGTACTCGAAATTGCCCAAAAAATTCATAATCCAGAACAGGGTATTTATGGGATCGACCCGGCTCAAGGCTTTGGTGAAGGAGAAGGCCCTGCTTATTTTAAATTGCCATTCCTTTGGCAGTTCGGAGCAGATGTATTAAGTCCAGATGCGACAACTGCTGATGGATATTTAAATTCTGAAGAAGCATTGGAAGCCCTTAAGTTTTATCAAGATTTATATTTGAAGCATCGTGTAGCAACGGTCGAGTTGCCTCCTCTTCCTTTTGAATCGAATCAGCTTGCTATGACGGTCATGGGTTCTTGGCACTTGGTAGATTTTGAAAGTTATGGTTTGGTGTTAGGAGAAGACTTTGGGATCGCACCATTGCCAAAAGCTGATTACCAAGTTACACCAAATGGAGGTTGGGCTCTAGGGATTTCAGCAAAGTCTGAACATCCAGATGAAGCGTGGGAATTTATTAAATTTGCTACAAGCTATAATGCTGTCAAAAAGCATTCGGAGATCACAGGAGATATCCCGGCAAGGTACTCCGTAGTCCAGGACCTGCCTGAGCTAAAAGAGTATCCAAAAAACATTTTTATTGAACAAGGACAAACCTATTCAAAGAACCGTCCAGTCACCCCAGCTTATCCAGTTATTAGTAAGGCTATTAAGGAATTATTTGAAGACATCGTTCTCAACGAAAAAGACGTAAAAGAAGCCGCAGACGAAGCCGTAGAAAAAATTAATAACGCACTCAACTCGACTTAATGAGCAAAGCTACTACATGGTTTTTAGCATCTCTAAAGCGGTTACTCACAAATGAGAGCAGCGAGCGTAGCCATTACCAAGCTACGTTGCACTAGAAAAACCCCCTAGAATGACGAGGCCATTGAAAAAGGTATGGTTTTAACCTTTTTCAATGGCCTTTAAGCAATGAGCGGAACCGTTGCTTTGTCTTAAAGCCTGCTATGAATGGGTTTCTCATAGCAGGCGCGCAACGTGTGGAGCCATTGCTGCTTCCTCGAATCTGCTAAAAAGGACTTTTTCAGTGGTCTCAGAATGACTAGGGTTTTTTTGTGGGGTTTTGCTAAGTATGCTGAGTGTGTCAGGGACACCTGAATATCTTAAACATCCCTAACCAAAAATATTAAACTATTATTTTCGCTGCTTTTGGTAAAGTAAAGAAGAGGTGGACAAACAAATGCTATCACGATGGAGGTGTACAAACATGTTTGATCGGTCACCATGGTACATGCGACTAGGTACATTTGCATTTAATTTAGTTCTATTAAACCTTCTATGGATCTTATTTTCTTTTTTAGGTGTTTTTGTATTAGGATTTTTCCCGGCTACTGTAGCATTATTTGCTGTATTGAGACAAATCATTATGGAGGATGAGGATACCCCCATTTTGAAAGTATTCTGGAGCAAATTTAAATCTGAATTCATTATGTCAAATCTTATTGGATACCTTGTCTTGATTGTTGGAGTTATTTTATACGTAGATATTAAAGTACTGCAGCTGTTAGACAACAACATTCTCCAATTAACGTTGGCAAGCATAACGGTTGTGATCGGCATTGTCTATTTACTGACCTTACTCTATATTTTTCCTTTATTCGTTCATTTTAAATTGAAGTTTCTGCAATATCCGAAACATGCCTTAATTCTTGCTGTTGCAAAACCACTTCAAACAATCATGATGATCGGTGGGCTGGCTATTGTATTCTTTTTGTATCTGAACTTTCCTGTATTAATCCTTGTTTTCGGTATGAGCTTAATCAGTTTCGTCATAATGAAAGTAGCATCGTTTTCTTTACCGAGAAAAGACTTTAGTCAATCTGTTGAATAAACAAGAGGAGTTATCCCAAAGGTCAAAACATATCTTTGGGATAACTCCTTTCTTTTTATTTTAAGAATCGGAGAAAAGAAGTCTTAGATAACGTCACATTGCTTATTTGTATCCGGTTTCAACTACCGAAAATATTAAAAGGCCGAAACCAAAGATATTGAAATAGCCGTAAGTACGATTTTGTTATACTGAATTCAAGAAAGCGTTACCTTAATTCTTACTTAAGATGACAAGCTTTCAAGTCGCATTTCGTATGTTTGATAGATTCCAAGACTGCTAAGAAAGTTATTACTTAAGGGGGGAAAGACATGGCTCAAAACGGGGGCGCTACAACCAAGACAGCTGCTGATTCGAATCAGTTGCCTAAAATAAAGAAAAAGAAAGAAAGCCGATTAGAGTTTATGAAGAAAAATTTTATCTTGTATGTATTTTTAGCTCCTGCCGTCAGTTTAGTGTTTGTATTTAATTACATTCCGATGTATGGAGTAACGATTGCTTTTAAGGACTTTAGTCCAACACGGGGGATCATGGGAAGTGAATGGGTTGGGTTGACTCACTTTACAAATTTCTTGAACTCGCCCAATTTCCATCAGATTTTCGCAAATACGATTAAACTAAGTGCGTTTGAACTTCTTATCGGTTTTCCTGTTCCAATCATTTTGGCTCTCATGTTAAATCAGGTAAGAAGAGCAAGCATAAAAAAGAATGTTCAATTAATGATTTACGCACCGCATTTCATTTCAGTCGTTGTCATCGGCGGGATGGTCTTTATGTTTCTATCACCAGCAGGACCGATTAATGCTCTATTATCTGTTTTCTTAGACCGTCCGATATCGTTTATGTCTGATCCAGACTATTTTAGAACGATTTTCATTGCATCTGGAATCTGGCAAGGTGCTGGATTTGCATCGATTATTTATGTAGCCGCCCTATCAAATAGTGATCCGCAATTGCATGATGCTGCAACGATTGACGGGGCATCACTATTACAAAGAATCTGGCATATTGACGTTCAAGTGCTGAAACCAGTTATGGCGGTCTTGTTCATTCTAGCAGTTGGAGGAATCATGGGTGTTGGTTTTGAAAAAGCCTATTTGCTACAAACAGACATGAATTTACCTGCTTCAGAAATTATTGAAACCTATGTATACAAAAGAGGGTTGCAAGCAGGAGATTGGTCATTTGGTGCAGCTGTTGGATTATTTAACTCCGTTGTTAGTTTGATGTTATTAGTTTCAGTAAACTATGTAGTGAAACGATTAAATGGTGAAACACTTTACTAGAAAGGAGTTAGTAGGATGAGTAATTTAAAAAAAGAAAAATACAACAAAAAGAAAAAAAATCGACTGCTGCTTCAAAGTAACTCGAACAAAAATAGGCTGATCAATAATTCGAAAACAGACCGACTAATCCTTCTATTAAATAAAGTCTTGCTGAGTTTAGTTGTCTTAATTGTTATGGTTCCTCTCCTATATGTACTGTTAGGATCTTTTTTACAGCCTCATATTCTAGTAACGAGAGGCATTTCATTTAATCCTGAACATTGGACGGTTGATGGATATGTACGTATTTTCACGGATGGGTCGATTATGAGAGGATTTTTAAATTCCATTCTATATGCTGTAGGATTTACGCTCATATCGGTTGGTTTTTCGATCCTAGCTGGATATTCGTTATCGGTTGATAAGCTCGTTGGGAAAAAGGCCTTAATGATTTACTTCCTCTTTACGATGTTTTTCAATGGAGGGATGATCCCAATGTATCTACTTGTCAGAGAGTTAGGAATGATTAATACACCTTGGGCGGTCATTTTGCCAGGAGCGGTCACGGTTTGGAATATAATTTTGGCAAGAACGTATTTTAAAGCGCTGCCGAATGAGTTGAAAGAGGCGGCAAGAATCGATGGTGCTTCTGATTTTAAAATTTTCTTAAGAATTATTTTACCATTGTCTAAGCCAATTATTTTTGTGCTCGCTCTCTATGCTTTTATCGGACAATGGAATTCTTACTTTAATGCGATGATTTTTCTTGAAGACAAGTCACTGTACCCGTTGCAATTGATTATGCGTGACATTCTCATCCAAAACGAAGTCCAACCAGGAATGATTGCCGATCAACTGGCAAGGGCTGAAATGCAAAGAATTGCCGAAATGATCAAGTACTCATCGATTGTTGTGGCAAGCTTACCGTTATTAATTATGTACCCATTCTTCCAAAAATACTTTGAAAAAGGTGTTATGGTCGGGTCATTAAAATAAAAAAAAGAAAAGTGGGGGTTTGTTATGAAGAAATTTGTTAAAGCGATGTCAGCAGTGTTAATTGGAACGTCACTTCTTGTAGCTTGTGGAGGAAATTCGAACCAAACATGGTCCGAGGATTATGAGTTGTCTGATATTACGTTTCCATTAGAAGAAAAGGTATCATTAAAATTTTTGACAGAAAGTTCACCATTAGCACCTGAAGACCCTAATGACAAGTTGATTTTTCAACGTTTAGAAGAACAAACAGGGGTCGAAATCGAGTGGAGAAACTTTACAGGGGCACAATTTACTGAAAGAAGAAATTTAGCAATGTCGAGCGGTGAAATGCCCGATGCGATTTTGAATGCATACTATAGTGACTATGAGTTATTAAACTTAGCAAAAGATGAAGCGATTATTCCGCTTAACGATTTAATTGATCAATATATGCCTAATTTACAAAAAGTACTTGAGCAGGCACCGGAGTATGAAGCAATGATGACGGCTCCAGATGGAAACATATATGCCTTTCCATGGATTGAAGAATTAGGTGAAGGCAGAGAACGTATTCAATCTGTAGATAATTTTCCTTGGATTAATGTTGAATGGTTGGATCAATTAGGCTTAGACATGCCAACGACAACAGATGAATTAAAAGATGTCCTCATTGCGTTTAGGGACAATGATCCAGCAGGCGACGGACAAACGATCCCGATGTCTTTTATTATTAATCATGGTGGAGAAGATTTAGGGTTCTTATTTGGCTCTTTTGGTCTAGGTGATAACTGGGATCGTACGGTTGTAACGAATGATGGAGAAGTAAAATTAACAGCAGCTGATGAAGGCTATAAAGAAGCGATTAAATTCATGAACGAGTTATATGAAGAGAATTTAATGGATATTGAAGGATTTGAACAAGACTGGCCTGTGTATGTTGCCAAAGGACAAGAAGGACGTTATGGTTTGTACTTCACATGGGATAAAGGAAACATTACTGGTATGGGTGACGACTATGATTTAATGGGTCCTTTAGCTGGTCCAGATGGTCATATCAATGTAACAAGAACAAATGGAATAGGCTTTGACCGTTCGCGCATGGTCATTACGAGTGCCAATCAAAATCTTGAATTAACAGCCAAATGGATTGACCAACTATATGATCCGATACAATCTGTTCAAAACAACTGGGGTACGTATGGCGATGATACGCAACAAAACATTTTTGAATTTGATGAAAGCGCTCAAATGTTGAGACATCTAGATTTAGAAGGGACGGCGCCTGTTGAATTGAGAGAGAGAACATCTATTGGCGGACCTTTAGCGATACTAGATAGCTATTATGGCACGGTGACAACGAAACCAGATGATGCAGCATGGAGATTAGGTTTAATGAAAGAAGTGATGGTTCCACACATGAAAGCAGATAATATTTACCCGAGAGTATTACACGGCCTTGAAGAACTGAATCGTCTGTCTACGATCGAGGCAGATTTAATGCCTTATGTAAATAGAAAACGTGCGGAATGGATTACAAATGGAAAAGTAGAAGAAGAGTGGGATGACTATTTAGTAGAATTGGATCGTCTAGGTTTACAAGAATGGTTAGAAATTAAACAAGCAGGGTATGATCGCACGACAGAGTAAAAATGGAGGTTACTATGACAATTAATAATTTAGCAAAATATAGACCCAAATTACACTTTGCACCTAAGGAAAACTGGATGAATGATCCAAATGGAATGGTCTATTTCGAAGGTGAGTATCACTTATTCTATCAATACCATCCAAATGGTACAACGTGGGGTCCCATGCACTGGGGCCACGCGGTTAGTAAGGACATGATAACTTGGGAGGAGCTCGATATTGCATTATATCCAGATGAACATGGAACGATTTTCTCTGGCAGTGCGGTTGTCGATTGGAACAATACGTCTGGTTTTTTCCCAGACGAGCCAGGACTAGTCGCTATTTTCACGCATCACTTAGAAGGAACGGAAGGAAAACCTTCAGTTCAAACTCAAAGTTTAGCTTTCAGTCATGATAAAGGAAGAACGTGGACAAAGTACGAAGGGAATCCAATTCTTGGTCATGATACAAAAGTAGACTTCAGAGATCCGAAAGTGTTCTGGCATAAGGAAACTGAAAAATGGATAATGTCATTAGCGACAGGTCAAACGATCACCTTTTATTCTTCACCAAACTTAATTGATTGGAAGTTTGAAAGTGAATTTGGTGAGGGATTTGGTTCTCACGATGGCGTGTGGGAATGCCCAGATTTATTTAAATTAAAGGTAGAAGACAGCGATGAAGAGAAATGGGTGTTGATTGTAAGCATTGGAGATAATCCTGAATTTGATAATGGGTCATTTACACAATATTTCACTGGCTCCTTTGATGGTTCCACCTTTACTTCAGATCATGAATCGATTAAATTGCTCGACTTTGGAAGAGATAATTATGCAGGTGTGAGCTTTTCGGATATCCCTGAAGAGGATGGAAGACGCATCTACCTTGGCTGGATGAGTAACTGGAGGTATGCGAATCAAGTCCCAACAGAGGGATGGCGCAGTCAAATGACGTTGCCGCGAGAGCTTTCTGTTCGGAAAGTTGGAGAAGACTATAAAGTTATTCAAAAATTAGTAAAAGAACTAGATTGCTATTTCTCTAAAAATATTAATATTGACGAGTGTATCGTTGATGGAACGAAAACAGTAAAGCTGGATGAATCGTATGTCGATCTAACTTTAAATCTTGAACGTGTCGATGCAGACCAGTTTGGGATCACTGTGCATCATACGGAGAAACAATACACGACACTTACGTTTGATAAAGCAAAGAATGTATTAGTACTAAATCGTAAAAACTCTGGACAAATTGATTTTTCAAATATGTTCTTACTCGATCAAGAGGTGAAACTGGAGGATACAAAAAACGTGCAACTGCGTTTGGTTGTTGACTCTGCGTCGATAGAACTACTTGTCAATGATGGGGAATATTCGTTAACAAGTTTAGTTTATCCAGATAAAGCATGTGAAGCGATCTCGATCCATGCGTCAAACGGAGCGATCAAAGCTTGTGGCCACGTATCATCTCCTGGGAAATAAGTAGGATTTTGTATATGGCGTAAAGGAGAGTAGGAGGAAACAGTTAAAAGAGGTGAGACATCCTCTACACGTTTCCTCCTTTTTCTATCAAGCTACTCACAATATAGAACAAAGAGGGAGAAGGAAATGAATAAAAACTCATCAGTTATTTGTATCGGAGAGTTGTTAATTGATTTTTTCTGTACAGATGTCGGAATCGATCTAGTCGGCGGTCAGCATTTTGAGAAACAGGCAGGCGGCGCCCCGGCCAATGTGTGTGCAACGATTGTAAAACTGGGTGGTACTGCGAAGTTTAGTGGGAAAGTTGGAAATGATCCATTTGGCCATTTTTTAAAAAAGACACTAGATGAAGTAAAAGTGGATACAACCATGCTCGTGTTAGATGAGACACATCCGACAACAGTAGCATTTGTCTCGTTAAAGGAAAATGGAGAAAGAGATTTTGTTTTTAATCGAGGGGCGGATGCCTTTTTAGCTGAAGATGAGCTCGATCAAGACAAACTAAAAGAAGCGAGTATATTGCATTTCGGCTCAGCGACAGCTCTATTAGACGACCCATTTCGTTCGACTTATTTGAACGCGATTCAATCGGCGAAAACGGAAGGACAGTTTATCTCATTCGATCCTAATTATCGGGGAGACCTTTGGAAAGGAAGAGAAGCTACTTTTGTAAACTTAGCTAAAGAGGGAATTTCCCAAGCTGATTTTGTCAAAGTCAGTGATGAAGAACTAAGCATCATTTCTGGAGCTGATGAGTTAACAAAAGGTGTTCAAGTTCTCCATCAACTAGGAGCATGCTTAGTTGCTGTGACATTAGGGAAAAACGGTACATTGATATCAAATGGAGAAAAGCAAGAGATTGTTCCTAGTATAAAAGTCGATTCAATCGACTCAACAGGGGCAGGCGACGCATTTGTTGGCACGATGCTCTATCAACTAGCAAAAGAAGAAGAACCAAAGAAAACAATAGCGGACTTTGAAAAAATCAAAAAGGTCACGACGCTCAGTAATAAGATAGGAGCAATTGTTTGTACGAAAGTAGGAGCCATATCTGCGATACCAACAAATGAAGAGGTTTTTCAAAAAGGGTGACTGTCCCTTTTTGAAAAACCTCGCAAAAGGAGACAGTATTCGGTGTTACATCATGTACTAAATGAAGTCTTAATTGAAGCATACAACAAAGCCGTTGAAAATGGTCTGAATGAAGAGTTTATAGAAATATTGGAGATGGAGTTAGCAAAAAGGGGGGCTCTCTTTCAGCCTCTTAATCATTAGTAGATAGGGTTAAAGCCCGAAAGTTATTGGACCCATATGAAGCAGATATTGAGTCACTATTATCCTGTTTTAAGATTCTTGAGGAGGTTGTCGTTTTTTATGAAGAAAAGATACGTACTAGTTGTTGTTACGGCACTGATTATGATTATAGGGTATGTTAGTGAAACGAGGTCAGATGTTGCCTCGGTTGCTGCTGTTACTGATGATTATTACACAGAAAAATACCGTCCGCAATATCACTTTTCAACTCCACAGGGGCGACTTGCTGATCCAAATGGACTCATTTATTTCGAAGGAGAATATCACTTGTTCCACCAGAAAATGGGAACTTGGGCACATGCTGTCAGTAAGGACATGCTTCATTGGGAGCACCTCCCCATTGCGTTAGAGCATGATGAACTGGGCCAGGCTTTATCAGGAACTTCAGTCATCGATTGGAACGATACGACTGGCTTTTTTGATGGAGAAGCAGGTATGGTAGCTATTTATACAAGTACAGAGGGAGGTGAGTCTCAAGGGATTGCTTATAGCAAAGACAATGGGCGAACGTGGGAGCGCTATGAAGGAAATCCAGTCATTGAAAATCCGGGAATAAAAGATTTCCGTGATCCGAAAGTATTTTGGCATGAAGAAACGGAAAAATGGGTGATGGCTGTCACTACGGATAAAAGTGTTACATTTTATAACTCTCCTAACTTAATTGATTGGCAATACCAAAGTAAATTTGGCGTAGATGAACAAGGCAATGAGCACGGTACTCATGTTGCTGTATGGGAAACGCCGGATTTATTCCGTTTACCGGTCGATGGGAATGAAGAAAAGCAAAAATGGGTGCTTACAGTAAGTGTTGGAGACAATCATGTCACGGACGGGTCGACCAATCAATATTTTATTGGAGAATTTGATGGATATACATTCACAAATGATAACCGACCTGAAGAGGTACTAATTACAGATTTTGGTCAAGATTTTTATGCAGCTCAGTCATTTAACGAACTTGCAGAGGGGGACGATCGACGTATTTGGTTGGCGTGGATGGCTAATTGGCGTTACCCTTATCAGTCGCCGACCTATCCTTGGATGGGCTCGATGTCGATTCCACGTGAAGTAACTTTAAGAACAGTTGAGGACGGTAGCATTCGCTTATTCCAAGAGCCGATTAGGGAATTAAAGGACATTCGTGCAACTGAATATTCGATAGACTCCTTTACTCTAGAGGGGAAACAGGCAATAGAAGACTTTTCTGGAGTATCCTACGAGTTTGAAGCAGTAATCGAATGGAGAGACGTTGAAGAATTTGGAATTCGCCTCCGACAATCTGATGAGGAAGAAACGGTAGTTGGTGTTGACCTGAATTCAGAAACTGTTTTCCTAGACCGAACGAAAGCTGGTCTTGATACGTTAATTGATAGAAATGGGGAGCGGTTTCAATTTGGAAAGCGGTTTGAAGCTGACTTTCCAGTGGAGAGAGAACAGATTAAAATTCACGGTTTGGTGGATGAGTCCTCAGTTGAACTCTTTATCGATGACGGGGAAATGGTTTTTACGAATTTGATTTATACTAAACCGACAAATAGTGGCATTGAGTTGTATGCAGAAGGTGGTAGTGTTGAGGTCGTCTCACTCGATTTCTTCCATTTACATTCGACGTGGCGTGAAGCTCCGGCCGAAGGGGAAATCGAACGAATTGTGGTCAGTGAAGAGTATTTGAATGTAAACATTGGCGAGTCAAAGGAGATTATTGCAAACGTTAAGCCAGATTGGTTAGGTGAAATCGAACCACTTGAGTGGGAAGTAAGTGAGCCAGGAATGGTCGAAATGAACAAAATCGATGATACAACTGTATTGATCACCGGTGTTGAGCCAGGATTAACAAACCTAACGATACGTGATCCGAATGGAGATAGTTCAAAAGAAATGATTATTCGGGTTTCAGATGGCAGCCATTCAGCTTATATAGATGGCTGGGGACCTTCTCCTCTATCTGGGGAGCAGTCGGGTCATTGGAACATTATTAATGAATCAAGTGTGACGAGTCGCCTTGAACATAGCCATGAATGGGCCAAATTGTATAGAGAAGAACTTATGACTGGTGACTTTCTCGTTTCTGCTGATATCGAATGGGTCAATCAAGGAGCAGAGGGCTTCCCAAAATACGGACTTACGATTACGGACGAAGAAAAGACAACGGTGTCTGCCTTTTTTAACAAAGATATCAATATGTTAGAAACGTATGCAGAATTTCGTGGTGAAGCGATTGGCTGGGAAGGAGTCAGATTACCACAAGACACAAATCTTCAAGAAGCACAAGCATTAAAAGTCGAGAAATTTGGGGATACGTTTACCTTCTATTTTAATGATAAAGAAATGTATGAAAGAACAGTAGAGATGGTAGGGAACATCAGTGTAGGGGTAATAAGTGAAAATACGGAGGCCGATTTTACAAATTACGTCATACAGAGTACTACTTCAGAAAGTTACTGTCTTCAGGATGTAATTGAAATGGTTAAAACAGCTGATATTACTCCGGTTGGAATCAAGCAGTCTTCTTTGTCTCATTTAGAAAACGCTAAAAAACATTTTGAGCGCGCACAACAGCTTTATGATGACGGAAAAACAAATCAGGCAACAATGCAAGAAGAAAAAGGCTATAAAAGCGTCCAAAATTTTCTGGAATACATTCAGCAAAGGATTGAAAGACAAATTGCTGAAGAGGTAAAAGAAGAGTTGGTCAGAATGGCGAATTATATTATCGAACACAAGACGGAGTCATTGAATAAATGACAGCTAAAAGGATAATCAATACACTCAATAGATAATCGTATAAAAAACGCTTTTCTCAGATTTTGAGAGACGCATTTTTTTACGGGTAGAAAAAAGTAGTACAGGATAAGAGCTGACACAATCAGAAAGAGAAACATCGAAAAGAAAAATAGATACAATCCATATGAATGGTGCATTGAACAAGGAATTACGGTAGAAGAAATAAGGCAGCTATAAGGAATTCCTCTAGTTACGCAACTAGGGGATATTTTTTAGGCTTACGTGGTGCTTGCGAGCTTAGAGAAAGGGTCTTTCCCCTTAATTATAATCGATTTTAACTCCCGAATATTTTAAATGTTTACATCTAAATAAATTGAAATCTCCGCTCTAGCATTTTTGTTATAGTGAAAACAAGACAAGAATAGAACTTAAGCGTTATCTTTTCTAAAAATAAATTAACAGGTAAAGGTGTTTATGGTTATAATTTATTTCCTTATTAATGAAACAGCATTGCCTAGAAATATGAAATGACGGGGTATCAAATGGTAAAAAGGTTATTCGTTCTGCCTCTAGTTATCTTTGCATTGACTTTTATGTTTAAACCAGTAATAGATGAAAAACCTACAGTAGTCGTTGTATTAAAAGATTTAGATTCGGAATATTGGAGGATTGTTGAAGCGGGTTTGAGAAAAGGATTTGAGGATTTTGATATAGAGGGTGAAATTATTGCTCCCACTAACTTATCATTTTTAGAGCAGGTTGATATGTTAGAGCGTGTTCTAATAGAAAAACCTGATATCTTAATAATCTCCCCTATGTATCCACATTATAGTATTCCTACTTTAGAACGGTTTATTGAAAAGGATATTCCTGTTTTTTTATTAGATACCGATCATCAATGGGATAATAAAACAACCTATATCGGTACGGATAATGTTGCTTTAGGTAGAAGAGCAGGAGCGTTACTCGGTTCACAGTTGCAGCCTGGAAATGAAGTAGCCTTAATAGGAGTCGATTTATATAGTCCGGTTGCATCTGAACGGATGGAGGGAGCTAAACTAAGTTTAGAGGCCGCAGGAGTGAAAATTGTCGCGGAAAAAGTAAACATTTACTCCGAACCTTTGAAAATAAAAGAGGAGATCGAAACCATTTTAGAAAATCATCCTAAAGTGAAAGGGATCATGGCCACCAATGACGCACTGGCATTAATGGCATTTGAGGTGCTAGAAGAATATGGGCTTAAGTTACCAATCACAGGAGCAGATGGAATGAACGATATGATTGAATTGATCGAAGAGGGAGCACTACCTGGGACTGTAGCACAAAACCCTTATGATATGGGGTACTTAAGTGTTGAGACCGTAAAGAGAGCACTAAAGGGTGAGAATGTCGAAAAGTATATTGATAGCGGAGTCGACATTATCGTTAAAGGCAATGCGAAACAAAGGTTAGAGTTCCAGAAAAGAATGTTGAAATGAAAGAGTCTAGCGAAAAAGGTCGTAAGCAATGAGCATAAACGATGTATTGTTTTCAAGCCTCTTGCAGTAGAGAATCCGACCAAAAAGAGCCGCTGATACCCGGTCTGTTCAAGCATATCTACAACAACCACTCTTAAATTTTTATCAGGCGACTAACTCCACAGCTCTCTCAGTAGTTACTACATACATTCCAATTCAGCCATCGAGTAAAAATGCAAGAATGAGTGCATAACTTTCTGCAAAACGTCCATCAGTTAATCTTACAAGCAAATAAACGAATCAAAAGAAGGGTGCCTTTGACTAAAGGGTATCGGTAGTATCCGTTTCCTTTCTTTTTTGGTGGTGCCTGATCAATGGTGCGGTAAGGCATCAAAGGGACAGTTTTACGTTTGAATAGTACGAATCCGTACAGTGAAAGAAGGAACCGCCATTAATACAGTGGTGGTTCCTTCTTTTTCACCGTCTACTTATCATTATTTATTTAGATAGATGTCTTGTTCTCAAGTTATCGATCCGAATCTCTTCTAATTCCAAGACAGAGTCACTCTCGGTGGACTGTTCTTCCATTTCCTCAGCTTTCAAGCTAATCATGATCTCTTTGTCAATCCACTGAATAGAGTCGATCGATTCAGGTGATATGGCTACTTTTCTACCAGGTAACCAATTGCCTGTATCAACGATTAAGTAATGTATGACCCATGAGTTATCGTCAATGACAAAGTCGATGACACGTCCAAACTCTTCATAGTCCATTCCAACAACGTTATATCCAAACATTTGACCTGATAGTTCGTTGACACTTCTTACATAGGAATGATGATCATCCAATTGAGTAATGTAGTGTTCCTCTTCCTTATTAGATAAGATCGGGATATTGCCAGGTCCCCATAGACCTCCTCCAATCCAATAAGGTGTCCAGCCATAGTAGCGATGAAGTTCCATCTCCTGCAGACGAGTGATCGGTTGGTGTTTTCTTTCTCCTACAGAAGGGCTGTTTTTAATTTGATCTGTTGATGCGAAAATCGAAATTCTACTATCAACTAACTCAACATTATCGAAGGAGACAGGCGATACTAACACTTGTTTCCCTGGAAGCCATTTACGTGTATCGATAACTAAGTAGCGTATCGTCCATTTTTCACTATCAAAGTATAAGTCTTTTATTTTTCCTAATTCTCCGTCTGTGGCTTGTACAATACAAGATTGAATGGAACTAGCTTTGTAAAGCATGATGAACTCCTCCTTTTTAGTTGGTGTATTTGTTAGATAACCATTTTTCGGACAGGCTAAACATATAGCACGAGAAAAGGGAAAATATACTTGTTACTAGACTTTTTTTGGTGGTGCCAATCCTTGTCACCACTATTGAAAAAAATCAAAAAAACTTCGTTGATCCGATAGACAAACTAAGTTAATAGTGATACAATAACTTTGTGAACGAAAAACAATCAAATTAATGTAAAGTTTACTAGACTAAGGATGTAATACATAAAGATTTGTCTATCAAAAAAATTTCTTCAATATGAAAGCGTTAACAATTAAAGGTTTGAAGGAGACTGCTATCAATTGCTGCATCGTTAAGGTGAATGGCGGGGTGTCTCAAAGCAGGTTATTCATTGGTGTTAGTTAGCCTTGCTAATTAATATAAAAAAACAGAAAAAACAGGAGGTCGGTTGTGTTGTTTAAAAGGGATGCTTACGTTGCTTCAACCTTAGCTTTATCGCTTGGTCTTAATGCTTGTTCATCTTCTAATAAATCAGGAGGGCCTGAAACCATCACTGATAGTTAAGAATTATCTTTAATATGAAAGCGCTAACAATTAGAGTCTAAAGGAGACTGCTATCAATTGCTGCATCGTTAAGGTGAATGGCGGGGTGTCTCAAAGCAGGTTATTCATTGGTGTTAGTTAGCCTTGCTAATTAATATAAAAAACAGAAAAAACAGGAGGTCGATTGTGTTGTTAAAAAGGATTGCTTACGTTGCTTCAACCTTAGCTTTATCGCTTGGCCTTATTGCTTGTTCATCTTCTAATGAATCAGGGGGAACGGAATCTACTACTGATAGTTCAAACGCTTCTTCTGGTGAAAACGTCGAATTAACGATGTGGGCATTCCCTGGTATGGGTTTAGATGAACAAATTAAAAGATACCAAGAGGAAAATCCAAATGTAACGATTAAGTTACAAGAAACTCCTTACGGTGACCATCACCAAAATCTAGTAACAGCTCTAGCATCAGGTTCTGGAGCTCCAGATGTAGCGGTAATTGAGTCAGAATATATTGAAAGGTTAAAAGAGAATCAAAATCAGTTTCATAATTTAAAAGATTATGGTGCAGATGACATTGCAGGTGATTACCTAGAGTGGAGATGGAGAGAAGCATCTTCTGTTGATGGATCATTTGTACTAGGTATCCCAACAGATGTAGGTCCAATGGCAATGGCTTATCGTGT
Organism: Halalkalibacter sp. HAAS-P013; assembly: GCF_056619925.1. Taxonomy (NCBI): domain Bacteria; kingdom Bacillati; phylum Bacillota; class Bacilli; order Caryophanales; family Bacillaceae; genus Halalkalibacter; species Halalkalibacter sp. HAAS-P013. The sequence continues at coordinate 156,940 of NZ_JBWQTU010000013.1, forward strand.
CGATATTTTTGAAGAGGCAGGACTTCCAACTGATCCAGATGAAGTAAGTGAAGCTCTTAGCACATGGGAAGAGTATATTGAAGCTGGACGTCAGATTAAAGAAGCGACTGGTGGATATATGTTTAACTTCGCTTCTGATATGTTCCGCGTTGTGCGTGATCAAGGTCAAGAGCAGTACTTTGATATGGAAGGGAACTTTATCCTTGAAGAATCAGAACAAATCAAAAGAGCATGGGATCTAGCAGTAGAAGCACAAGATATTTCTGCAAATATCGAGCGTGAATCTACAGAGTGGGGTGCAGCGGTAGCACGCGGCGACTTTGCTACAGTATTCCTGCCGCCTTGGATGTTACAACAAATTAAAGATAATGCACCTGAAACAGAAGGTTTATGGAATGTCACACAAATTCCTGAAGCATCAGGTAACTGGGGTGGATCACTATTATCGATACCAGCTCAAAGCAAGAATGCTGAAGAGGCATATGAATTCATTGCGTGGTTAAATGCACCAGAACAACAACTAGAAATCTTTAAAGAAAGAGGGAACTTCCCATCAACGCCAAGTGTTTATGACAATGAGGAATTACAATCTTTCTCTGATCCATTCTTCACTCGTGACGACTTAGGAAGCATGTTAGCAGAAGCTGCCGAGCGTGTTGAATACGTGTACAGATCTCCTGAAACAAGAGCCCTCAATATAATCATGCGTGATGCTGTAGCATCCATTGAAGATGGCACAGCAACAGCTGAGCAAGCATGGAATACAGCTGTAGAAGAAGCAAAGAGACAAATATCTCGTTAATGAAATTGTTCTAAATAGTAAATATAAGAAGCTGAGTTTACACAGCTTCTTATATTTTTAAAGGAATTTTGTCTAAAAAGGGAGGTTTTTGCTGTGGCGACAAAGAGTGCATTAGAAACAAGTACTACTAAACCGGTATCCGTTACGAAAAAGAAAAATCCTAAACTTTTTGATCAGCTCGCTGGGTATGCGTTTATATCACCTTTTTTTATCATATTTGCTATATTTGGTGTCTATCCTCTTTTTTTTACCGCGTATCTTTCTCTACATAGATGGGATATTTTAGGTGAGAAGGTATTTATAGGTTTCGATAACTATATCGCTTTGTTCACGAATGATCCGTTGTTCTGGAAAGCGGTTGGAAATACATTTAGCATTTGGTTTATTTCAACGGTACCTCAGCTTATGCTTGCATTAGTGTTAGCCTTCTTATTAAATCAAGCGTTTTTAAAAGGAAAAGGACTATTTCGATTGGCAGTCTTTATGCCGAATATTACGTCTGTTGTAGCCGTTGCCATTATCTTCTCAGCGATGTTTGGAACGAATTATGGTGTCATCAACTATGTCGTGACTCTTTTAGGATTCGATCCAATCAATTGGAGCGGCTCTTATCTTGGAACACATGTTGCCATTTCTGCAATGGTTATGTGGCGTTGGGTAGGGTATAATACCATTATTTATCTTGCTGGTTTACAAGGGATTTCAAAAGATATGTATGAAGCGGCAACGATCGATGGAGCTAACAAAACACAGCAATTTTTCTTTATTACGATCCCACTAATGAAACCGATTATTTTATTTACAGTGATCTTATCAACAATCGGGGGAATGCAAATCTTCGCAGAGCCTTTCCTATTTGGACGCGGTGCAAGTAACCAAGGCTTAACGATGACTCTCTACCTCTATGAAGAAGCGTTTACTCGTTTTGCATTTGGATATGCATCAGCGATTGCATGGGTGTTATTCTTAATCATTATCATCTTTTCACTCATTAATCTGTTTATCACTCAACGGATTAAATCTTAGTCATTAGGGAGGGACAAACAATGAACGAAGCAGGACAAAGAAAGTTACCTAAAATAGCCCTTTATCTTTTTTTAGGTTTTACATCGATTTTGTCAGTATTTCCGTTTTACTGGATGTTTGTAATCGGATCGAATACGAATTCGGAAGTAAATAAAATTCCTCCAGTGCTACTTCCTGGGGAGCAATTTATGACAAATGTGGCGAAAGTGTTTGAGCGGATCGACTTTTTCGGAGCGCTTTGGAATTCGTTTGTGATTTCAACCGCCATTACATTTTTTGTACTATTCTTTAGTTCATTAGCAGGGTATGCTTTTGCCAAAATAGAGTTTAAAGGAAAGAAGTTCTTTTTTATCTTTTTGCTGGCAACGATGATGGTTCCGCCGCAATTAGGTTTGATCCCATCGTTTATGATTATTAGTTCATTAGGATGGGTCGATACGCTACAAGCTGTAATCGTACCAGGTATGGTAAGTGCCTTTGGCGTATTTTTCATGAGACAGTATGTTGCGTCATCGATACCGAACGATTTAATTGAAGCGGCAAAAATAGATGGTTGTAACCACTTACGAATCTATTGGAATATAATTGTACCTGCAATCAAGCCGGCATTTGCTACACTAGGCATTATTACGTATATGAATGCATGGAACGATTTCTTATGGCCATTAATTGTTTTAAAAGACTCCAGCGTTCATACCATTCAAATCGCGTTACGAACATTAAACGATGCCTATACGACCGACTATCCAATGGTATTAGCAGGGACGTTTTTAGCAACGATTCCAATATTGATTGTCTTCTTAATTTTTAACAGACAATTTATTGCAGGAATTACAGAGGGTGCTGTGAAAAGTTAAGTGAAATGTAAAGATAGAAAGGGGATGCTAGATAGAAGAAAGAATCTAGCATCTTCCTTTCCTTTCCCTGCGATGGGCTATGTAAGGGACTGTTCCTTACGTTTAGGTATCCGTTTTTAATAGTTGAGAGGGGAATTTTCAATGTTTAAATTTACGACTTATGTTGAATGGCTGTGGGAAGTAATCAAGCTCCATATTCTATGGATTGGCTATTTGTTTAGAGGAGCGGTTGTACTTGGCTTCTTTCCTGCGACAACAGCCGTCTATGCGGTCGCTCGCTACTGGCTGATATATGGAGACACGGAAAGGGTAAGCGTCTTATTTAAAAAGTTTTATAAAGAAAACTTTAAAACATCTAATTATCTAGGCTGGATCGTCTTGTTTGCGAGTTTCATTGTTTGTTTGAATTGGTTTTACATACCGTATGTGGAGCAAATGCTGCTTAAATTCGTGATGTATGGGATTGTTATTACCTTTACCTTCTTGTTGATCCTAACAAGTTTGTATGTATTCCCTGTGATCGCAAACTATCAGCTTCAGCTCGTTCATTACGTCATTATTGGAGTAAAGATTGGTCTTTCCTATTTCCCATATACCATTTTACAAGTCGTACTGATAACAGGTTTAACGATGATGTATGTCAGGTTTCCACAGTTGACGCTCATCTTTGGAATTGTCCCTATTACATTCGTACAAATGTATATATGCAACCATGTGTTTAGAAGATTGAATCATGAGCAGATAAGTACGACGTAATAAAGAGATGTAAGAGTGCCAGCGGTATTAGTCTGGGGGGAGCATATAGGCCTTAACTGGATTTAAGTGGATGTAGAGACTAACTTCTAAGAGACCAATTCGGGCAAAAGCGGGTTTAGAAAAATAACGCCCTTGATAAAGGTGTCCAGTAACGCTGTATTTACGGTTGAGCCCAGAATCGTTTGTTTCTTGGCATGTATTCACCTCTGCTTCAAGGGTTTGTACAGCTCTGAATTATTTACATCTTATGTTTAATAAGCTAGTAATGACACGCCTCTCACGTTTTGAGAGGCGTACTTTTTTTAGGTCTAAGTTTAACGAAAAACAGAGTAAACTCACTTTTACACAATACCTGACGAGTATTATTGAATAAGAATTCAAATTTTGGATAAAAAAACTGAATGAAATATCCCGTAGTGAAGGCTACAAGGACGGTCGCCATTCCCATCGCGCCATCGAAGAAAAATGCAAGAGTGAGTGCAAAACTTTCTGCAATTAATTTTGCGATTCTTAAACTAAAACCGAACCTTTCATGGATAACCTCCATCAGACGATCCATTGGGTTTGCAGGAAATTTTGCCTGCAGGTAAATTGAAACTCCCATCCCTAAAATAATGATGGCTGTCAACAACACTATAATTTGAAAAATGAGATTTTGAGGATCAAAGTCTTTTAGACCAATTAACAGCCAAAAATCAATCAGAGATCCGGTCAAAAATATCGTTAAAACAGAAAGCATTTCTGGTTTTTTCTTTAATATTAAGGAATTAATAAATATGACAAAAACTCCATTAATCACCGCGCATGTACCGATTGTTAAATTCCATAATTGTGATTGCCCAATCGCAAGAGCTTCCCAAGGTGATGCCCCTAAACTCGCTTTTATAATTAACGAACATCCTAAGGTTAAAATAAATTGACCTATAAAAAAGAACACGATCCTTCTTAACAACATGGTAATCCCTCTAATCTTCTAGTTATTTAATATGAAACATCTTGCTCTTCTTTCCGGCTGTTTGATTACTCCAATAAACATTTATATCTTCTTCAGGATGAACGAAGTGATTGGTTTAATCAGTTCAATCCCCATTAAATCGGTAATTGAGGAGGTTGATAAGTCCCTTTAAACTGAAATAATCATAAAAGGATTGAAGGAACAAAACAATTAAACATCTTGTTATTATGGTTAAAAATGTTCCATATCTTGCTTTATTTTATAGAAAGGGTTTTCATAAAAGATGATAGAATAGAGAGAGATTTAGGAACGAAAGAGGGGATTTACATGAAAAATAAAATGATTACTCAACCCCCTATCCTGGCATATATCGGGAAAATAAGTGATAAACCTAATTGGAGTTTCCCAAGCCACAAGCATGATGATCTTAGTGAAATCATTTATATATTTGGTGGAGAAGGAGAGTTTCGGATAGACGGGCAGCCATTTACTGCCCAAAAAGGGGATATGCTGATTTATAACAAAGGGGTACTTCATGAAGAAAGGTCTTCATCTGTGCACCCTTTAAAGGCTTTTTATTGTGGTGTTTCAAATTTAAAAATAGAAGGTTTTCCCGACTGTTTTGTTCTCCCAACCGGAGTGTCCCCGCATATTGAAAGAAACAAATACTCAGATAAGGTAGAGACCCTGTTTTCGATGATATTTGAAGAATCAACGATTCAGGCCCAAGGACACAAAACGATCAGCGAAAACTTTTTAACTTCGATCATTCTTCTCATTCAAAGAATGGTTCAGCTGGATAACATTAATCCTACAAAAAGTGATACGGCCGTACTTGCGCTGCAAATTAAAGAATACTTGGATAAGAATTATCATAAACATTTGACCTTGAATGAAATAGCACGCGAATTTCATATGAACCCATATTATCTATCGCATGTATTTAATGACATGTACAACGATTCGCCTATTAATTACTTGATTTCTCGAAGAATGGGCGAAGGGAAAAGACTATTAATTAACACCAATATGAAAGTACGGGAGATCGCTAGTCTGCTAGGCTATGAAAACCCAAACTATTTTACGAGAATCTTCACAAAAACCATGGGTGAATCTCCTCTTCAGTTTAAAAGAAGTGAAACAAAAGAACGTTTGGATATGAATGGAAAAACATAATAGGGAATGGTTGGATTTTCTTTGATCCCAAATTGGATAATAATATAAATATTCTTCGAAGGAACAGGCTTATGCTTGTTCTATTTTTTTACTCTGTCGAACCAAATATTCAAAATGAATCTCCGTGACTTCATCTGCACTGTCCAAGACGTGACAATATACTAATTGACGGAAAAGGGTTTTCATATTAATATTATCAAAAATAACCAAAAGTTAATCAAAATGTAACTATAATTCAATCATTCTTGTGGCTAATGTTATATTCTTCGGCTGAGCATGATATAGCCGGTTACAAATTCTATATCTACAAGTATCTAAAGAGAGTAGGGGAAAGAATTGAAGAAACGGTCGATATTTTTACTAATAACCTTCATTTTTACTGTTATTATAGTCAGCTTTATTTCGTTTAAAGAAGAAAAAGAAAAAAAGAACGTTGTTGTTGTTGTAAAAGAGTTAAACTCACAGTATTTTCAAATTATCAAAGCTGGTGCTGAGAAGGGATTTCAAGACTTAGGATTAGGAGGGAGTGTAATTGCTCCTATAAATGGTACTGTTGAAGAACAGGTGGAAATGTTAGAGAACGTTTTGAAAGAAAAACCGGATATATTAATTGTCTCTCCTATCTCTCCAGATCCGATAATACCAGTTTTAGACCGATTTGCTGACCAGAATATACCAGTTCTTCTTTTGGATACGGATGACCCTTGGGAAAATAAGACGGCCTACATTGGTACCGATAACTATGATTTAGGTAGAAAAGCAGGGATGTTATTAGCATCCGAACTACAGCCTGGTGATAAAGTTGCCATGATAGGAGGAGATAATCCGGTTATATCAGGTAGACGTATGAATGGTGCAAAAATTAGTTTAGAGGCGGTAGGGATCAATATTGCATCAGAAAAGACGAGTATATCTGAATTATCCAATGATCCAATTCAAATAAAAGAAGCAATAGAAGAAATTTTACAGAACCACCCCGATTTAGCTGGGGTAATAGCCGTCAATGATATCATTGCTATCCATGTATTGGAGACGTTAAAAGAAAATGGTTTAAACATACCGGTTATTGGAGCGGATGGAATTGTTGACATGCTTGAATTAATCGAAAAAGGCACGTTACAAGGTACTGTCGTACAAAACCCATATGATATGGGATATTTAAGTGTTCTAACAGCATTAAAAGTAACCAATGGTGATATGGTCGAAATGCATGTCGACAGTGGTGTTGATTTAATTGTTAAGGAAAATGCAAAGCGAAGGCTAGAGTTTTTAAAGGAATTGCTCTGATTTAGCCCTTTTTTTCGGACAAAGTGTATTGAATCATCAAGTGATAACCAGCCGAACGCCTTGCCATGTTCTAGTAACAAAAGAAAGCAGCAGGGGACTAATCTCCTGCTGCTTTCTTTTGTTACTCAATACTATATTTACGAAAGAAAAATCGGTTAAAAAAACGTTAATTAAAAGCAAACTTTTCTGAACTTCCCTGGAGTCATCCCCCCCGTAGATTTAGAGAATGCTTTAATAAAATGACCTATCCCATAAAATCCACAATCCTCACTTATCTGCTCTACGGAGAGATTGGTTTGCACTAATAAATTCTTAGCCTGGATCAATCGGTAATTTAGTATATATTGGTATGGACTAGTTCCCATATATTTCTTAAACGTACGGCAAAAATGAGAAGTACTTAAGTTCGATATGTCACTAAGCTTCTCGATCGTAATTTTAGATGAAAAATTTTCATTTATATGAGTCAGAGCTGCTTGAATTTCCGGTGGAACTTTGGCCATGTTTGCATCTCTACTTTCAAAAGTGTTACGTGTACTTTCTAATAAATTCCCTAACAGCTCATAAATTTCTAAGGAAATGTTAAAGTCAATTTCTTGGTTTGATGCCAAGAGCGATAAAATATTAGGAATATTGTTTTTATCGGAAGGGAGTGTAAATAGACACCCTTGTCTTTGGTATATCTCGTTATATAAATCTTGTGTACCTTTTCCTGAAAAATGAATAAATTGGAACTCGGCTTCTTCTGTTACATAATAATTGTTTTTTTCTTTGCAATCTAATAGGACAATATCACCTTTTTTTGCAACAAATGATTGATCAAGATAATGAAAGTGCATCGATCCTCTTTTAATAAAAAAAATGAGAAAAGAGTCCATATAATCACGCCTAATGCTGTAAGGCGCATCTACGATATATTCCCCACCCCATAGTACATAAAAGTACAATTTTTTCGTTAATTCCGAAGGTTCATAAAAATATAATCCCTTTTTTGTCTTGAGTCCTGGTTCTACATTTGGAATGTAATAATTCATTTTTATCACCCTTAGAAATAAGTAAATTTCAAAATAATCATGTGTTCATTTAGTATATTTCATCAATAAAAGAATGTAAAACGCTATAGCCAACTAAAAATAAAATAATCAAAAAGCAAGAATATACATTTTTCGAGTAAGGATTTACAGGGTGGTAAAGAGAAATATGCATTAAACTAAAGTTGTAATTGCTGATGAGCACAAGAAAATGCATCTAAATTGAAATCGATTACACATCAAAGGGTGCTTTAAGGACTTAATTAGGTTTAAAGAAAGGAGAAGTTTACATGCGTTTAGCTTATGATCCGTCACATTATCGTGATAACACAAATTTAAAAGATACGATCGATGCCGTAGCTCGGCTAGGGTATGAATATGTAGAATTATCACCGCGTAAAGATTTTATTTGGTTTTATGAATATCCAAAGGTAGATAAGCAGCTGATCAAAGATCTTAAAAAATATTGCTCAGATGCTGGTGTGAAAATCTCTTCGGTCCTTCCTGTTCAACAATGGTCTTCTCCAAATGAGGAAGAACGTCAAGCGGCAGTGCGAAATTGGAAGCGTTGTATTGAAATCACTTCTGAATTAGGAGTCGATTTAATGAACAGTGAATTTGCCGGTGACATAAGCCGTCCGGTTGAAAGTGAAGCTGCTTTTGTTAAATCAATGTACGAATTAATGCCACTTTTTGAAAAAGAAGGCATCAGACTTAATTTGCAATCACATCCGAATGATTTTATTGAGTTGAATACAGAAGCGATTCGAATGATTCGTGCACTAGATAAAGATTGGATTAAGTTGGTATATTCAGTTCCCCATGCCTTCTTCTATGATGATGGTATTGGTGATGTAGAGAAACACTTAGAAGAAGCAGGAGATTTACTAGATCATGTTCTAATTGCTGATACTCTTAATCATAAAGCTGCATTTGGATTACGTTATATTGTGAATCCTCCTGACGCAAAAGTAACCATTCATCAACATTTAAATCCTGGTGAAGGGGAAATAAACTTCGATGCATTATATCGCAAGCTAAGAGAAATGAAGTTTGATGGGATTGTAACAAATTCAGTATTCGCATATCCTGATAGACCAGAATGGTCAAATGAGCTAACGCTGAAATCCATTAAAGAAGGATTAAACATTTAAGTATATAATGTAACTGTGTAGTATGATTTTATTAGATTAATGAAATTAAATATGGAGGACACACTCCTTTCAAGTTTTTTGTAAATTAGCAATTTTTGCTTCAGGGGTGTGCCAAAAGGACTGTTTTGCCCTTTTGGTACACTTTTCTTTATTAGTAGAATCGAAATTGTATTTCATGTTCTCAAAATAAAGACAAAAAGCTATTAGAAAAAAAATCTACTTTTTTTATTACACTAATGGAAAACGCTTTCATTAATTGTTAGGCTTTTTAGTAAAATAAAGGCTTCAGCCCACTAACATAATAAATAATAATTTCGTTAAAAAATATATTTGATAACGATTTCATTACAGTTTTAAAAGTTAGTTTTAAGAATCTATTCAAAACAATGGGCTGAATTAATTTTTAATATTGGGAAAAAGTCTGAAAAGTTGCAAGGGATTATGGCATTTGAACTTAAATAAAGGGGGAAGAAGGAATATCCTTCACTTTTATGAAAAATAACAAACGATATTACATTTTATTTGTAGCTGCAGTTGCTTCGTTAGGTGGACTTCTTTTTGGTTATGATACTGCGGTTATTGCAGGGGCAGAGCAATCTATACAATTATACTTGGTGGACAGCTTAGGGTTAAGCTCCCTTGTTCATGGGCTTACTGTATCTAGTGCATTGATCGGGTGTATTATAGGAGCAGTCATTTCTGGAATATTGTCCAATAGAATAGGTCGACGCAATACACTCGTGATTGCAGCTGCGTTATTTTTTCTATCGGCACTAGGCTCAGCTTACCCAGAAATCCTATTCTTTACTGCAGGTGAACCTAGTCTAGCATTATTAGTTACTTTTAATATTTATAGAATCATAGGTGGTATTGGGGTAGGTTTAGCTTCAGCCATCGCGCCAATTTACATTAGTGAAATGAGTCCTCAGAAAATTAGAGGAAAAATGGTCGTTTTGTACAGTATGTCTGTTGTATTTGGCCAAACAATTGTATACGTTGTCAACTGGCAAATAGCCTTAGGTAAGTCCAGTGAGTGGATCAATGACATTGGATGGAGATTAATGTTTGCTTCAGAATTAATCCCAGCCGCATTATTTTTCTTCCTGCTGTTATTTATTCCGGAAACGCCAAGATATATGGCCCTTAAAAAGGAATATGACAAAGCATATAACTTATTAGAAAAGATCAATGGTTCTAAACAAGTAGCAAGTGAAACTTTACAACAGATCAAACAATCTTTAAACACGAAAACAGAAAAAGTCAGCTTGTTTTATTATGGAAAGTTAGTTTTAATCGTAGGTATGACTTTGGCAGTATTACAACAATTTATCGGCATTAATGTTATTCTATATTATGCTCCTCGGATCTTTGAAAACCTTGGTGCTGATCAGTCAACATCGATGTTTCAAACGATATTTGTTGGAGCTATAGGAGTTCTTGTTTCATTCATATCCTTCAAACTCATTGATAAAAAAGGAAGAAAGTTCTTGCTTCTATTTGGTTCTGCAGGATGTGCTATTTGTTTAACAGCAGTAGCAGCACTTTTCTTTGCAGGTATTCAAGGGATTCTTACACTATTATTTATTTTAGGGTTTGTAGCTGTCTTCCAGATGACTTGGGGACCTGTTACATGGGTTATCCTCTCAGAGCTATTCCCTAATAAAATTAGAGGCCAGGCTGTTGCGATTGCTGTAACATTAGTATGGGGAGCGAATTTAGCTGCTTCTTCTACATTCCCGCCACTAAATGAAGCTTTAGGCACAGGAGTTTTCCTTATTTACGGCCTTATTAGTACGTTCGCCTTTTTCTTTGTACTGAAATTCGTTCCTGAAACGAAGAATAAATCACTTGAAGAAATTGAAGAGACATGGCTCGCTGAAAAAAAAATTGAACTAGAAACAACCGATATGGCTCCTGATAGAAAAGCAAATTAGTAAGAAGTTCAAAATCATTGTAATCAAACTAAATTAATTTTTGTAATAGGAATGAGGGATTATATATATAAGTAAAAAATATAACTGTATAGTATGTTCCTTTAGATTACCGTAATGTAAGCAGCTAGAGACGAAACTCTAGCTGCTTTTAGTCGGTTGCAATAAATCAAAAGTTATCCAAAAAATAATCAAAAAAGCACTATTCTACAGTTTTCGAGCAAGATTTTATAGAGTAGAAATGAAAAATATGCATTACACTAAACTCAGATACAAAAACAAAAAGCCTTATTATCGTGAGGGGGAACAACCAATGAAATTAGCATTCAACGAAGGGACAACATGGGAAAGTGCATCTCTGGAGCAGAATCTAGAGTATTGCGAAAAACATGGTTATGATTATATTGAAATTCGTGCAATTGACCAGTTAATTGACTATTTAAAAGAAAATACATTAGATGATTTAAAAGAGTACTTTGACAGCCATAAAATTAAACCGCTTTCTTTAAACGCATTATGCTTCTTTAATAATCGTACAAAAGAAGATGAGGAAAAAATTATTGAAGAATTCAAAGACTATTTAGAGATTTGTAAAAAAATAAATTGTGAATATATCGCTGTCGTACCTTCAAATATTGATGTAACGGAAAAAGGAAAAACATTAACAGAAGAAGTTAATGCAAATTGTGTTCGAGTGTTAACACATCTATCTGATTTAGCAGAGCCTTATGGAGTAAAGATTGCATTGGAGTTTATTGGAATTCCAGAAAATACGGTAAACACTTTTGCACAAGCATATAGCATTGTAAAAGAAATTGATAGAGATAATGTTGGTCTTGTGTATGATACGTTCCAATTTACTGGAATGGGATCAAGATTTGAGGATGTAACAGAAGAAACTGCAGAAAAAATATTTATTTTCCACATTAATGATGTAGATGGTTTTCCGGTTGGGCAAATGCGTGATACAGATCGTGTATGGCCCGGTCATGGTGTAATTGATTTAGAAGCCCATTTGAATAAATTGAAAGAATTAAACTATGATTTTGTAGCATCTGTTGAGTTATTCAGACCAGAATATTATCAAATGGATCCTGAAGAAGTGATTAAAAAAGCAAAAGAAACTACGTTGGAAGTATTGGAAAAGTATAATTACTCTCACGCATAAGTGAAGGTTTTTACGATAAAAATGAAATCGTTTTAAATTATTAGGAGGAATATTATTATGACGTTAAAATTTGGTGTAGTAGGTACAGGTGCAATCGGAAGAGAACATATTAATCGAATTACAAACTCTTTATCTGGTGGAAAAATTGTAGCTGTAACAGATGTTAATCAAGATTCGGCGAAACAAACGGTTGAACAATACCAATTAGATGCTGTTGTATATCCAGATGATAAAACATTAATTGCAGATGAGAATGTCGATGTAGTTGTTGTAACAAGCTGGGGACCTGCTCATGAAGCAACTGTATTAGCAGCTGTTGAAGCTGGAAAATATGTATTCTGTGAAAAACCTTTAGCAACAACTGCAGAAGGATGCCTACGAATTGTTGAAGCAGAAATGAAACAAGGAAAAAAACTAGTTCAAGTTGGTTTCATGCGCCGTTATGACAGCGGTTATGTTCAATTAAAAGAAGCGATTGATAAAGGAGAAATTGGCCAGCCTCTAATGGTTCGAGCTGTACACCGTAACCCAGAAGTGGGTGAGTCTTACGTCACAGAAATGGCTGTAGTAGATACATTAATTCACGAGATTGATGCATTACACTGGTTAGTGAATGATGATTATAAATCAGTACAAGTTGTATTTCCAAGAAAAACAAAATACGCACATGATAAAGTACAAGACCCACAGCTATTTACAATTGAAACAAACAGTGGAATTGTAATGAATGTTGAAGTGTTTGTAAATTGTAAGTATGGCTACGATATTCAATGTGAAGTCATTGGTGAAGACGGTGTGGCTTATTTACCAGAATTCCCAAGTGTTGTTACGCGTAAAAACGGTAAATTAAGCTCTGGCATCTTACAAGATTGGAAATACCGTTTTATGGATGCATACGATGTGGAAATCCAAGATTTTATCGATTCTGTTGTTAAAAAAGGTGAGCCTCAAGGTCCAACATCATGGGATGGCTATATCGCAGCTGTAACAGCTGACGCATGCGTGAAAGCACAGAAAACAGGTGAAAAAGAGTCTATTTCACTTCAAGAAAAACCTGCGTTTTACAGCGAAAAAGCTTTTTGCGAAACACTTTAATTAATAAAGCTATTAGCTAAAAGTATATTACGTTAGATCGTTTGTTGGCATGAGCCCAGTATTGTACTGGGATCATGCCTTTTAAGTTTGCAGATGTTTTATAAAGATCTTATATGAATTTTATTAAAAAATTACAATATTAAATGTTCAGATTTCGGAATTCTGTTGGAGTAAAACCGACCTTCTTATAAAAGATATTTATAAACCCCGAGCTACTGCTATAGCCTACCTTAAAGGCAATATCAGCGATAGAAGAAGTCGTCGTTTTTAATAAAGTTTTGGCCGTATCAATTCGGTTTTTTGTAGCAAATTCAATAGGAGCATATCCCGTTTCTAATTTAAAAATATGAGAGAAATAATAAGGGCTTAAATTGACATAGGTAGCAATCTCTTTTAATGTGATCTGTCTATCTATATTTTCTTTAATATAGTGAATCGCTTCGTCAACGGGTGATCTTTCATTCTTTTGTTTTTCGGGTTTTATCGTGAGACTATTAATCATTGTATAAATCCTACATGTAGAATCAGAGATGGACATTTCCTGTTCATGATAATAGGTGTAGATCATTTGATAAAGCTGCTTTCCAATTTCTATATTGCGTTTATTTTGAAAGAAAAATCCGTGCTGCTTAATAATATAGCTACATAATTCATGCGAATTCGGCCCATCAAAGTGTATATAGATAAATTCCAGTCCATCAGTACCGTAATAATGGTGAGGTTCACGACAGTCAAGTAACAAGATATCCCCTTTTTTGGCCGTTACTGATTTATCTTGATAGTTTACATGAAGGTCTCCATTTCGAATATAGACTAATAGAAAGTAAGGAAAATAATCTCGTTTAATATTGTAGTCAGCATTACAATAATAATGACCGCAGCAGATCAAATGATAATAATACTTTTTGATTGTTTCAAATGGTGTAAAAAAATAATAATGGGAGCCATCCAGTACTCCAGGTTCATTAAGCAGCATTTTTTTCTCTCCTCCTTTCAACCGTCTTTGAACTCATTATATGGTTGCGCTTTCAAAAAAGCAAGAATGATGAATGAAAAAGCAACTTCATGTATTTTTGTTTCCGGTGATTATAGATATACTTAGATCAGTAATAGAACATCACTGCATATTTCATAAGATTCCTTTAAGTTACAAAAAGCAATATTAAGATATTTATATGTGAAAGGGAGGAATTGGTATGTTGAATGGAGAGAAAAAAATTGCAAGACCTTTACGTTGGGCAATGGTAGGTGGGGGAAGACTTAGCCAAGTAGGCTATAAACACCGTACAGGAGCACTTAGAGACAATACAGCTTTTCAATTAGTAGCAGGTGCGTTCGATATCGATCCAGATAGAGGAAAAGACTTCGGTGTCAATATAGGTGTTGAGGAAGAACGCTGCTATTCAGATTATAAAACGATGTTCGCCGAGGAAAAGAAGCGAGAAGATGGAATTGAAGTTGTTTCTATCGCGACACCAAATGGTACACATTATGAAATTTGTAAGGCAGCACTAGAGGCTGATCTTCATGTCATTTGTGAGAAACCTTTATTTTTCACTAGAGATGAGGTATTAGAAATTAAGAAACTTGCAGAAGAAAAAGGAAAAATAGTTGGTGTTACATATGGGTTCTCAGGTAATCAAATGCTGCTTCAAATGCGAGCGATGATTGAAAAGGGTGATATTGGCGATATTCGTATGGTAGAGCTTCAGTATACACATGGTTTTAATGCTACAGATGAAGCAGACAAATACAGTGCGGCACAAAAGTGGCGCGTTGATCCGAAGATTGCTGGTCCGAGTTTTGTTTTAGGTGATCTTTCCACTCACACATATTATATGTCCCAATTGATTATGCCTAATATGAAAATTAGTAAATTGCTTTGTGACCGTCAAAGCTTTATCGAAAGCCGCGCACCACTTGAAGATAATGCCTATGTACTGATGCACTACGAGAATGGTGCAGTAGGAAGACTGTGGACGTCATCGGTTAATGCAGGGTGTATGGATGGCCATCGAATTCGCATTGTCGGATCAAAAGCTAGTTTAGAATGGTGGGACAGCAAGCCTGGCGAGTTATCCTATGAAATTCAGGGCCAGCCAGCTCAAACGTTAATTCGCGCTATGCCTTACTTGGATGAAAGCTGCAATGCTGATGAAAGATTAGGAGCTTTGCATGTAGAAGGCCTATCTGATTCATGGGCAAATATTTATTTGAAATTTGCTATTGCCATTGATGCCAAAAATCGTGGCGATCAAGAGACGTTAGATCATCTTGTTTATCCTGATATTAATGCAGGGCTAGAAGGAGTTCGCTGGATTGAAAATTGTGTGCGCTCTGCTGATAATGGAGCTGTTTGGGTGGAATATCAATAACAAGCAGCACTCCGCGACTTTAGCTTGACTAAACAGAAAAATACATTCAAAGCTATATCGAAAATAATACGGTATAGCTTTTTTTTTAGACTTAGATTTGAGAATAACAGTCCTATTGTTTATCATTATCTTTATACGAATGAGAAGAGGAAGGAGGTAGCACTTGTTAATTAAGAAGTTTAAAATGCGTACGATCATCCTTTGGCTCGTTTTTATTGTCGTCCTTCTTTCCTTATTATTTACAGATCTTTTAGTAAGTAGATCGATTAATGATAATAGTGTTCGTTATGAAGAAGAAAAAGCACTTACGGTCGCAAGGATTGTTGCACAGTCAGAGATTGTCCAAAATGGATTAGTAGAAGGAAGGGCTGAAGAGATTCAGCAATACGCTAATGATGTTCGTCAATCAGCTGATGTTCTTTTTGTTGTTGTTATGGATATGAATGGGATACGCTATTCACATCCCAATCCTGAGTTAGTTGGACATCCCTTTGTAGGTGGAGATGAAGCTCAAGTTTTTGAAAATGAGGAGTATAGTTCGATATCTGAAGGGACTCTCACAACTTCATTACGTTCATTTTCTCCTGTTATGAACGAGAGGAATGAACAAATCGGTGCTGTTGCCGTAGGAATTTCATTAGAGCACATTCAACAAATGATCAATCAAAACCATAGAAATATTATTCTTGGATCACTTTTAGGGTTATTAGTAGGACTAATTGGTGCGTTACTCATTGTTAAATACATAAAGAAAACATTATATGGCTTAGAGCCTCCTGAAATTGCGAAGATATTAGAAGAAAGAAATGCAATGCTTCATTCCGTCCATGAAGGAATCATAGCAGTTGATCGGGACGGGAAAATCACACTTGTAAATAAATCAGCTTCAAAATTGTTTGAAAAAGCTGGACTCCCACCCGAACCAATAGGGATGAATGTAACGGAGTATTTACCAATGAATGGGCTCGAGCGTGTATTAAAAACAGGGAAACAAGAGCTTGCAGAAGAAATTACGATTAATGATATCTCTATATTAGTGAACCGAGTTCCACTGATTGTTGATAATAAGGTTATTGGGGCGATTTCGACACTAAGGGATAAAACAGAGGTCAATGAGCTTGCCGAACAGTTAACAGGTGTAAAGCTTTATGTAGATGCGCTAAGGGCGCAATCTCATGAGGTGAAAAATAACCTTCATGTCATCCTTGGAATGGTGCGAATCGGTGCATATGAACAACTAAAAACGTTTATTCTTGAATTAGTTGATCATAAAAATCATGAAATTGGGCAAGTGACAGATATTCAAGACGCCGTATTATCGGGATTTTTGTTAGGGAAATTGAGTTATGCTAGGGAATGTGGGGTTAAGCTTTCAGTAAAAAGTGAAAATGTTATTCCGAAACCGAAATCGGCTGATGTTAACCATGAGATCATTACGATTTTAGGTAATTTAATTAATAATTCAATTGAAGCAGTGGAAGATTGCACTTTTAAAAGAGTTGACGTCGTTCTATCATTTAAGGAATCCAGGTTAAAATTGGAAGTGAAGGACACTGGTCCAGGGATTAAGACAGAGGATTTAGAGGATATTTTTGAAAAAGGGTTTTCAACAAAAGGAGAAGAGCGTGGCTATGGTCTAGCTCTTGTAAAAGCAAGTATTGATGAGCTTAATGGTCATATAATTATTGATACATTTACTGGTTTCGGGACAACCATTTCCGTTGAGATTCCATATGAAACAGAGGAGAATTCTATTGATTAAGGTATTAATTTTAGATGATGATCCAATGGTAGCTGAATTTAATAAACGGTACTTACAAGAAGTCGAAGGTTTTGAGTTAGTAGCCATAGCTAAATCTTATAATGAAGCGTTGGAAGTAATCAATCATGAAGAAGTAGATTTACTGTTGTTGGATATTTATATGGCTGGGAAGAATGGATTAGAATTGCTTCAACAGATTCGAAAAAAAGACAAGTGGAAGATTGATGTTATCCTTGTGACAGCAGCTGATGATGTGGACTCAATCCAAACAGCTTTACGGTTTGGGGCGGTTGATTACATTATAAAGCCCTTTGAATTTGAACGATTTAATCAAGCGTTAACGACCTATAGAGAAAAGAATCATTTGCTTAAAAAGCAAAATTCTCTGAAGCAGGAAGAGTTAGATCGTAAAATTTTTCATCAAAATGAAAAGAAGCAGATGTCATTACCAAAGGGGTTAACCGCCAATACTTTGCAAGTCATTGTCAACGGGATACTTGAAAAAGAAGCCGAACCGTTTTCCACTGATGAAATTGCCGAACGAGTACAAGTATCTCGCGTCTCTGTCAGGAAGTATATAAAATACTTGAAAGAAATTGGTGTACTTGGAGAGAGGATGACGTATGGGGCCATTGGGAGGCCAGTCTATTTATATGTAAACAAAGATTTGACGAAATCAACATTTCAGAATCTATTTTAAGCAGCCATTGGCTGCTTTTTTTAATTACAAAAGGTTTCTTAAGTTTCATAAACTGTCACAAATTGTTTGAATTTATTAAACTAACTGTAGATTAGTTGAAACCGATTACAACTTAGGAGGAATAAAAATGAAGCCTAATAACTTAAAGGAAAAAGCGATTCAATTACACCGAGATTATATGGGGAAGATAGAAGTCGTAAGTAAAGTAGAAATAAAGAGTGAAGCAGAGTTAAGTCTTGTCTATACACCTGGAGTTGGTGATGTATGTAAGGAAATTGAAAAGAACCCTCATGAAATCAATAACCTAACTTCTAGAGGAAACATGGTAGCAGTTGTAACTGATGGAACGGCTGTACTGGGGTTAGGTGATATTGGACCGGGTGCTGCGATGCCTGTAATGGAAGGGAAATGTATGCTGTTTAAAAACTTTGCTAATATAGACGCCTTCCCGATTTGTCTTGATACAAAAAATGTAGACGAAATTGTCGCAATAGTGAAAGCGCTACAACCAACGTTCGCGGGTATCAATTTAGAAGATATCTCAGCTCCACGCTGTTTTGAAATTGAGGATAGATTGAAGAAAGACCTTGATATTCCTGTATTCCATGATGATCAACACGGTACGGCGATTGTTGTGTTAGCTGGTTTACTAAATGGGCTAAAAGTAGTCGGGAAACAAATGAAAGCAATCAAAATTGTCATAAATGGTGCAGGAGCTGCAGGCATCTCCATTGCTAAATTGCTTTTACATGCAGGCTTCACCAATATTACTCTTGTTAGTTTAGAAGGAGTTGTAAATAAAAGTGAAGATTGGTTAAACCCAAGTCAAAAGCAAATTGCCATGGTGACCAATAAAGAAAATATTCAAGGTACATTAAAAGACGCCATTTTAGATGCGGATGTGTTTATTGGGGTTTCTGGACCAGCAGCATTAAAGACAGAACATGTGAAGAGTATGGCTAAAGATCCGATTGTTTTTGCGATGGCGAATCCAATCCCAGAGATTTATCCTGAAGAAGCGCTTGCAGCAGGAGCAAAAGTAGTTGGCACCGGACGTTCCGACTATCCAAATCAAATCAATAATCTACTAGCATTCCCAGGTATTTTCAGAGGAGCAATTGATTCTGGAGCTTCGGACATTACGATTGAGATGAAAATTGCTGCTGCATATGCAATTGCAAACGTTATCCCGGAAAATGAGTTGAGCGCAACTTATGTTATTCCAAATGCATTGAATAAAGAAGTACCAAAGGTTGTTGCAGAAGCTGTAACAAAATCAGCGTTAGAAAAAGACCGAGTAACTGTTAAATCAAGTTAAATAGTAAATTAGATAGCGGGGAAGTGATGAGAATGGAACAGACAGCAAGAAAGCTTGAAAATAATGAGGTAACAATTCAAGAATCTAAAATATATGATGATCTTAACCCTAACAAACAAATGAAAGTAATGGGTCTACCAATATTATGGTTTGCAATTTTTTTAACAATTACGATTGTAACTGTTTATACTGGGACTTTGCCGACAGGAATGATTGGGAGTTTACTCGTAATGGTAGTGTTTGGTGAAGCGCTTGGTTGGATAGGTGACCGTCTGCCTATTATTAAATCTTATTTAGGTGGAGGAGCGATTGTTGCAATCTTTGGTTCTGCTTATTTGGTCTATAGTGGCATCTTGCCTGAAAGTGTTTCGGCTGGTGTTGATGAGTTCATGACAACGGGCGGCTTCCTCGATTTCTATATTGCCGCATTAATTACCGGAAGTATTTTAGGAATGAATTCAAAAGTTCTCGTGAAAATTGGTGCACGTTATTTTGTTCCAATTATTGGAGCCGTATTCGGGGCGATGCTGATAGCTGGATTAGTTGGATTATTAATTGGTTTTTCGGTTCAAGATGCTGTTTTAGTCATTGCCTTACCGATTTTAGGTGGTGGAATGGGGGCAGGTGCGATTCCGATGGCGCAAGTATATTCGGAATTTTTAGGGAATCCGCCTAGTTATTACATCTCGATCCTTGTACCTGCATTAGCACTAGGAAATGTCTTTGCTATTGTATTTGCAAGTCTTTTGAATAGTCTCGGTAATAAAGTTCCTTCGTTATCAGGAAATGGACAGCTTATTCCTGGATTTAAATTGGAAGAGAAGAAATCAACATTTGATATTTCTAAAATGGGAATTGGATTGTTAGCTGCTTTGTTATTCTTCGCATGTGGACACTTACTAGGAGCTATAATCCCACTTCACCCATATGCATTAATGATTATTTTGGTCGCAATTGCTAAAATTGCAAATCTGATTCCTGAAAACGTGGTAGAAGGGGCAAGTCAGTGGTATCAATTTGTCGCTAAGACTTGGACACTTGCATTATTATTCGGAATTGGTGTAGCTTTTACAGACTTAAATGCTGTACTTGCTGCATTAAGTATCCAATATGTATTACTCGTAGCTGGTGTCGTATTTGGAGCTGTTTTAGGTGCTGCATTACTTGGAAGACTAGTAGGCTTTTACCCAATTGAATCTGCCATTTCTGCTGGACTATGTATGGCAAACATGGGAGGAACAGGTGACGTTGCTGTATTATCAGCAGCAAAACGAATGCAACTAATGCCATTTGCACAAATTGCTTCAAGATTAGGTGGAGCATTGATCTTGTTGCTTGCTGGATTAATTATACCGTTATTTGTTTAAGTGATTTAGAAGAAAAGATTTAAGCAACAACACGCTTTCCATTATGGAGGGCGTGTTGTTTTCATATAGTGATTTAATTATGGAGAACTATGTTATTTTCATGAACATTATGGGGAATAAGCAAAGTTCATACTCAGTTCACAATCATTTTTTATACTAAAAATGTACAAAGCTAGAAACAGTTTTGGAGGGGGATAAACCAATGAATCTTACTGATATGACCTATAGTGGTAATAGTGGAGTAAAAAGTACAATTGATAGCATTGTTAAATGCAAGCGAATGAAACCAGTAAAAGTAATTGTTGAAGAGCTGAAAGTTAAAGGGATAAATGTTGAATTGTGCAAAAGGATTTATTATGAGCTTTAGGAGCAGACGCTAAAATGCTAAGATCATCTTTTGTATGATAATTATGAAGACAGAAAAAAACAAGCAATGGAGTTAAATCCCAAAGCTTGTTTAGTTTGTCAAATCATCAAATGGTGTAGGTTATGCTAGATCCATAGTACTAATTCTCACCATATCAAATTTTATAAGTTAGTTCTTTATCGATTTAAAGTAAGGATAATAAAAAACCACCTAACGCACCAGTCACAACAATCACCCAAGGTGGCATTTTCCAGAATACTAACATGCTAAATAACACTGCTGCAAAAGCAAAGTCAACCGCTGACAAAATGGAACTCTTCCAGATAGGGTGATAAAGGGCAGCAATTAAAATACCGACTACGGCAGCATTCACTCCCATTAAAGCTCCTTTGATTTTGGGGTTGCGACGTAATACGTTCCAAAATGGCAATGTCCCTAAAATGAGGAGGAACGCTGGCAAAAAAATAGCGACTGTTGCTAGCAATCCGCCTTGCCAACCATCAATGACTGCACCGATATAGGCTGCAAATGTAAATAATGGTCCTGGAACTGCTTGGGCTGCACCGTATCCAGCAAGGAATTCTTCTGCACTTAGCCAACCAGCTGGTACAAATTCACGCTCTAGTAATGGCAACACGACATGACCTCCACCAAATACTAGCGAACCAGCACGATAGAAGCTATCAAACATAGCAATCCAGTTTAGGTTCGTTGCTTCTCTAAGGAGGGGTAGGGCAATGAGCAACCCGAAAAATAAAGTTAAACAAATAACAGCAAATCGGTGGGAAATAGGGAAATGGCTCTCATCTGAGTGATCATCCAATGTATGATGCCTGTAAATGAGAAATCCAACCAATCCAGCTACAATAATAACCCCAACCTGTGTAAAAGCAGTTTGCCATAGTAACGTGACCACAACAGCAAATAAGGCGATCGTTTTTCTTTTTACATCGGGTGTCAAATTTTTCGCCATACCTAAAATGGCATGAGCTACAACGACCACAGCAACAATTTTTAACCCGTGAATCCAGCCAGCATCGGTAAATCCAAAGTTGTGAAGCACTAAAGCAAAGATGATTAAAGCAAGGACAGACGGTAAGGTAAATCCTATAAATGAGACAATCCCGCCTAGTATACCGGCACGCATAACTCCTATCCCAATCCCTACTTGACTGCTTGCAGGGCCAGGTAAAAATTGACATAGTGCAACCAAATCAGCATAACTTTTTTCATCCATCCATTTTCTTCGACGAACGTATTCATCATGAAAGTACCCTAGGTGAGCAATTGGACCACCAAATGAAGTGAATCCAAGCCGGGTAGAAACAAGGAGTATTTCCAATAACCTTCTAACAATGTTTCCTTTCTGATCTTCCATTGTACCACCTCTTTATTCTTTTATTTCTTTAAAAAGCTCAAATGCTTTTGCTCTAGCCTCGTAGGACTAAATTACCTTTTGCTGTTGTTGTATAATACTTTCCTCTAACGAAATGTAATATCAAAAACCGATATTACAAACTAATTAATCATGTACTTACATATTAGGATTTTTTGTACGGTTACTATAATTTCTTTATGAAAATTAGTCAATCCTTTATTATTTAAATAAGGCAACATAGTTTTGTCAAATTAATCAACCTATTAAGGATGAAAATCAATGAAAATAAGCTTACGCGTTAAAATGTTACTCATGTCTTTTGTCATAGTGATCACTTCTGTTATGACGATTGGCTGGAATATGATTCACAATATTACTGATGCATTTGAAAAAGAAATTGGAGAACGCGCGACTGCTATTGCGAGGACTGTGGCGCAAATGCCTGATATCCGTCAACATGTTGGGAAAGAGGGAGGAGCAACGGTGATTCAACCAATCGCTGAGCGAACAAGAAAGGCAACGAATGTTGACTATATCGTCATTATTGATATGAATAGTATTCGCTACTCTCATCCTAATAAAGAATTAATTGGAGAAACATTTGTAGGTGGGGATGAACTAGAGGCGTTAACCAATCGTGAATATGTATCTATCGCAGTAGGAACTTTAGGCAATGCGACAAGAGCCTTTGTGCCAATTATGGATGAAGAAGAAGCTGAACAAGTAGGTGTAGCTGTAGTTGGTATATTAACGCCGACCCTTCAGGCAATCATTGCAACGTATAGTCAGGATCTATTCACTGCACTTATTTGGGGGTTATTAATTGGTTTAGTTGGTTCTTATCTATTAGCTCGTAGTGTGAAAAAAGAGACTTTTGGACTTGAGCCATACGAAATTGCCAAGTTAGCAGAAGAGCGCTCAGCGGTCATGCAGGCTATGGATATTGGTATTATTGCATTAGATGAACAGGGGCAGATTACTTTTATGAATCGCTTAGCGAAAAGATATATAAAAGGTGAGGAAAGAAACTTCCTATTGCATCTACAAGACGTGTTTCCGCAATCGGGGGACTCGAATGAGCAGAAAGAACAAAGGATTAACCGAAATGTTGTTTTTTTTGATAAGAACTATCTGATATCAACGTATCCTATCCATGTAAAAGCAACCTATGCAGGAACACTAGTAACGATGATTGATCGAACGGATGCAACACGTCTAGCAGAGGAGCTAACTGGAGTTAAAGCTTTGGTTGATGCACTTAGAGCTCAGAATCATGAGTATATGAACAAGCTCCACAGTATTGCTGGTCTTATCCAATTAGATCGAACGGAAGATGCTTTAGATATAATCATGGATGAAACAGTTGATGAGGAAAGCATTATCTTATTTCTAAAAGAACGCTTTACAGATTATTCAGTCTCAGGTCTTTTACTTGGAAAACGGTCAAGGGCAAAAGAACTTGGAATTACATTTTTAATAGAACAAAATAGCTATCTAACTGAAATATATGGTAGCCTAAGTTCAGGAGATATGGTAACGATCATAGGGAATTTAATTGAAAATGCTTTTGAATCATTCGAAAATGCTTTTGAATCATTCGAAAATGCTGCTGAAGACAAAGTAGTTGAATGTCTAATAGAAATAAATAAAAATCATTTAATGATAAGTGTAAGAGATAATGGGAGTGGAATGACAAAAGAAATACAAAAAAAGATTCTCACATATGGATTTAGTACGAAAGGAAAAGAAGGTCGAGGTATTGGACTGGCACTCGTTCACCAAATTGTATCGGCACATAACGGAAAAATAACAGTTGAATCAGAAGAAGGTTTGGGAACAGAGATGATTATTGAAGCTAGAAAAGAGGGGGGAAATGAATGATTAAAGTCTTTATTGTTGAAGATGATCCAATGGTATTGGAAGTGAATACTGGTTTTTTAGAAAAGGTTCCACCTTTTCGCTTATGCGGAACAGCTACAAATGGAGCAGATGCTGAAATTGGGATACTTGAAACGACGCCAGATGTCGTGTTATTGGATATGTTTTTACCAGATAAATCAGGGCTTGATGTGTTAAAGTCTCTCCGTAGCCAGGAACTCGAATGTGATGTCATTATGATAACCGCTGCTAGAGATGCAGCAACAATTCATGAAGTATTTCGTTTAGGTGCCGTTGATTATCTAGTTAAGCCTTTTAGGTTTGATCGCTTTAAGACAGCTTTAGAAACATATCATAAGATGTGGTACAAGTTAAATAATACTCCTTCCTTTAGTCAGTCAGATATAGATGATATGAAGCAGATTAAACAACGTGGTCAATCATTGCCAAAGGGATTAAGTGAGACTACGATGAAACAAATTTTGTTAAAGCTTGTTGATGTATCCGAACCTGTAACTGCTGAACAATTGGCTTCGGCTTTAGGTATGGCACGAGTCACTGTTAGAAGATACTTAGAACATCTAGAACAAATTGAAAAAATTCAAGTGCAAGTCAAATATGGAAGTGTAGGACGCCCAAGTCATTATTATTTTGTATAATGACTTGGGTGTTTTTTCTTAATTTTTTATTTGTAATTTAAGTAAGAACTTAAAGACCAAAAAGAGCAGTAAGGACTTTATATTGTTGCAATTATGAAAGCGCTTTATAATCAGAATAATTAATCAACCAGGTGGTATGTTGCCAATTAGTTGATGATCTTGTTTTTTATAAGATAGGGGGAGTTTAAATGAAAGCAAGTATTTCTTCAGTTTGGAACCAACTATGGAATTCACATAACCAGTCCAAAAAATTACTTTTGTTTTCTTTGCCAATTAGAACAAATAAAAAAATGGAAGTTGTTGAACAGGATCAAAATGAGTCTTATAAACAAAAGCCTCCTAGTTACAGACCATCACAAAAGGTTGGTTTAATACTAGGCCCATTGCTTTTCATGGCAGTTGTGCTCTTTTTCTTTCCTGAAGGATTAAGCTACGAAGGACGCATGGTCTTGGCAACGACTTTATGGGTTGCAACATGGTGGATTACAGAAGCAATCCCCATTCCAGCAACATCCCTTTTGCCAATTATTTTATTGCCGATTACCGGTGCACTAAATGGTGATACGGTTACGGCCGCTTATGGAAATCCAATTATTTTCTTATTCTTAGGAGGATTTTTGATTGCACTTGCAATGGAGAAATGGAACCTTCATAAACGAATTGCCTTAAACATCATTTCATTTATTGGAACGAGCCCGTCGCGAATTGTTTTTGGTTTTATGGCAGCGACAGGTTTCCTATCGATGTGGGTCTCTAATACAGCAGCTGTTATGATGATGCTTCCAATCGGAACTGCGATTACGTATCAAGTAGCGCAAGCGTTAAAAAATAAAGAAAATCTAGCAAATGAAGAAGCAAAGTTTTCAAAAGTATTAATCTTTGGTATTGGTTATGCTGGAACGATTGGTGGATTAGGAACGTTAATTGGAACACCACCTAATATTATTCTAGCCGCAACTGTACAAGAGCTGTTCGGGGTTCAAATTTCATTTGCTTCATGGCTATTCTTTGCAGCGCCGATTGTTATAATCTTGCTAATTAGTAGTTGGTTGTTTTTAACCAGAGTCGCTCATCCAATAAAGTTGAAAGAGTTACCTGGTGGAAAGGCGCTTATTGAAAATGAAAAGAAGAAGCTAGGAAAAATTAGTTTTGAAGAAACAGCTGTATTAGCAGTCTTTACATTTGCTGCATTTATGTGGATTACTAGAACGTTTTTGTGGGAAGGGCAAATTATGACCATTCCAGGTCTTAATGATACGATGATTGCTATTTTTGCAGCTGCGTTATTGTTTTTAATTCCTTCTATTAATAAGGGAGGACGTATTCTAGATTGGAATGTATCTAGAGATGTTCCTTGGGGAATCTTGCTACTATTTGGTGGAGGTTTAGCGATTGCTGCTGGGTTCCGTGAATCAGGTTTGGCTGATTGGATCGGTGGACAATTAACCGTTTTAGAAGGCGTGAACTTCATCTTAATTATTGCTCTTACGACAGCTCTTGTGTTGTTCTTAACTGAAATTACATCTAATACAGCAACGGCAACGATGATTTTACCAGTGTTAGCTGCTTTAGGATTAGCGCTTGGAATTCATCCATTTGCGTTAATGGTTCCAGCAGCAATTGCAGCAAACTGTGCGTTCATGCTACCAGTTGGAACCCCTCCAAATGCAATTATCTTTGCATCAGGGAAGTTGAAAATATTTGAGATGGTGAAAAACGGTTTCTGGATAAATATCTTATCCATCATATTAATTACACTCGCAGTCTATTTCTTACTTCCGTTGTTATGGGGGATTGACTTAACGGTTTATCCATCTGAGTTTAGGTCTTAAAGTATTCGTAAAAGTATAAAGGAAATAACGATTAAAAGATAGAAAGGGATAGAGTTTAGTTCTCATAGTATACAGTCTTGTATTATGAAAACTAGTATCTGTCCCTTTTATAAGTTATGGAGGAGAGAGTTAATATGTCAAAATTTAAAATTTCCGTAATTCCAGGAGATGGGATTGGTCAAGAAGTCGTCCATGAGACGTTAAAAGTTCTAGACACATTAGCAGAGATTCATGGAGGAGTAACCTTTCAATATGAAACTCATCCGTGGAGCTGTGAGTATTATCTTGAACACGGAATTATGATGCCAACTGATGGGATGGCTAGGCTTCATCAAACAGATGCGATTTATTTAGGGGCTGTCGGGAACCCGAGGCTAGTTCCTGATCATGTTTCACTATGGGGCCTCTTAATTAAGATTCGCCGTGAGTGTGAACAAGTGATTAACATTCGCCCTGCGCAGTATATTGAAGGAGTGACATCACCATTAGCAGAACCAAACAATTTTGATTTTATTGTTGTTCGTGAAAATAGTGAGGGAGAGTATAGTGAAGTAGGCGGTAGAATTCATAGTGGTGAAGACGCAATTGCTATTCAAAATGCAGTATTTACTAGGAAAGCAACAGAGAGAACGATCCGTTATGCATTTGAATTGGCACAGAAACGACAAGGCCGGGTTACAAGTGCAACGAAATCAAATGGAATTGTTCATAGCATGCCATTTTGGGATGAAGTTTTTCAAGAGGTTGCAAATACTTATCCAGAGATTGAAACAGAAAGCAATCATATCGATGCTCTAGCAGCATTTTTCGTCTCAAAGCCGCAACATTTTGATGTGGTGGTGGCGAGTAACCTATTTGGAGATATTCTTACCGACTTAGGTGCATCGATTATGGGGAGCATCGGCATTGCCCCCGCTGCTAATATTAATCTGAATGGCAAATATCCGTCCATGTTTGAACCCGTACACGGCTCAGCACCAGATATTATTAGGAAAGGGATTGCCAATCCGATCGGTCAGCTATGGACAGCCAAAATGATGCTTGATCATCTTGGCTTTGAAGAGTTAGGTTCAGTGTTATTTAGAGCAATCAAAGAAACGATTGGAGAAGGGATCAAAACGAGAGATCTTGGAGGATCAGCCAATATGAAAGAAGTAATTGACCATATTATTGGAAAGCTACGATTATATTCTAAATAACGTTAGTAACTTTGCTATCACGCGCCTCCTCATTCTTGAGGGGCGCGTTTTCGTCGTGAAAAATTCAATTATAGGCAATAGCTTATCATGTCACAAAAGTGCACCTTTTCCGTCAATATTGTTACTATTTTCTCTTAATCTTACAATCTATAATAAGAATTAAGAAAACGGTTACAAATTAAAAGGCGGTGATGGTTGTTGGAATCAACAGTAGCAACAAAAGTGAAAGCGGATACGAAGTTGAAAATTGGCTCTACTAGACAACTGAAGCTAAAGAAATTATTATCTTATGCGGCTTTTGTGGGACCTGCACTTTTATTCTTTATTGTCATTCAAATCATTCCATTTTTGATGGGCATCTATTATTCATTTACTTCGTGGAATGGGATTAGTTCTTCCATTGAATGGGTTGGACTTGAAAACTACAAACGAATATTTTCGAATGACCAAAGGTTCTTTGACTCATTTCTATTTACGACAAAGTTTATGTTTGCAGCCGTTTTGATCAGTAATATAATAGGATTTTCGTTTGCATTAATTTTAAATACGGCGTTAAAGACACGAAACTTATTAAGAACGGCTTTCTTCATTCCTAATGTTATTGGTGGTTTATTACTAGGATTTATTTGGCAGTTTATTTTTGTAAGAGGTTTTGCAGCGATTGGAGAGTTAACGAATATCTCTTTTTTCCTCAAGCCTTGGTTAGGGGATGCAACGACAGCCTTCTGGGGTATCGTTATCGTATTTGCTTGGCAAATAAGTGGATATATGATGGTTATCTATATCGCTGCACTGCAAGGTGTCGATACTTCATTACTGGAAGCTGCTAAAATTGATGGGGCTAGTGCCTTAACGACATTAAGAAAGATTATTATCCCATTGATTCTTCCGGCGTTTACAATTTGTTTCTTTTTAACCATTTCGATGGCATTTAAGATTTTTGATTTGAATTTATCGTTAACGGGTGGTGGCCCATTCAACTCCACTCAATCAGTTGCTATTAACATTTATCAAGAAGCGTTTACGAATAATAATTATGGCATAGGTTCAGCGAAGTCAATCTTATTCTTTTTGATTGTCGCTATATTTACAACGATTCAAGTTATGATTACGAAGAAGAAGGAGGTTGAGGCGTAGTGAAGTATACGAAAAAAACGTTTGTATTAGAAATATTCGCAATATGTATCGCTATTATCTTTCTCGTTCCTTTCTATTTCGTCATTGTTAACTCATTGAAAGGGTTCTCTGAAATTTTGGTCGATGCTGCTGCATTACCAAGTGAATGGTTGTTCTCAAACTATGTAAGCGTATGGCAAATCCTTGATTTCCCGAGAGCGTTTTTTAACTCGCTTGTCATTACAGTATTTAGTAATATCGGCCTTGTTGTTATCAGTTCAATGGCAGCTTGGAAAATGGTTCGAACACCAGGGAAATTTAGTAAGATTTTATTCATTTTATTTGTATCAGCAATGGTTATTCCTTTCCAAACGGTTATGATTCCACTTGTAAAGCTTGGTGGAATGTTAGGAATTATGAATAGCATACCAGGCATCATCATCATGTACTTTGGCTTTGGCGTGCCGCTTTCACTTTTCCTTTATCATGGGTTTGTAAAAACGGTTCCGATTGAAGTGGAGGAATCAGCGCGAATTGATGGTTGTTCCCAGTTCGGTCTCTTTTGGAGAATCGTGTTCCCGCTTTTAAAGCCAATTACCGTAACGGTTATCATCTTAAATACACTATGGATTTGGAATGATTACTTGTTACCACTATTAGTATTACAAGATGCATCGTTAAGAACGATTCCACTTGCAACAAGTTCATTCTTTGCTCAATATACAAAACAGTGGGATATGGGATTAGCAGCACTTGTTTTAGGGATTACACCAGTAATTATCTTCTTCTTGTTCTTACAGAAGCACATTATTAGAGGGATTGCTTCAGGTTCAATTAAGTAAGATTGGATTCAAATTTTGTAGCAATCGCTGCAAAAGTTTAAAAATAGGAAGTAAAAAATGGGGATTAGGGAGGCAATTACTATGAAACGTTTCTTATTGCTTTGTGTGTCGATGTTGTTAGCAGTTGGTATTATCGCAGGTTGTTCATCAAATAACAAAGAAAGTTCTAGTTCAGATGCTGGAGGCAATTCTGACTCAGGCAGTAGTGACGAGGTTGTAACATTAAATTTCTTCCAATTTAAAGTCGAAATTGCAGATCAGCTGCAAGAAATGTTAAAAGAATTTGAAGCTGAGCACCCAAATATTAAAGTGAAGCTTGAAACAGTAGGTGGCGGTGCGGATTATGGTGCAGCATTAAAGGCGAAATTTGCTTCAGGTGAAAAGCCAGACATCTTTAATAACGGTGGATTCAATGAGTTAGAACTTTGGAAAGAGCATCTAGCAGATCTTTCTAATGAGCCTTGGGTTGATCACTTATTACCAATTGGGAAAGTACCTATGACAGATGCTGATGGCAATCTTTATGGAATGCCTGTTAACTTAGAAGGGTATGGATTTGCATATAACAAAGATTTGTTCGAGCAAGCTGGTATTACGGAAGTTCCATCAACGATGTCTGAATTGCAAGAAGCGGTAGAAAAGCTAGAAGAAAACGGAATTACAGCATTTGCAGCTGGTTATGGTGAGTGGTGGGTAATTGGCCAGCATTTACTAAATATTCCATTTGCTCAACAAGATGATCCTGCTGCCTTTATCGAAGGATTATCAGAAGGAACAGAAACATTTGTTGGAAACAAGCACTTTGAAGAATTTAAGCAAGTGATTGATACAGAGATTGGCTATGGAAATACAAACCCGTTAACAACTGATTATAATACACAAGTTACATTATTTGCTTCAGGTGAAGCTGCAATGATTCAACAAGGGAACTGGACTGAGAACATGATTTACCAAATCAACCCTGATATGAATATGGCGTTCTTACCTATTCCATTAAATGATGAAGCAGAAGCAAATGCTATTCCTGTAGGAGTACCGAATAACTGGGCTATTAACAAAAACTCAGAAAATCTTGAAGAAGCAAAATTATTGCTTGATTGGATGGTTTCCTCTGAAACTGGCCAACGTTACATGACAGAAGAGTTTGCCTTCATTCCGGCATTTGATAATATTGAACCAGCAGGATTAGGAGCGTTAGGAGAGTCAATTCTTGAGTACTCATTAGCAGAACAAACGATTCCTTGGACATGGTTCATGTGGCCAGATGGTGCAAACCAAGATTTTGCTGCAGCTATACAAGAATACGTAGCAGGACAAATTGAGTATGAAGAAGTATTAGAAAAATTCCAAGCTACGTGGGATAACTTGAAATAACAGGATTTAAC
This sequence comes from Halalkalibacter sp. HAAS-P013, assembly GCF_056619925.1. NCBI lineage: Bacteria > Bacillati > Bacillota > Bacilli > Caryophanales > Bacillaceae > Halalkalibacter > Halalkalibacter sp. HAAS-P013. The sequence goes on from NZ_JBWQTU010000013.1 coordinate 188,356, forward strand.
TACCATATTAAAACAGAAAGCATATCTATACGTAGATATGCTTTCTGCTATATACTCTAGAAAGAACTAAAGCTTCGGGGGAGATATCGTTGTTTAAAACAAGTATAAGAAATAAACTGATTGTTCTATTATTATTAATAACGATTATCCCTTTTGGTAGTTCAATTGTCGTGACCTATATTTATACAAAGGAATCATTGAAGGATCAGACGATAGAGGAAAATGTGAATTTGCTTTATCAAGGAAAGGTAAATATAGAAAACTATTTAAGAGAATTAAATAATTATACTTTGTCTTTCTATAGCAATCCTGATTTTATGAGCTATTTAAGAAAAACATATAGTAGTAATGATTATTTGTCGATGGGAACCGTGCATAATGTGTTACGAGCTCTTTTGTATAGTGATGATAGCATTAACCAAGTTAACATGACTATAGTTGGGGATCAGCAAACGGTGTCACTATCAAGGAGATCTACGCTGGTTTATTCTAAACAAGCAGACACAAACATAGAAGCATACCAGAGAGCCAAGGAAAATCCAAATAATATTTATATTGAACCAACAGATCAATCATTTTTCATTCACCGTGCATTTCGGAATGTACCGGCTAATCATATTCTTGCCTATATAACGTTGGAAATTAGACCAGAAAAAATAAATGAGTTGAGTCATTATCTGTATAATAACAGTACAGAGGAATTTTATATTATGACACCGGATGCAGAGTTCATTTATCATTCAACAGCAGACGTACGAGATGATCTAAACTCAGGATGGATAAATGAGATCATAGAATCGGAAGAACAAAGTGGAACAATTGAGTGGAAAGACGCAACGTTTCAAGGAGTGGTCGTTTTTGATCGCCTTTCCGATGCTACGGGAAGTTGGCTTATAGTAAAAAGAATCCCACACACCACCTTGTATGAAAGCGCGTACGGTGTTGCTTTGATTAATATTATTTTTGGAGTTGTTGGATTAACACTAGTTATATTGGCAACCTTTTTTGTCTCTTTTAAGATTACCTCGCCCATTAGGGTGCTCGTACAAAATATTAAGGAAGTTGAAAAAGGGAATATGCAACCTCAATTTCATTCACTTGGTAACGATGAGATTGGTATTTTAGGACAAAGATTCAAGATGATGATTGAAAGAATCAATCATCTAATTAACCGAGAATACAAGTTAGAACTTGAAAATAAGACGAACCAATTAAAAGTATTGCATTCACAAATAAATCCACACTTTTTATATAATACATTACAATCAATTGGGACGATGGCGTTGAAAAACAAAGCACTTGATGTCTATTCCTCTCTAACTGACCTTTCTCAGATTATGAGATATAGTATGAATATGGATCAAGATGTTGTCCCTTTAGAGAAAGAGGTTAATTATACAAAAGCGTATCTTCTTTTGCAAAAGCAACGATTCGGGGAAGATCTAAATTATATCTTGGAAGTAGAAGAAGGTGCCCTAGACATACAAGTGCCAAAGATGATTTTACAGCCAATTATTGAGAACTATTTCAAGCATGGATTCGATACAAGGGAAGGACTAGGTGAGATTAAGATCGTCTGCAAGAAAAAAGAATCTTATCTATTTATTGCCATTCGTGATAATGGTTTTGGAATACCTAATGAACGTTTAAAGGAAATACAGGACCACCTCTATAAAAAGGATAGATATGTAAAAGTTGATTCTTCTATTGGCTTAAAAAATGTGTACGCTCGTCTACAACTTTATTATTCTAATCAAGTGATTTTCAAGATTCAAAATCGCAGCTCAGGTGGGGTTCAAGTAACCATAAAGCTACCATTAAAATTGGAGGGGGATCTACATGAAAGCAATCATAGTGGATGATGAAAAACATGTCCGTGAAGGATTAATGCTGTTAGCAGAGTGGGATAAATTTGGAATTCAAACCATCATAGAGGCAGCAGATGGAAATGAAGCGATTAAATTAATTTCAGCCCATCAACCTGAAATTATCTTTACGGATATGAGTATGCCAAGATGTGACGGGATTGATTTACTAAAGTGGATACATTCCTCCGAATTTCATTCCAAAACAATTGTAGTCAGCGGTTATGATGACTTTAAATATACGAAGAATGCGATTACCTATGGTAGTTTTGATTACATTCTAAAGCCTATAAATCCAAATGAATTGAATGAAACGTTAGAGCGCGCGGTTAAAGAATGGAAGGAACAGAATCAAAAAAGATTATCTGTATTAGAAAACGATAAGGTGATTTTGGATCATCTTCTTTCAAGTGCTCTGAACAAGGAAAAACTTTCTAGTCAACTACTAGAACAGATGGAAAGAGAATTTGGAGTGAAAATACCAGGTCAACCTTGTTTTATTGCGATCCTTCCAATGAAAATACTTTTATCTGCCAAATATGAAGGTGATAATGAACGTGCATTTTCCTCAGTGTTATTGGAGTGTAATGACATACTAGGCCGTAATGGCATTGCATTTCGAAACATCAACAAGGAGGAAGAAATAGTCCTTTTTTTATGGGAGAAGACTACAGCAACTAGGTTAATTCGTACAATTTCTAAAAAAGTTGGATGTCCAATTGTAGTTGGTGAACAACATACGAGCTTCCTACATGCATATGAATCTGCAAGTCATAAATTGAGTAATTATAATCTTCTAGACAATGAGAAGCAAGTAGTGAATTCCCTTTTATCTGTTTATTTATTGGACTACTCGGAGGAGATAAAATGGGCCATTCAAAGTGGAAGTTTGGAACAAATGAATGAAATTTTAGATCGTATTTTCACAATATTTGAAGAAAACAACTATTTCCCTTATGAACAAATTGACATTTGGGAATCGCAGTTTGCTATTTTAAAAGATCACTGGTTAAAAGAGTATGAGCTTAAGAAACGTGAATTATTGTATAAAGGGGTGCATTACTGGAAAGAGAATGGAAGCTTCTCTTTTTGTAAATTTAAAGAAGAAAAGAAAAAAGAGTTTGATCATCTTATCAAGATGGTATCTGGTTGCAAATTCCAAAAAGAGAAAAATAGTGTTCAAATGATTGAGGAGTTTATTAGGAAAAACTATCAAAAAGATATTAAGCTTCAAGATATTGCAGATCGTTTCTTTTTAAGCAGGGAATATATTTCGAGGAAATTTAAGCAGGAATATGATGAGACAATCACCGATTACTTGATGCAAATTCGCATTGAAAAAGCGAAAGAATTACTTAAAAACCCATACCTGAAAATATATGAAATATCAGATTCAGTCGGGTATCAAAATGATAAATATTTTATTAAGGTTTTTAAAAAGAGGGAAGGTATTACCCCTAGTGAGTTTAGAAATTCGTTGAAAGCAAATTAATTATGTTACGTGAAAGCGCTTGACAAAACTTATGAAAGTTTATATTATTACCTTAGTAAACGTTTACGTAACTTGATTTTAATTAGGTGAAAATATGACTCCTACAATAAAGGACGTAGCAAAAAAAGCAAATGTATCAATAGCAACTGTATCTCGCATTCTTAATAACCAACAAGGTTATTCACTCAAAACGAAGGAGCGGGTAATAGAAGCGATTAAAGACCTCGGTTATCAGCCTAATGCGATTGCAAGAGGTTTAATTAACAAACGAACACAAACACTTGGAATACTGTTTCCTGATGTCTCAAGTATGTTTTCATCAGATATCTTAAAAGGGATTGAAGAAATTGCCCATAATAGAGGACATAGTGTTGTTGTTTGTCATACTGACTCATCCAAAAAACGTATGATGAAGTATTTACAAGTTTTAAATGAAAAGCGAGTTGATGGTATTATCTTCACAAGTGAAGTAATAACCGATGATTATTATAAAATCTTAGAAGAGATGGATGTTCCTGTAGTGTTATTGGCAACGCAATCTTATCGCTTTCCACTTCCTTATGTGAAAGTTGATGATAAACATGCTGCTTATAGTGCTGTTAGGTATTTAATAGAAAAAGGGCATCGAAGTATTGGAATGATTAGTGGACCTATCGAGGATGAAATAGCAGGGCGTCCACGAGTTGAAGGATATAAGCAGGCGCTAGAGGAGCATGGGATACCATTCGAAGAAAAGAAGCTAGTAATTACTTCTGGGTTCTATTATGAAACAGGAACTGGAATGCTTTCAAGATTATTAAAACAAGATGAAAGTATCACGGCTGTTTTTGCAGCGAGTGATGAATTAGCTGTAAGTGCGATGTCAGATGCATTCGAAATGGGTATTCATGTTCCTAACGAGTTATCAATCATCGGATATGATAACTTAAAGATCTCTCAAATGGCCATTCCTCCTCTTACAACATTAGCTCAGCCTTTATATGAAATGGGGAAGTTGGGAGCCGAGTTGCTTTTAGATATGCTTGAAACAGGAAAAACAGTAGAAAGTCGAATTGTACCTCATCATATTGTCGAACGAAAAACAGTGAAAGCTTATGAATGAGGTTTTTTTTAGGAATTTACGTAAACGTTTTCCCTACATTTAGTTAATTTAGTAGATTAAAACATTATAAACATCTTACAAGATGTTTACCTATCTTAATGTCCATTTACGAAAACGTTTACTTTGTAAAGAGTGATTTAACTTCTATTAGGAGGTGTTAGTTAAAGAATATTAGCCTAGTAAAGTTAAAAGTACAAAATATATAACAAATATTGGGGGATTATTAGATGAAAAAATTAGTTAGTACTGTAATGTCAGGCTTTTTAGCAATAGGTTTATTAGCTGGCTGTGGTGGAGGAAGCGGTGGTGCTGATGATGGCACAGTTACTCTTGAGTTCTTCCAGTTTAAATCAGAAGCAGTTAGCACGTATGACAAATTAATTGAGAAATTTGAAGAAGAAAATCCAGGAATTAATATTGAACAAAACAACGTACCAGAATCAGAGACAGTTCTCTTATCTCGTTTATCACAGAACCAAGTTCCAGAGATTGTCGCAATGAATGGAAACAGTGTTTATGGAGAAATGGCACGTGGAGGAGCATTCGCTGATCTTACTGATGATGCAAACGTAGACAAAATAATTCCTGCCTACATTGAGATGATTGATCAACTTGCAAATAGTGGACAGGTTAATGGATTGCCACACTCTACGAATGCTAATACAGTTCTATACAATAAAACAAAATTTGAAGAACTAGGCTTAGAAATTCCAACAACATGGGATGAGTTTATTGAAGTAGCTGAAGCGATTGAAGCGGCTGGCGAAACACCATTCTATTCAGCGTATGGAGAAGCGTGGACTGCATTACCACCGTTTAATGCACTAGCATCAAACTTACACGGCGATGACTTCTTCGAGAAACGTCTGGCTGATGAAACGACATTTGCCGAGCGTTATCCAGAAGTAGCAGAGAAAATGTTAACAATGATGGAGTACACAGATAATGATGTATTTGGTACAGACTACAACCAAGGAAATACAGCTTTTGCTAACGGTGAGTCTGTGATGTATATGCAAGGTGTATGGGCGATTAGCCAAATTCTAACAGCAAATCCTGATATCGAAATCGGCGCATTCGCTCTTCCAGCGACAAACAATGCTGAGGAAAACCGTTTAGTTTCAGGTGTTGATACATTGCTTACGATTTCTTCAGACGCTAAGCATCCTGAAGAAGCAATGAAATTTGTAAGCTTCTTATTAGAAGAAGAAAATGTTCAGTTCTATATTGATGAGCAAAAACTGTTCTCAGCTGTAGAAAATGTATTCCAAGAAGACCCAACGGTTGTTGACTTACAAGTACACTTTGAAGAAGGTACGATCACAAGCTTTGCTGACCACTACTACTTCCCAGGAATGCAAGTAGAGAACTTAATTCAAGAGTTCTTAATCAACAAAGATGTTGATCAATTTCTACAAACTCTAGACAATGAGTGGGATAAAGTACAAGCGAGACAATAATGAAATAAAGGGGCAACAAGAGCCCCTTTCCTCATAAAGGAGAGGGTAACAATGAAGAAAAAAATGAATCCTTATTTACTAATGATTCTTCCTGCTTTTATTATCTTTTTTACGTTTCATACGTTTCCGGTCATCCAAGGGGTGTTCTATAGTTTTACGAACTATCGAGGTTATGGAGATTGGAACTTTGTTGGGTTAAGAAACTATATTAATGTATTTCAGGACTCAAGAGCCATGGATGCTTACATATTTACCTTTAAGTTTGCTATTGTCTCAACCGTTCTCGTAAATATTATTAGTTTAGTGATTGCACTTGGGTTAAATGCGAA
>NZ_JBWQTU010000014.1:0-134210 GCF_056619925.1 Halalkalibacter sp. HAAS-P013
ATTGCTAGAAACATGCACAAACGCATCTATAAAATTTTATTCTATTATTTTGTCAGTGCAATGTTCGTACCATTTCCAATCATCATGTTACCGATTGTCAAACAAATGAGTGCGCTAAATTTGAACAACCCGACTGGGCTGATTATTTTGTATGTTGTGTACGGCCTAGCGTTCAATATATTCCTGTATGTTGGATACATTAAGACGATACCAAAAGAGTTAGAAGAAGCAGCCATTATTGATGGATGCAGCAGATGGGGCGTATTCTGGAGAGTCGTTTTCCCACTTTTAGCACCGATGAATGCAACAGTTGGAATTCTAACAGCACTTTGGGCGTGGAATGACTTCATGTTGCCGCTTGTCATCCTATCAGACCGTGCGGATGCAACGCTTCCATTAGTACAGTATATATTCCAATCACAGTTCAGCGTGAACTACAACCTAGCATTTGCATCTTACTTACTAGCGCTATTACCGATGTTGATTGTGTATCTATTTGCACAAAAATGGATTATTAGTGGAGTAACAAAGGGAGCAATAAAGTAAGAGAGTACTAGGAATGAACCGTTGAAAACGGAGGCTGTTTATGCAGCCTCTTCAAAAGCAGGAGGGACACATGGCTATTACGTTTAATCAAGAGACAAAAACATTTCATTTAAAAGCTAAAAACACGAGCTATGTTATGCAAATTATAAATGATGGTTATTTAGCTCACCTATATTGGGGCAAAAAAATTAATGAGTATAATCATTCAAACCAGGTTCGTTTTAGAGATAGAGGCTTTTCACCTAATCCTGTTCCAAGTGAACGCGCGTTTTCTTTAGATACATTGCCGCAAGAATATCCGGCATATGGCAATACGGACTTTCGGACACCAGCTTATCAAGTTCAGCTTGAAAATGGCAGTACAATCACCGATTTGCGCTATCTTTCTCACACAATTGTAAAAGGAAAGCCAACACTTGAAGGGCTTCCTGCAACATATATTGAGTCTGATGATGAGGCCGAAACATTAGAGTTGATTCTCTTTGATGAACTAATCGGCTTAAAAGTGAAGCTGCTTTATACGGCCTATGCCGATCTAGATGTGATTACTCGCTCGGTTCAGTTGGAAAACGAAGGTTCGTCCAATCTGAAAGTAATGAAGGCTTCTAGTATGAATATAGATTTTCAAGATAATCAGTTTGAGATGATCACGCTTTACGGAGCTCATGAAAGAGAACGTTATATTAATCGAACAGAGCTGCGTTACGGAGTTCAATCTGTTGAAAGCCGTCGCGGCACAAGCAGTCATCAGCAAAATCCGTTCATTTCGTTAGTTAGAAAAGATACGAAGGAAGACCGCGGAGATGCATACGGGATTAACCTTGTGTACAGTGGGAATTTTGAAGCTTCTGTCGAAGTCGATCAATTTGACTGCACGCGTCTAACGATGGGGATCAACTCATTTGATTTTACTTGGCTTCTTGAACCAGGTGAAACGTTCACTGCACCAGAAGCTGTAATGGTTTACTCGTCCAATGGACTTGGGGAAATGTCACGTACCTTCCATAAGCTTTACCGCACGCGTTTGTGCCGCGGAGAGTTTAGAGATCAGGAACGTCCAATTCTTATTAACAACTGGGAAGCGACGTATTTTGATTTTAATGAAGAAAAGATTACCGATATTGCCCGCAAAGGAAAAGACCTAGGGATCGAGTTATTCGTACTAGATGACGGCTGGTTTGGCAAGCGTGATGATGACAATACATCTCTTGGCGATTGGTTTGTTGATAAAAATAAGCTTCCAAATGGGTTAGAATCGTTAGTGGACAACGTTCGTAACACGGATATGCAATTTGGGCTTTGGTTTGAACCGGAAATGGTATCTGAAAACAGTGATTTGTTTCGTGAGCATCCAGACTGGTGCATTCATGTTCCAGATCGTAATAAGTCTACAGGAAGAAACCAATTAATTTTAGATTTTTCTCGAAAAGAAGTGTGTGATGAGATTATTAACAGAATTTCCACGATTCTTTCAAGTGCACCGATCACATATGTAAAATGGGACATGAACCGCCATATGACAGAAGCTGGTTCGGCAACGCTTGCAGCGGAACGACAAAGAGAAGTGGCGCATCGTTTTGTCCTTGGGGTGTACCGAGTGATGGACGAAATCACAACAAAGTTTCCACACATTTTATTTGAAAGCTGCTCAGGTGGAGGTGGACGTTTTGACCCTGGAATGCTATATTACATGCCGCAAACATGGACGAGTGATAACACGGATGCGATTTCGCGCTTGAAAATTCAATACGGTACAAGTCTTGTTTACCCAGTTAGTTCAATGGGAGCGCATGTGTCTGATGTACCGAACCATCAAGTAAACCGAATTACTTCACTTGAGATGCGTGGTCATGTCGCAATGTCTGGCAACCTTGGCTATGAGTTAGATTTAACGAAAATGACAGAGGAAGAGCAACGTGAGGTCATTGACCAAGTAGAGTACTATATAGAAATCCGACCGCTTATTCAATTCGGTGACTTCTATCGTTTACTAAGCCCTTTTGAAGGCAATTACACAGCTTGGATGTTTGTATCTGAAGATAAATCCGAAGCCGTGTTTGCTCATTTTAGAGTATTAGATGAAGCGAACTCTGCTTTTGTGTCGGTGAAATTACAAGGATTAGATCCAGACAAAAAGTACACGATTGCTGAACTTGGCCAGTCGTACTACGGCGATGAGCTAATGAATGTCGGGATCAACATTCCAAAAGTAAGGGGCGATTTCACAAGCGTCATGTGGAGACTGAAAGCCGAGTGAGTGCTTTAGTGTGATAAAGAGGGGTCTTGCCCCTACCTATAGGGGTATAATCAATATAAAAAAACTGTCTCAAAAGGAAAACCTTGTTGAGGCAGCTTTTTTTTGTTCGTTAACAGTTCCCACCAATGCAGATAAAACTTGCGATGACTTGATTATTAGAGTTTTTTACGTAAGCATTATAAGGGATATCTTCTTTGAGGGTTCTAAGTTGACTGACCATTTCTATACTAGTAAATGCCTTATGAACCGTAGCATCAAAATCTATTAATGTAAAATCACTAATATCGACTTTTACTTCATGTCCTTCCTTGGTGAATAGCCATAAATCTTTTTCGGAAATTTCAAAGAAATCTAAAGTGACGTTACGTAAACTAACATCATTAAGATGAATGGTTACAGGTAATTGACTGTTTCTGAGGTATTCAACTAGAGTCACAATTGCCATACGATCACCAACCTTTTCAAGTGTTGTTAAATTGTATGACAAGTTATTCGAGAATATGTAAATCAAATGCTAAATTAATAGAATCTTTCCTAGTTTACGACAGTAAGGCCATTCATCGACCTATGGTATAATAGAGTACGGAAGAATCTACGGATAAATTAGGAGTAAATATGAAAAAATGGTTAAAGATCGTAGTTTTTTACTGGTTGCCTGTTTTGTTTGTAGCAGCGATGATTTTTACGGCATCTTCTCAACCTTATGAGCAACAAGACATAAGACCATATATCTCTCAAGCTACGGATTTAGACAAAATGAAAGAGATGTATAATCAGCTCAAAATGGAACATGTGCAGCATCGTCTGTATGTGGAAGAAAATGGATTTAAGCGGACGATGCAGGTAATTGTAGATAGATGGAAGGTGCTCGTCTTTATTATAGGAACGTTCCTTTTTCTTGCGTTTGCAGTGATTGTCACTTATGTCATGAAAGCCATACGTAAACATGGATATAAACTAGTTGGGAAAGCGTTGGGCTTTGTTGTGATCCTCATTGCTATATGTGGTGTGTTAGCGCTTCTAGGAATGTTATTTGCGTTTCGAATCGAGGAATTATTAATTATCATAAAAAATCAACTCACTGATGGAAGAGCGCAAAGTTTGTTAGAAGGTATTCGTTTTCAATATGCGGGAAATGAAATTAGTGTGGAACGATTAGGAATAGAGAGCTTTATTGAATTCCTTATTCGAAAAGGTGCTCATTTTGGCTTTTTCTTCCTCTTAGGGTTTTTGACATACCGCGCACTATGGGCTAGCGGTTGCCAAAAGAAATTGAGCTATTTTGGATCCCTTCTTTTTGTACTACTTTATGCGATTTCAGATGAAATCCATCAAGCTTTCACACCAAATCGAACTCCATTAGTCCAAGATGTACTCTTAGATTTTTCAGGTGGACTAACAGGTGTGACGCTAGCTCTTATTTTGTATATGGCAATTGTTCGTTTAAAAAATATAGAAAAAAACTACAAGCCAGTTCAAATCACATCAAGAATGGACCGGAGAAAATTAAAAAGTTAAAACGTATGACGAATGGTCGTCATGCGTTTGTTAATATATAAAAGCACCAAAAGGTCGCTTCGACCTTTTGGTGTATAGCGTTATTGCTGATAAGGAAATTGTGTACTGTAACCAGAAAACTGTTGGTGCGATTGATCAATTTTTTGCTGATCTTCTGCTTCCAAGCCATAAAACCCTTTGCGGAACATCGTGTTGTAAAGCTCGCGCTGACAATTTTGAGTTTCGTTAAAGATTTGAGAAAGGTCTTGGTATAATTGATCGTTACTCATCTCATTTAACGCAACACTATAATTGTTCGTCATCATTTTTGCACAAGATAAAATATCGTTAATATAGTCACGGTCGTTCATCTGTGGAGTTTTAGGAACTTGCATTGCTGGATTTTGAATTTTTTCAGATTGCTGATTCATGATGCAAATACCTCCTATAATCTAAAGTTATTCAAAAAGGGAGAAGTGTCCTTTTGGAATGAACTTTATTGCATTGGTATTGATTGCTGTTGTTGCTGTGTTTTTAAGTGACTTAGGATTTTTTGATAGTGACGCTGATGCATTTGACCCGTTTTCTCTAAAACGGATTTAATTTCTTGGTCTTGACATTGCTCTGCGAAGAAGTGAGCTTTCTTCATCGCAAGTAAGTTCCAAGAAAGCATATCGTTTAGATACAAATGGTCCTTTGTTGTAATAATAGGAGGTGGTGTTTGATACGTCATTTGTTGCTGTTGTCCACCCATTTGGTTTTGCATCCCCGTCTGCTGTTGATTTGGCATTCCTTGCATTTGATCCATCATATACCCTCCTTTGGATGTTGCACGATTGCAACGTATCCGTCATTCGGATACTTTACTAGTGTAGAGACAAAGACGTGTTATTATGTAATGAACAAGTAGGGGGTGTTACCATAATTTGGTTTTTGTTGATTTTTTTAAATGAAACTAAAAGTATCTTTGTACTTTGCAAATTTTTCTGAATTATCTATTGCGTAATTTGGAATTATTAGGTATGATAATTCTAAGAAAATGAGAATTGACTGTCGTTATTTTTTTGTAGAAATAATGAATGAGTATTCATTCGTTATCTTTATAAGCCATTATTTATTTTATATTCAAATGGTAAAAGGGGGAGAATTATGACTCGTCATATAAGGAAAGTTGCAGTAATTGGTTCAGGCGTGATGGGCTCAGGGATTGCAGCTCATTTAGCAAACGTCGGTATCCCATCATTATTACTTGATGTTGTGCCGAACGAAGTAACCTCTCAAGAAGAAGCAAGAGGTTTGACGCTTGAAGATCAAGCTGTTCGTAATCGCTTAAGTACGACCGCGATTCAAAAACTAGCCAAGCAAAAGCCGGCACCACTTTCATCAAAAACAAAAGCTTCTTACATAGAAGCCGGAAACCTCGAGGATGACTTAACCCGACTTCAGGAAGTCGATTGGATCATTGAAGTAATTGTTGAAAACTTAACTATTAAGCAGCAACTATTAAAAAAAGTAGATGAGGTCAGGAAGCCAGGAACGATTGTCAGCTCAAATACATCAGGAATCTCGATTGAAGCCATGTCAAAAGAGTTATCCGAAGATTTCCGAGCTCACTTTCTTGGAACACATTTTTTCAACCCGCCTAGATACTTAAAATTATTAGAAATTATCCCAACAGAAAAGACAAAGGACGATGTTACGACATTTATGAAAGCGTTTGCTGAAGAGGTGCTCGGAAAAGGTGTCGTCGAATGTAAGGATACACCTAATTTCATCGCAAACCGTATTGGAACATATGGATTACTCGTTACGGTAAACGAAATGATAAAAGGCGATTATTCAGTTGGGGAAGTGGATTCAGTCACAGGTCCGTTACTAGGACGTCCGAAAAGTGCTTCGTTTAGAACGCTTGATGTGGTCGGACTTGACACGTTTTTGCACGTAGCAAAAAACGTGTACGATGTCGCAAGTGGCTCTGAAAAAAGTATATTCGACCCTCCGCAATTTATGAAAAATATGGCTGAAAAAGGCTGGCTTGGAAGCAAAAGCGGGCAAGGCTTTTATGTGAAGCAAGGAAAAGAGATTCTTGAGTTAGATCCAAAGACTCTTCAATATAACGAGCGTAAAAAGTTAAAAGCACCTTCGATAGAACGTGCAAAGCAAGCCAAAAAATTGACGGATAAATTAAAAACGCTAACATATGCCGATGACAGGGCTGGAAAGCTCATTTGGAATTTACTAAAACCAGTTCTCCTTTATTCTGCCGACAAAGCGTATGAAATCGCGTACGACATTTATGCGGTTGATCAAGCTATGAAGTGGGGTTTTGGTTGGGAGTTAGGTCCGTTTGAAACGTGGGACGCAATCGGTGTAGCAAAGTCTGTAGAACGAATGGAAGCAGAGGGAGACACCGTTCCAGCATGGGTAAAAGAAATGCTTGAGTCTGGCCAAGAAAGCTTTTATCAAGGAGGCTCCTATTATCACCAAGGAAGATATGAGGCGAAGCCAGTTAACGAAAAAATTGTCAACCTAAAATCATTAAAGCCAGATAAGGTCGTATTTAAAAATTCTGGTGCTTCTTTACTTGATATTGGTGATGATGTAGCACTGCTTGAATTCCATTCACCGAATAACTCGATCGGTGCAGATGTTATTCAAATGATTAATAAATCGATTAAAGAAGTAGAAAAAAATTATAAAGGGCTCGTCATCAACAACCAAGGGAAAAACTTTTGTGTTGGTGCGAACTTGATGATGATCTTAATGGAAGCACAAGATGATAATTTCTTTGAAATCGAGCTCGTTGTGCGTCAGTTCCAACAAGCAATGGCTACCATTCGTTACTCAGAAAAGCCAGTTGTCACAGCCCCTTTTGGGATGACACTAGGTGGAGGGACCGAAATTTGCTTGCCGTCAGCTAGCATTCAAGCGTCTCTTGAAACATATATGGGTTTAGTTGAAGTCGGAGTCGGTTTAATTCCAGGTGGTGGAGGAAACAAAGAGCTCTACCTTCGCAACTTAGCAAAATCAGATAGAAAAGACCTTCAATCGGTAGCCAATAAAACGTTTGAAACGATAGCGATGGCGAAAGTATCGACATCGGCACAAGAGGCAGTTGATCATGGCTTCTTAGGTACAAAAGATGGCATTGTCATCAATGGGGATTTCCTTATTGACCGTGCGAAAAATGAGGTTCTTCATTTAGATGCAAAAGGGTATCGCCCTCCGGAAAGAACGAAAATTCCAGTCGTTGGTGAAACCGGCTATGCAACGATGTTACTTGGGGCAAAGACGATGAAATTTGGTGGCATGATTTCCGATCACGACTTAAAAATTGCAGAGAAACTAGCATTCTTACTTGCTGGTGGTAGAGTCGCAAAAGGAACGCTTGTCGACGAACAGTATTTGCTTGATTTAGAACGAGAAGCATTTCTTAGCTTAGTTGCCGAGCCTAAGTCTCAACAGAGGATGCAATATATGTTAACAAAAGGAAAACCACTTCGTAACTAATTGGCAAGAGGGAGGGGATTACACAATGAGAGAAGCAGTGATTGTAGCTGGTGCACGTACACCAGTCGGAAAAGCAAAAAAAGGCACGTTAGCAAATGTCCGGCCAGATGATTTAGGTGCGATCACGGTTCGTGAAACGTTGAAACGTGCTGGAGATTTTGATGCATCACTCGTTGAGGATGTGATTATCGGGTGTTCGATGCCAGAAGCTGAACAAGGCATGAATATGGCTCGGAACATTTCCGCGTTAGCAGGATTGCCAAACACCGTCCCTGCCATTACGATCAACCGTTATTGTTCATCTGGATTACAAAGCATTGCGTACGGAGCTGAGCGAATCATGCTCAGTCAATCAAAAGCAATCATAGCCGGAGGAGCAGAGTCAATGAGCATGATTCCGATGGGCGGTCATGTCATTGCTCCAAATGTGAAGCTTGTAGAAGAACAACCTGAATATTACATGGGAATGGGATTTACAGCTGAAGAGGTCGCAAGTCGCTTTGAGGTCAGCCGTGCGGACCAGGATGCATTTGCAGTGGAAAGTCATAAACGAGCGGCAGCCGCAATTCGTGCAGGTCACTTCAAAGATGAAATTGTTCCTGTTGATGTAACACTTCGCTCGGTTGGTGATGATCACAAATTGAAAGAGAAGCATGTTCAATTTACAACGGATGAAGGTGTAAGAACAGATACAACTGCAGAAGGGTTAGCCAAACTGAGACCCGCCTTTCACCCAAAAGGAAGTGTAACAGCAGGGAACTCGTCACAAATGAGCGATGGTGCAGCATCTGTTTTAGTCATGGACCGTGAAGAAGCTAGGGCAAACGGGTTACAACCAATTGTGAAATTTCGTTCCTTTGCAGTAGCAGGTGTGGCACCAGAGATTATGGGGATCGGCCCGGTTGAAGCAATCCCTAAAGCATTGCAGTTAGCAGGGCTAGAACTATCTGATATCGGTTTGTTCGAATTAAATGAAGCTTTTGCTTCACAGGCATTACAAGTTATCCGTTACTTAAATCTTGATCATGCAAAAGTCAATGTCAATGGTGGTGCGATTGCACTTGGGCATCCACTCGGTTGCACGGGTACGAAATTAACGTTATCCCTTATGCATGAGATGAAGCGTCGGAATGAACAGTTTGGTGTTGTCACAATGTGTATCGGCGGAGGCATGGGAGCTGCTGGAGTATTTGAACTGATTGGCTAATTAAAAAGGGGGAACAGGATATGAGTCAAACAGAAGACAAGGTAGTCAAAGGCGGGAGCTTTTTAGTAGAGGATCTTGAGGCAGATAAGATATTTACTCCAGAGGATTTCACAGACGAACATGTTATGATTGGCCGAACAACAGAAGAGTTTGTCATTAAGGAAGTTGAGCCCGTGTTAGAAAAAATTGAGGAGCATCAATTTGATCACACGGTTCGATTATTAAAAGAAGCTGGAGAACTCGGGCTGCTTGGAGCAGATGTCCCTGAAGAATATGGCGGTCTGGGGCTAGACAAAATTAGTTCTTCTCTTATTTCTGAAAAATTCGTCCGGGGCGGCGCGTTCGGCCTTAGCCACGGTGCGCATGTTGGAATTGGCTCTTTACCTATCGTTTTCTTCGGAAGTCATGCACAAAAAGAAAAATATCTCCCGGATTTGGCATCAGGTGCTAAGCTCTCAGCATATGCATTAACAGAGCCTAGTTCAGGTTCAGATGCCCTAGGAGCAAAAACAACGGCTATCCTAAATGAAGCAGGTACACATTATGTACTAAATGGAGAAAAACAGTGGATTACGAATTCGGCTTTTGCAGATGTGTTTATTGTCTATGCAAAGATTGATGGAGATAAGTTCACTGCTTTTATTGTCGAGAAGGACTTTGAGGGTGTCTCAACTGGCCCAGAAGAAAAGAAAATGGGGATCAAAGGCTCCTCAACAAGAACATTAATTTTAGAAGATGCACTTGTGCCTGTTGATAATGTCCTTGGTGAAATCGGAAAAGGTCATGTGATTGCTTTTAACATTTTAAATGTTGGGCGGTATAAGCTTGGAGTCGGTTGTGTTGGGAGTGCGAAGCGAGCCCTTGAACTTGCAGCAACATATGCGACTGAGCGAAAACAATTTAAAACCCCAATCGGAAAATTTTCGCTCATTCAAGAAAAATTAGCGAATATGGCTGTAGCGACATACGCAGCAGAAAGTTCAATCTACCGAACAGGAGGACTTTTTGAAGAACGCCTTGGCGGTTTATCTGACGAAGAGCAAAAAGATGGCCGCGCGGTGGCAAAAGCGATTGCTGAGTACGCTATCGAATGTTCCTTAAATAAAGTAGTTGGATCTGAGACACTTGATTACGTCGTTGATGAAGCCGTTCAAATCCATGGTGGATATGGGTTCATGGCTGAATATGAAGTTGAGCGTATGTACAGAGATTCTCGTATTAACCGAATCTTCGAGGGGACAAATGAAATAAATCGCCTTCTCGTTCCTGGAACAATCATGCGTAAAGCAATGAAAGGTGAACTGCCACTACTACAAAAGGCGACAGCCCTTCAAGAAGAAATCATGATGCTAATGCCACAAGAAATTGGTGATGAGCCACTTGAGCAAGAGAAATACCTTCTAGGCATGGCAAAGAAAATTTTCTTAATGGTCGCTGGAAATGGCGCTCAAAAATTTGCAGAAAAACTCCAGCACGAGCAAGAACAGCTTTCCAATGTTGCTGACATCGTAAGTGAAATCTATTCAATGGAATCAGTCATTCTCCGTACCGAAAAGGCAATCACTAAATCTGGTTTAGATAAAGCGCGGCAAATGCTTCTCATGACACAAGTCTATTGCCAAGAAGCCTTTAACCGTATTGAAGCACATGCAAAGGAATCGCTTGTAGGTATGGAAGAAGGCGATAAGCTCCGCACGATGCTGGGTGTTCTTCGTAAGTTAACACGTCACACACCAATCAATGTGATTGCGAAGAAACGTCAAATTGCCGGAGTAGTATTAGAAGAAAAACGCTATGTTGTTTAATGTTGTAATCACTTTTTGAGAGGTTCATCTCTCTCAAAAAATAAAATATATTCCTTTCAAATGGAGCATTCTCCTCTCAGTGCAAAGAAGTCTCAAATATTTGAGGCTTCTTTGCCATTATTCTAGTGCTGTTAGCTGTTTACTCGCAAAAATATGCTAATTACTCGCTAGACACATGTTTTCCCTTGTAAAAACACAATCTAAAGCAAGGACGAGCAGAGGAGGAGATCCAATTGCCAAAAAAAGAGAAAATCAGCTACACCGCTCCATTAACCGGAATAGAAGAAAAGTCCGAGTCAATTGAAGGCTCTGTTCATGATGCTTTGCAGACAACTTGGAATACAGAGCAAATCATTGAGCTAAATAATTGTGAACAAACCGAAGATGAGTAATAATAAATAAGGGAAAGTACCAATCATTGGCTTTCCCTTAATAGATGACGAAGCCAAGATGATTTCTAAAGTAAGGTGTATATAATGTTGTGCTTCTGAACAAAAATAGTGGAGTGTAAGGAGGGGAGAAAAATGGCGATTACGTTTTATGAGTACCCAAAATGCGGTACATGCAGGAAAGCAAAAAAATGGTTTGCTGACAAAGGAATTGAAATGAACGCTATACATATTGTAGAACAACCACCATCAAAAGAAGAGCTCCGTGATCTTTTGGAAAAGAGTGGCTTAGAGCTTAAAAAGTTTTTTAATACGAGCGGTCAAAAATATCGCGAACTTGGATTGAAGGATAAAATTAAGGATATGAGTGAAGATGAAGCTCTTAGCTTACTTGCGTCCGACGGCATGCTGATCAAACGTCCGATCACAACGGATGGCAGTAAGGTGACAGTAGGGTTTAAAGAAGAACAATTTGAGGAATCTTGGATCTAACTGTTTGTTTTCAATGGCAAAGAAGGTATAATGTAGTAAAATTTGTATTAATTTAGATGGAGGTATTAGAAATGAGCAATTTACCTAAGGAATTAAAGTATTCAGAAGAGCACGAATGGGTAAAAGTTGAAGGAGAGAAAGTTCGTGTTGGGATCACGGATTTCGCTCAATCTGAACTTGGAGACATCGTATTCGTTGAACTTCCAGAAGTAGGCGATGAGATTGAAGCGGACGAGCCTTTTGGTAGCGTTGAGTCAGTAAAAACGGTATCTGAATTATATGCACCAATAAGCGGTAAGGTCGTTGAAATAAATGAAGACCTTGATGATTCTCCTGAATTTGTAAATGAGTCTCCATACGAAAAAGCTTGGATGATCGTTGTTGAACCAAGCGACTCAAGCGAAATTGACAAGCTAATGACAGCAGAAAAATACGAAGAAATGATTAGTGAAGATTAAACAAAAAGGTGCTTTTCCTTTTTGTTTAATCTTCGTAGCACTGAGCGGAGCCGCCGTAATGTCTTAAGCCTTTTGAGCGAACTTCTCAAAAGGCGCACGGCGAGTGGAGCCAGTGCAAGCATGTTCGCACTATCTAGGCCAAAAGGGAATTTCCCTTTTGGTTTTTTGATTCACCTAAAAGAAAGTACCGAACCATTGTTGGGTTTCTGTCTCTTAATTCCTGCATTGGCTTTATGAAGGACATTACCAATGGTTTTTAGGTCAGAAAAGTCCATCATTGGCTTTATGAAGAACATTACCTCTGGGTTACTTTCTTGTAAAGTCCTTCATCAGCTTTATGAAGAATATTACCCTTGAATTTCGGTTTTAAAAGTCCATCATCGTTTTTATGTAGGCTATTACCCCTAAGTTTTTGCACCTTAAAGTCCAATAACAGCTTTATGAGGAAAGAAACTTGCTGTTAATGGTTTGCCAGATAGGTGACGGAACCCGTTACACGTCGCTCTTCCTCTTTTTCATAATATCCCCATGATTGCAAAACATCTAGCCAGGGCACCATAAAACTAACTTCTGTATAAGGGGGTTATATCATGAGTCTCGTACGTGTTGATGTTACAAGCAAGGTAAAGGGAAAGTATGAGAACGGCCATATGAATTTATATATGGGGGATGCGCAAGTAGGGAAAGTGATTGAAACAAATCAAGGATTTCAGCATGAAATGGCTGAAGGCTTTGAATTTGAAAAAGATAAAATCTTTCGCTATGAGCAAGAAAATCCTAATGAAGTAAAGTCTTACGTAGAAGGCTGTGACGAGGGCTGGTGCTAAGATTGATAGCCAGAGTAGAGAAGAAAAAGCTCTACTCTGGAGGGCACTGAAAAAGTCCTTTCTAGCGGATTCGAGGAAGCAGCAATGGCTCCACACGTTGCGCGCCTGCTATGAGAAACCCACTCATAGCAGGCTTTAAGACAAAGCAACGGTTCCGCTCATTGCTTAAATGCCACTGAAAAAGGTAAAAAACCACACCTTTTTCAGTGGCCTTCTACTCTGGCCTTTTTTCTGATTGCTTATTTACATGACCAGGGACTTTATCAGGAAAATAAAATTAAATCTAAACATTTTTCTAATGATGTCGATAATTAAAATGTACACACATGCGAAAAGGGCAAAATCACCGAAAGTTGATGACGCAAAGCTAAAGGGGCTTCATTGGAATGCCAGTATGCCAGCCAGCTACCGGATGTAATCGTCCTCTGTGTGAAATAAAAAATATGGAGGAAATAAATGTTTTTAACACCTGAAGAAGCGTTTAAGAAAAAGCAACGTAAAAAAATGATTTTTAACTTCGTCGTAGTGCCAATGATAGCCTTAGCAATAGGACTTGTTGTGGCAGTATTAGGTAAGTAAAGTCATCATAGTTTTATTTGCGAATGCACACCCTACATTTATAAAGGAGTGTGCATTTTTATGAAGGAACGAGTGATCTTGAAATTTGGAATCATCTTTGGGATATTAAGTTTCCCGACACTATTTAAAAAGCCGTCAGTGAAAATTTGGTTGCCTTTATTCCTTGTAAATGCCCTTGTAAATTTTGCATTTGACAAAACTTTAGTGGAGACAAAACAAGTGAAATATCCGGTTCGCTTTTTACCGAATAAATTCAAAATTAATGTTATTTACGATTACTTGGTTTGTCCTTTCTTATCAATTTGGTATTGTCAATCATCTTACAACTCAAAGTTACCTGGCATCATTGGAAAGCTTATGTTATTTGGCATACCTCAGTCAGCCTATGAAATATGGCTTGAACGGTGCACGAAGACCCTTAAGTTTAAAGGGCACTGGACTTGGATACATTCTATGTTTGCTGTGTTTATTGTAAAGATTATTTCTCGGATTTTTTTAGGAGTTTTTAAACGCAAGAAGTTGGTAGGATAATTTTTCGAGCCAAAAGCATTGGGCCTTCTGTCGTTAAACGGTTTGGGGAGGTCAAAGCGGTTGTAATGCTGCAACTAGCATCGCTTCCGTTTCTACTCTTAACAGCGTACACCGAAACACTTTGGTTAGCAGTGGTTGGCTTTTTATTTCGACAAGCGTTGATGAATGCTGGAAATCCGATTCAAATGGCATTAATGATGAGAACGGTTGATGACTCAATGAAAGGATTAGCCAATTCAGTTGGTCAAATGGTGTTCCAGCTAGGCTGGGCAGTTATGGGACCTGTATCAACATCCATTGTTATGATCTATGGTGCCTACTATGGATATGCGTATGTTTTTACGATTACAGCCTTCTTATATGTGTTAGGCTCAACGTACTTTTATGTTGTCTTTCGTAAAATAAATGAAAATATAGAAGAGCAGAAAGCAGCCTAAAATAGAGATAGGATGCTTTCTTTTTATGTATGATATTATAGAAAAATGGGAAAAGTCTTTTCTTAATAATGATTTTTGCTTGTTAACATGAGAAATTAGTGATTACTAAAGAAAGGGTGTTTCCTTTGACTGAAACACTACTAATCAATTTTTTGTTTCTTCTCTTTCCAGTAGTTATCTATCTTGTCTTTTTAGAAGGAAGGAAAAAGGTTCAATATAAATCAGTTCATACCGTTTTATTTTCAGCAGGGTCGATGATCTTATGTATGTCGTTTCCAATTCAATTAGATTTCGGCTTTATTTTTGATCTGCGCTATATTCCTTTCATTATTGCGTCGCTATACGGTGGATACAAAGTTGCTATTCCTCTGTACGTTGTATTAAATACGTATCGTTACTTTCTTGGATCAGAAGGGTTTCTTAGTTCTCTCGAGTTCTCGACGCTTATTCTAATGTTGATCCCTTTTTGGAGTAATATGTTTCTTCAGCATAAATCTAATAAAAAAGTTTGGATTGCAGGATTGTTTTCATTTCTAACGATGGTCCTTTATCTTTTTGCTTTGTCTTCGTTTTTTGAAACGATAACGAGAGAGTTCTGGGTCATTACAGCAAACGTGACTATCATACATGTGTTAGGCATGTTGGTTATTTTGTCGTTGTTGGAAAAGATTATCGCTAATATAAAAACACGAGAACGAATATTAAAATCGGAAAAGTCACTGCTCATAAGTGAGTTAGCAGCTAGTGTTTCTCATGAAATTAGAAACCCGTTGACCGTTACAAATGGCTTTCTTCAACTTTTAAATCAGTCAAAAACATTGGATGAAGAACAAAAAAGGTATATTGATTTATCATTAAAAGAACTAAACAGAGCTGAAACAATTGTGTCAGATTTTCTTTCGCTTGCTAAGCCGCAAGCTGAGAACATGGTTTATTCGGATTTAAAAGGAGAAACAGAATATGTTAATAGCATTATGAAACCTTATGCTAATCTTCACCAAGTGGATTTACGCTTCCGTTTTGAAAACTCCTTATTCAATCACTATGATAAGAATCAAATTCAACAATCTTTAATTAATCTATACAAGAATGGGATTGAATCAATGAAAGAAAGAGGTGGGACTCTTTTTGTAGAGGTGTTAGAAAAAAATCGGAATGTCATGATTCGTATTAAGGATAATGGAGTTGGTATGACAGAGGAAGAGATTCGTCAAATGGGAAAACCTTATTATTCTACAAAAAACGAAGGAACTGGACTTGGCATGGTGATCGTTTTTAACACGATTGAGAAACTCGGAGGAAAAATAAGCGTTGATAGTGAGGTTGGAAAAGGCACAACCTTTTTAATTACAATTCCAATCAGTTCGAAGGGAAAAGAGGCCTAATTTGAGCAAAAGCTCCATAAGGCCTTGATTCGTTTTCGTTCAACCTTCTAAAAAAATGGAGGACTTTCAATGTTGAATAAAGCTTTAACGGTTAACGAATACTATCGTTGTTATGACTAGAATTAGGAGGTATGTTAGATGGATCAACAGCAGCAAAATAACCCGATTGACCAGGCATTACAGGAGTATAAACAAGGACTAGGGAATTTCACGCAGAAAATGCCTGATATAGCAAAGAAGTATAATGCTTTTACTGAGGCGTGTTTTGCAGAAGGAAAGCTGTCTCAAAAAGAGAAGCAAATGATAGCTCTTGGAATTAGTGTTTATTCGCAAGATGAATATTGCATTATTTATCATGCAAAAGGGTGCTTAGATCAAGGGTGCACGGAAGAGGAGATTTTAGAGACGGTCGGAGTCACAGCAGCATTTGGTGGAGGAGCAGCTATGAGTCAGGCTGTAACCCTTGTTCAAGAGTGTATTTCAGAAATAGGTGGCAATAAAAATCAGCTGCAATAATTAAGAGATAAGCTTTCTGGCTTTGTAAGGTCGAGGAAATGCATCGGAACATTTTCTGACATTACATAATCAAATCTCACGTCTGTATATCGCGATCTACCTCGTTATTTCCGTGTTGGTCGAATTTTCTGACTATGGTACGATTATTTGTGACAAAACGAGAAAGGATTGATTTATTATCCATTTATTAAAAAACCAACACAATGGTGAAATGGAAAAAGCAATGCACCAATCTCACGGAACAAGTTATGCAGAGTATAATCGTAACTTGGAAAAACGGTTAGAAGTCGAGAAGGAACGCGAAAAAGACTATGAGAAGAGCAAAAAGCTAACCGCTCAATTTGGCTAGACCGAGATAAATAAGATAAATTTAGAAGGAGTAGTGCCACTTGGTGCTACTCTTCTTCTATGAACCGTTTTTTTTTTCGGTTTACTTTGAGGATTTTATAGGAATGATAGTAAGGATAAATAGGTGAAAATTATTACATAAAGTTCTTGTTCTCGCAGTTCCATAGCACGGAAACGTTTACACTATAACCATAGTATAAATGTAGTTATAATTGATTCACCGTCCTTGAACTAAGAATAGATTTAGTATAAGATTGTAATGAGAATAGATTGAGAATAAAACTATTACAAAAATTAGCAAGCTTTATCATAGATGAAGCAAAATACATTGGAGGTCATTGTAAATGTCAGTACCATTTTTAAAAATTGAGAACCTTAACGTATCAGTTGAAGGAAAAGAAATCTTAAAAGATTTCAGCCTTGAAATCAAAGGTGGGGAGTTCCATGCAATCATGGGGCCAAACGGAACAGGTAAATCGACTCTTGCTTCAGCAATCATGGGTCATCCTAAATATGAAATTACAAGCGGATCTGTAACAATTAATGGAGAAGACGTGCTAGAAATGGAAGTGGACGAGCGTGCACAAGCTGGTCTTTTCTTAGCAATGCAATACCCAAGTGAAATTAGCGGAATTACAAATGCAGACTTCTTACGTTCAGCAATCAACTCGAAACGTGAAGAAGGCGACGAAATTTCTCTAATGAAATTTATCCGTCAATTAGATAAGAAAATGGAACTTCTTGATATGGACGATTCTTTCTCTCACCGTTACTTAAACGAAGGTTTCTCTGGTGGAGAGAAAAAGCGTAACGAAATTCTTCAACTATTAATGCTTGAGCCAAAGATCGCTATTTTAGACGAGATCGACTCAGGTTTAGATATCGATGCACTTAAAGTCGTTTCAAAAGGTGTAAACGAAATGCGCAGCGAGAACTTTGGCTGTTTAATTATCACTCACTACCAACGTCTACTTGACTACATCACTCCTGACAAAGTACACGTTATGATGCAAGGACGCATTGTGAAATCTGGTGGCGCTGAGCTTGCTACTCGTTTAGAAGCAGAAGGATATGACTGGATCAAACAAGAGCTTGGTATTGAAGACGAGCGTGTAGAAGCAGCAAACCAAGAAGCGTAAAAATAGGTCAGTAACGAATCAAGATCATGCAACCTCGCACGAAGCGAGCAGTACAATAGTAAAGGGTGGGTAATGTATGTCAGTCGAGACAAAAGGATTGTTCGGAAAAGAACAAATTGAATCATTCTCGAATGGGCGCAACGAACCAGATTGGGTTCGCGACATTCGTTTGAAAGGCTTAGAGGTTTCTGGGTCTGCAGAGCTTCCAAAGCCAGATAAAACTAAAATTGATAAGTGGACGTTCACGCAAACGCGCTTTGATATGAATCAAAAACCGAAAGCTACTTCTGTAAAAGCTTTGGCAGAGGAACTTCAAGCGTTAATCGGCGAAGAGACAGATGAGCAGAACTTGTATGTTCAACAAGATACATCAGCTGTTTATACAAAGACAAATGCGGAACTAGCTGAAAAAGGTGTAATCTTTACAGACATCCAAACAGCTCTTGAAAAGCATGCGGACCTTGTAAAGCCATACTTTTTCGGTGAAGCTGTAAAGCCGCAAGAAAACAGACTTCTTGGTTTGCACGCAGCGCTTTTAAATGGTGGAGCATTTATCTATGTGCCAAAAAATGTCCAAGTGGAAGTACCACTACAAGCGGTATTCTCACTTGAAACACCAGAAGCGATTCTTTCTAACCACGTGATCGTTGTAGCAGAAGAAAACAGTTCTGTCACATATGTGGAAAACTACACATCAAAGGTAAGTGGACCAGTAGCAGCAAATATTGTTGCAGAAGTTTACGCAAAAGCAAACTCGAAAGTTACGTTTGGTGCAGTTGATAACTTTGGCAGCAATGTAACGACGTATGTTGTTCGTCGTGGACACGTGGATAAAGATGCTCGTGTTGACTGGGCTCTTGGTCAAATGAATGACGGCAACACGGTTTCTGAAAATACAACTCATCTTGTTGGTGATGGTTCTTGGGCTGACACGAAGACCGTAACAATTGGCCGTGGCGAGCAAAAGCAAAACTTCACAACACAGATTTTCCATCACGGAAAGCATTCTGAAGGGCATATCCTTAAGCATGGTGTTATGCGTGAAGCAGCGACGGCGATCTTTAACGGCATTACAAAGATTGAACATGGTGCGACAAAGTCAAATGGTGTTCAGACAGAGCGTGTATTAATGCTTAGTGAAAAGGCACGTGGAGATGCGAATCCGATTCTTCTTATTGATGAAGATGACGTAACGGCAGGTCACGCAGCATCTGTTGGTCAAGTAGATCCATTGCAAATGTTCTATTTAATGAGTCGCGGGATTTCTCGTAAAGAAGCAGAGCGTTTAGTTATTCACGGTTTCTTAGCACCAGTTGTGGAGCAACTTCCTATTGAGTCTGTTAAGGAGCGTTTGAGAGAGGCAATCGAAGGGAAAGTTCAATAATGGATGCCAAAGAGATAAAAAAGCAATTTCCGATTCTTGATCAAAATGTAAACGGGAATCCGCTTGTCTATTTGGATAGCGCGGCAACCTCTCAGAAACCACTAAAGGTCATTGAAGCACTGGATGATTACTACCGTCGCTATAATTCAAATGTTCACCGCGGAGTTCATACGCTTGGAACACTTGCAACGGATGGATATGAAGGTGCTCGTGAAAAAGTTCGTAACTTTATCGGTGCCAACTCGATCGAAGAGATTGTGTTCACACGTGGTACAACGACAGCGTTAAATTTGGTTGCTTCTAGTTACGCTCGTGCCAACTTGAAAGAAGGCGATGAAATTGTGATCTCCATGATGGAGCATCACAGCAACATCATTCCTTGGCAACAAGTTGCCAAGGTGACAGGAGCAACGTTAAAATATTTCCCGCTTCAGCCAGATGGGACACTTGATTTAGCTGAAGTTGAAAAGACAATTACAGAAAATACAAAAATCGTCTCCGTTATGCACGTTTCAAATGTGCTTGGAACGATTAACCCGATCAAAGAAATTGCTGAAATTGCTCATCGTAATGGAGCGATTATGGTTGTTGATGGTGCGCAAAGTACGCCGCATATGAAAGTGGACGTAAAAGATCTAGATTGTGACTTTTTCGCTTTTTCAGGTCACAAAATGGGTGGTCCTACTGGCATTGGCGCCCTTTACGGCAAAAAACACCTCCTAGAAAAAATGGAGCCAATTGAGTTTGGTGGCGAAATGATTGATTTTGTCGGACTGCAAGATTCAACATGGAAAGAGCTACCTTGGAAATTTGAAGGTGGGACTCCAATAATCGCAGGTGCTATTGGACTAGGTGCAGCCATAGACTTCTTAGAAGAGGTCGGTTTAGATAATGTATTAAAGCATGAGCATGAATTAGCTGAATATGCGATTGAAAAATTATCTGAAATTGATGGGTTGAAAATTTTTGGACCGAAAAAGCGCGCAGGTGTGGTAACATTTAATTTGAATGATGTGCATCCTCACGATGTTGCAACGGTACTAGATGCTGAGGGAATTGCTGTTCGTGCCGGTCATCACTGTGCACAGCCGCTCATGAAATGGCTTGACGTTACAGCAACAGCTCGTGCTAGCTTTTATTTATACAACAGGAAAGAGGACGTTGACGCACTTGTCACTGGACTAGTAAAAACAAAGGAGTACTTTGGCGATGTCTTCTAATTTAGATACACTTTATAGACAGGTGATTATGGATCACTACAAAAACCCACGCAACAGAGGGGAATTTGATGGTGATACGGTTACTGTAAATATGAATAACCCAACATGTGGTGACCGCATTCAAGTTCAAATGAAAGTAGAAGATGATAAGGTCACAGATGCGAAATTTGTTGGAGAAGGATGTTCAATCAGTTTAGCCTCCGCTTCAATGATGACTCAAGCAATAAAAGGCTTGAAATTGGATGAGGCAATTGAAATGTCCCAAATGTTTTCGGATATGATGCTCGGCAAAGAGTACGATGATGAGCGTTTTGATTTAGGCGATATTGAAGCATTACAAGGTGTGGCGAAGTTTCCTGCTCGTATTAAATGTGCGACCCTTGCATGGAAGGCAATGGAAAAGGGAATTAACGACCGCAAGTAAGAAAGTTAGATAAATAGGTCGGGTTTTGACCTTATTGATCTAACTTGAAGCAATGTGCGTAGCCGCTGCCTTAGCTCAAGAAGAATTATGTAGGGGCAGCGTGTGAAACCATTGCACTCGATAATTATAGAGGAGGCTTTCACAATGGCGAAAAAAATGCCTGAAATCGGAGAATATAAATATGGGTTCTCGGACAAAGATGTTTCGATTTTCCGTTCAAAGCGTGGATTAACGAAAGAAATCGTTGAAGAAATCTCACGCATGAAAGATGAACCACAATGGATGTTAGACTTCCGTTTGAAATCATTAGAACAATTTTATAAAATGCCTATGCCACAATGGGGCGGAGATTTAGCTGAATTAAACTTTGATGATATTACGTACTACGTTAAGCCATCAGAGAAGTCAGAGAAGTCTTGGGATGAAGTACCAGAAGAAATCAAAAACACGTTTGATAAGCTTGGGATCCCAGAGGCAGAACAAAAGTATTTAGCAGGGGTTTCTGCTCAGTATGAGTCTGAAGTTGTATACCACAACATGAAAGAAGAATTAACTGATTTAGGAATTCTATTTACAGACACAGATACAGCGTTAAAAGAGCATGAGGAAATTTTCAAAGAGCACTTTGGAACAATCATTCCTCCAACTGATAACAAGTTCGCAGCACTTAACTCAGCTGTTTGGTCTGGTGGATCTTTCATTTACGTACCAAAAGGCGTAAAAACAGAAACACCTCTTCAAGCGTACTTCCGTATTAACTCTGAGAACATGGGGCAATTTGAGCGTACGTTAATCATCGCTGATGAAGACAGTTCTGTACACTATGTAGAAGGATGTACAGCACCAGTTTATTCAACAAACTCACTACACAGTGCGGTTGTTGAAATCATCGTTAAAAAAGACGCATACTGCCGTTACACGACGATCCAAAACTGGGCTCCAAACATCTTTAACCTAGTTACAAAGCGTGCAGTTGCAGATGCAGGTGCAACAATGGAGTGGGTTGATGGTAACATCGGTTCTAAGTTGACGATGAAGTATCCAGCTGTTGTGATGCGTGGTGAAGGGGCAAAAGGTACGATCCTTTCAATCGCAATCGCAGGAAAAGGACAGCACCAAGATGCTGGTGCAAAGGTTCATCACTTAGCGCCTAACTGTTCATCAACGATTGTATCGAAGTCGATTTCAAAACATGGTGGTAAAGTAACGTACCGTGGTATCTGTCACTTTGGCCGTCGTTCTGAAGGTTCTAAGTCGAAGATTGAGTGTGATACACTAATCATGGATAACGAGTCAACATCAGATACAATTCCTTACAATGAAATTCTAAACAACAACATTACGCTTGAGCATGAAGCAACGGTATCAAAAGTATCTGAAGATCAACTCTTCTACCTAATGAGCCGTGGTATTTCTGAGCAAGAAGCAACAGAAATGATCGTAATGGGCTTCATCGAGCCATTCACAAAAGAACTTCCAATGGAATATGCCGTTGAGATGAACCGTCTCATCAAGTTTGAGATGGAAGGTTCGATTGGGTAATTGTTTGAAATCCTTATAGCGTAAGGGTTTGAGAGGTAATTAAAGATAAATGAAACGGGGTCGTGCCAATTTTGTGCCGACTCCGTTTATCTTTTTGTGTAAGCAGCAAATTTCTTCAGTTCATCCTCTTCAATCTTTTCTGTTACATCCAGATAAGTATCTGCTGTTACTTTAATTGAGGACCGGAAATGAAGCGGCAGTGGAGAACGACATTAGATGAAGTAATTGTACCTTTGAATGATGAATTGAGATAAAGTCGTTTAAAAATAATAATCCAACAAATCCTAATGCCGATTTGAGGTCGGCATTATTTTTGTTGAATAAGGGTCATAACTTAAAAGTATTGCTGTGCTTATACAGTTCATAAACTCAATTAACGAAGATCCTGGGGTGTTCTCTTTCAGAACACCCTCTTCTTTTTATACGGGCCCATTGCTTTTGACAAATTCTATTTTGAAATCCTATATCTTGACCCTAGAGAGAAGCCATAACATCGAGTTTCGTAGCACTAAACGTCCAAATAGGATACCAATTATCAGAATCAAAATGCAGTACATGGAACGGTAATGAGTAAACAGAAAACTCGTTTATTAAGTGGTTCTATTTTACTATTTTTTAATATTTTACTATTTTTTAATATTTTACTAGTTTCTTACATTTTTGTGTGATAATATGGAAACGAAAAAATATTAATTAGGAGTTGATGAAATGAGACGTTTTAAAACAAAGAGTTTATTAGTTTTTCTAGCTGTTGTTCTTGCTTTTCTTCCGTTTGGGACCGCTGTCTCAGCAAACCAAGGAGAGTGTACAACTTGTTCTACAAATTTAGAAGAAGCAATCGAAGAGCTAGAAAATGAAGGCATCAGCGTTACTATAGGTGCAGAAGGAAATGAGAAGGGTATTATCAACTCATCTTTAGCAAAACAACAGAGAGAAGTAAGAACTATTTTTAACGAACTAAAGAGAGAAGGTTTTGAAGCTTTCGAAGATAACAATGTTTTTATTCTTGAAAATTTAGAACATCCCAACGGGAAAACTTATGAAAAAGTTGCCTTAGTAGTTAATTTTTACACAAAAGATTACAAAGTTGTTCGCGATTTAGCTTGGATTGACATGGATAATAGAACGGTAGAAGAGAGAACAATTATTTTAACTGAAGGTGCAGACACAGGAGAAGTTCTATATAGTAGCTTGAAAGAAACTAGTAACAATTCTGATGACGGAATGGTCAGCATATCTAACACTTTCACACTTAACGGATTTAGCTTCGCTTGTACAGCTTCTGGTATTCTTGCTTGTTTAGCTTTATGCGGGCCTTTAGGTGTTGTAAATATCGGCATTGGCATTGGTTGTGGAATTGCTTGTGATTTAGCATTTTGGGCTACTTGTTCTCAAGTATAAATAAAGAAATAAATATAAATAAAAAAACCTCAATAATATTGAGGTTTTTTTGGTTTAAGTTGAACTTAGATAACGGATAGCACTCCTATATACCAAGTATATTAAAAATAAAACAATTAAAAGAATAATTAAGTATAAAGAGGAAAAAACAACATTAAAATCTTCATTAAAAGCTATACCTATTGAAAATGCCCCAAATAAAAGTGCTAATATTAATTGGAAAATCACTTTGCACTTTTTTAGACTTTCATAATCTAGCAAATTCTTTTTAGATTTTAACATTATAACCCCAATGGCTAGAGCTAAAATAAATGGAGAATTTAATGAGATATCAAAATAACTTAGGTAAATTGGAATTATTAATATAATTAAGGCTGGTAAAATCAATAATAAAGTATACGCCGAAAATGATTTTCTTTTTTTTACAGTTTCAGCATCTACAGTTTTATATTCCTCAATGTAATTTCGGGCTAATAGCCCCGGTTCTGGGAACTCTTTTTTTAACTCATGAATTATTTCTTTTTCCTGATAACCTTTATTTTTCAATTCTTCAAAAAGTTCATTCATGTGTTGTTCAATTTCTAACGTTGAGTTTTTTACTATTCCATTTGGGAGATCAGAAATTTCATTTGAAAATGCCTTTACGTAATTATCTATATAGTTTTGAATCATAAAGCTTTTACTCTCCTCCCTTTGATAAGCTATTAATTACATTACCTAGGTTATTAAAATGTTCAAGTCGATCATCGACTATGTTAATACCTTCATCAGTTATTTGATAATACTTTCTATTCGGGCCTTTCCCACTTTCTTTCTCATCCTTATTATAATAAGTAATCCATCCTTTCTTGTATAACCTATTTAATATGGGATAAATAGCTCCACCAGATAAACTTAAAAATCCAGTTTCCTTTAATTTTGATGAAAGCTTATAGCCATACATGTCGTTACTTTTTAGAAGCATAAGAATAGCCAATTCATAGATCCCTTTACTGTACTGTATAACCCATTTATCTTTTTCCATAATTACACTATATGTTATTCATACATATATGTCAATGAAGTATAGTGTGATTATTTGAATCGACCGCTTTAATAAAAAATTATTGAGTATCAGCTTCCAAACACCGATGGTCATTACCATATAGTGTTTATTTTGCTTTTACACCTGGAATTTTTGCTTTATTCGGTATTAGCTGTTTATTATATTTGGTCAGTTTTATTCTGATAAAGATACGAAAAATTAGTTAATTATGTGGTTTGGTCTTATGAAAGTAACGGAGGCATTAATGAAAACCGAAAATTTTGTTTAGAACTTAATGGGGGTTATGATGGGGAGTTTTGGTATGTATGTATTAGCTTTAATTGTTTTGACATTTATAGTTTTTATGATTGGTGCAACTCTTCTAGGTGGTTCTAGTAGTCCCTATACTGATTTAATATTAACATTCATTGCAGTATATTTAGTAACTTCAAAATTTAAAATAAAAAGGATGAAAGTAGTTAAAGAGAAAAAGTTTCCTCAACTAACGGAGAGCGATGCTTTAATAAGGCATCTCTTGCCTTATTGCGCTAACGGAGCAGGATACTTTAAGAAGGTTATAGAAATAAAGGGAATGGATTTGAAGAAAATGGTATTGGGGGTATTAATAAATGATACAAAATGTAGGTACTCAAGAAGCGATTAAGAGATGGGATGCTTTTGCAGATACATATTCAAAAAATCATACTGAACAAGGAGACCTTCATAAAGAAGTCTTTTTAAACCCTACTTTATTTTCACTTATGGGAAATGTGAGAAATAAAAAAGTTTTAGATGCAGGATGTGGCGAAGGATATTTAAGCAGAATTTTATCCAAGTCTGGTGCTACTGTGACAGCAGTTGATTATTCTTCAAGAATGATAGAAATTGCTAAAGGAAGAACTCCAAAAGATTTGTTAATTGATTATAGACAAGGTAATTGTGAGGACTTGAATAATTTAGAAGATGAAAGGTTCGATTTAGTAGTGTCAAATATGGTTATTCAAGATCTAGCGAATTATGAAAAAGCGTTTCAAGAAATGTATCGGTTATTAGTAGATGGGGGTATTTTTATTTTTTCTATATTGCATCCTTGTTTCGTTACTCCAGAATGTGGTTGGGAGAAAACAGAGAGTGGTGAAAAGTTGCACTGGAACGTAGATAAATATTTTTATGAAGGTGCGTATGAACAAGGTTTAGGTGATAAAGAAAAAATGTTATTCTTCCATAGAACATTAACAAGTTATATAAATACTCTAATCAAAACTGGTTTTGTATTAGAAAGCATTGTAGAACCGAAGCCATCAACAGAGATGCTAAAAAAATATCCTTCATTTGAAGAAGATTTTAGATGCGCTGACTTCATGGTTTTTAAGTTGAAAAAATAAATTGATTTTAATGAATGGTGCGATTGTTCCATATGAGCAATCGCTTCTTGTGCAAACGAGGCAGGTTAATAAGGTTGAAGAAATATGCATATTGAAAGAGGAATGTATATGATGTCGATAAAAAAAGCATATGGGTATGTAACAAGAGTTAAAGAAGATAGAACACAGGTATTAGTTTTTCGCCATCCTGTTGCTGAAGCTGGGATACAGATACCTAAAGGTACTGTAAAACCTAAAGAAAACACCTATAATGCAGTAATAAGAGAAATTGGAGAAGAAACAGGATTGAAAAATTTTGAGGTTGAGAATTTAATAGCAGAAGATTATTGGGAAAATGATGATGGTGCAATTCATAATAGATTTTTTTACAAGATAAATGTTTCAAATGTTCCAGATGAATGGGATTATGAACCAACAGGTGGAGAGGATGAAGAAGGACTAATATTCCATTATTTTTGGATTTCTTCAAAGGATGAGGTTGAACTAATTCGAGGTCACGGAGATTATTTAAACTTAGTCTTTAATTAATTCTTCTTCAGCTAACGGGAGCTAATGTGGAACAAAGAAAGGTACTGTTCAGTGTAGGATTAGTCCCTTTCCTTGTTGAAGTAACGTGGCAGAATAGTTGAACAACAGGCTGTCGCTTCTTCAACTACTGATGCATTTAATAAAAAAGATGGCAATAGTGTAACTTTATATATTTTGTAGCGTCTAACTAATATGGGTGATAAGTAATAATTAAAAACATTATTGAAGTAAAAAGGTAAAAAGTGTGTGTTTCTAACAACAGAAAGAAACAGTAAGGGAAATTTAAATTGTTAATGGAGGGTGCTATGAAAGGAAGATTTAGTTTTTTTATTTTAGTTTTATTTTTGGGTACAGCGTTAATAGGTTGTGTGTCAAAGGAAAATATCGAAGTGAACCAGGAAGTTGTAGAAGATTTAGCAGGGGAAGAGTTGCAAGAGCGTAAACTAGACATCGATGACAGAGAAGCACTAAAAGCAAATACAGGTATTGTTGGGGTTGTAACAGAACGTGATAATGATAAAATCCTTGTTGTTGATTCAGAAAACGATGAACTTTCTGTATGGCTTTCCAATGCAACTGAAGAAATTGAAATTGGACAAAAAATTAAAGTCTGGTATAAGGATGTTGTTTTATTTTCAAACCCTGGTCAAGCTGAAATTGGCGAATATGAAATTATTATGACAAATTGAAATTAAATGTTTATTCGGATAAAGGATGCGCCGCTTTAAGGAATAGCGCATCCTTTATTTTGAACTAACGAGGGCGATGCTTTAACAAGCCATCGCTTGCCTTATTGCGCTAACGAAGCAGTTATCTTCAATAAGAGAAAGGGTGATTAGGTGAAAAAAACAGCGGTCTTGTCTAGCATAATTGGCATTATAATTTTAATGCTAATAGCACTAATTATTCCTAGATATGAACAAATGCTTGATTTTTTCAATGTTAAATGGATTTTAATTTATTCAATTTTATTAAGTGTTTTGTATTTCTTATTTGGTATTTTAATTGAGACTAAGAAGCTAATTAAAATTTATTCTAAGAAAGTAAGGATTAATTGGTTACTGTTTAGTTTTGTAATTTTGTTAATTTTATTAGTTTTCGTTCCTGGACCCTATTGGTTCATGCTTCTTCCTAATAATTTTTTCTTTATCTTCAGAACTGAAGTTCAAGTTATTTTGAACGTTCTCGCAGGAATTTTACTTGTGCGCTCATTTGATATAGAGCCGTTTCTTAATAAGCCATTTCAAACTATTTTGTGCACAATTAATCAAGTTCGAGATGGAAGGGTCTATCGGTTAATATAAAAAGAAGCAAGTCCTTTCGGGGATTTGCTTCTTTTTTACTATTATTGTGCAAACGGTTTCTTGTTTGCGCGGAAATTGCGCATTGATGCTCGTTCAAAGGACTCATTTTAATTTTGAAACACTACAACTCATTGAAAATAAATAACAATCCTTTTATCATTGATGTAAGCGCTTTTGTGAAGCGTTTGCATAAAATGAAGATGGAGGGTTTGAGGATGAAACGTTTATCGTTATTATTTTTGTCAATGTTGCTTTTGGTAAGTATGTTTATGCCAACGTTTGCACAACCTGCTCATGGACAGTGGTCTGGTGATGCGGATGGATATGAAAGTGTCTTACTACGAGGAAGTGTAGCCCCTTTAAAATGGGATGGAAATGATCACCTTTTGTTGTTTGATGAAGTAGATGGAGTATGGATTAGTGAACCTATCAATCTACCAGGTGGTCAAAAGGTAGAATACAAGTTTGTATATGATGGCGAATGGATGCCAGGAGCGAACTTAGAGTACACAACTCCTCAGGCAGGAGACTATCAGTTTGTTTTTCATCCAGCAGATGAGAGACTTGTCGATGTCCGTCCGGCGACAGAGTATGACGGGGAGTTAACATTACAATTGACGGTACCGGAAGAAACGCCTGATTGGGTTATCCCAACGGTTGCTTCCAATATGAATAACTTTAATTATACTGTTACACGAATGACTAAGGACGAAGATGGACTTTATTCCATTACCTTAAGAGGGCCTGCTGGTGAAGAGTTGCAGTATCGTTATGGTTTAGGTAATGCAAAGTATCAAGAAGTAAGAGATAAACACCGTACAGCGAGCTTCGCGGAAGAAGCAAACGTAGTGGAAGATACGGTGGAAGCTTGGACAGGTATTCCAATTGCAAGTAACGTAACTCATGATTTTAATCATTCTCCGTTTATTCCAAGTGAGAATGATGATGTAACGATCACCGTTGAAGTTGAACATTATGGACCGATTACCGATGGAGGAATTTATTTTACAACAGATGGTGCTTCGCCAAAGGGAGCAAGAGGTGAAGCTCAAGTAGGACAAGCTGTTGAGATGAGTGTGGTTTCAACGGATGAAAGAAGTCGTGGGTATGTATCTGTTTTAGAAGGAACGATTCCTGCTCAATCAAACGAAACACCTGTTAAATATAAAGTTGATGTATGGGATCAAGACGGCGAAGGTTCTCAATTTGCCGATACGAATAGCTTAGACTCTGCCGAAGCAACGGAATTTGCTTATTATGTAGATGATTTCACATCCCCTGATTGGGCCAAAGATGCTGTGATCTATCACATCTTTGTCGACCGTTTTAAAGATGGAAATCCATATAACAATTACGATACGGTCGATGTTGATGAAGTTGGTTTAGAGGAAGCATTGAAAGACTGGATGGGCGGCGACCTTGAAGGTGTGATCAAAAAACTTGATTACTTAGACGATTTAGGTGTGAACACTCTTTACTTATCGCCTGTTTTTGAAGGTCCATTTTCACACGGATATCATCCAATTGATTTCCTAGATGTGGATAGGAACTTTGGAACGCTTGAGATTTTACAAGAATTAATTGAAAAGGCTCATGATCGTGACATGAAAGTGATTTATGACATGGTGCCAAACCATAGTTCAGATGAACATCCTTTCTTTCAAGATGCTTTAAAAAATGGTCAAGATAGTCCTTATTTCGACTATTATACATTCCATGAAGATGGCTCCTATGAAACATTTTACGGGGTGGAAAGTCTGCCACAATTAAATAACGACAACCAAGAAACAAGAGACTGGATGCTTGAAGAAGTGATTCCTTTTTGGTTGGAAGAGGTCAACTTTGATGGGTACCGCTTAGACTATGCAAAGGGACCTAGCTATAGCTTCTGGGTGGATTTCCGCCATGCGGTTAAGCAGCTAGATAAAGATTATTATATTTTTGGTGAGATTTGGGACAACCGTGAAAAGATCAACTCTTACTCTGGGAAGTTAGATGGAGCTCTTGATTTTGGTTTCCATGATACGTTTAAAAATACGTTTGCTAACAATGGTTCCATGAAAAATGTTAGTAACTTAATAAAAGAAAACGAAGCTACGTATCACCCTGAATATATTATGTCGTCATTTTTAGATAACCATGATGTTCCTAGGTTCTTGTATGAAGCGGGGAACGATACGAATAAGTTGAAGCTTGCGTCCTTTACTCAATTTATGTTACCTGGTTCCCCAATGATTTATTATGGTACGGAAGTTGGTATGACACAAAGTGGAAACCATAGTGACTACAGTGATTGGAAAGACAGATGGTACCGTGAAATGATGCCATGGAATAAGGAAGACCAAGACTTGGATCTATTTACTCATTATCAAGAAATTATTGCTTTAAGAGATCAGTACCCTGCATTACGTACAGGTACGTTTGAAGAAATTTTCGTAAATGATGATGTGCTAATTTTTGAACGTAAAGATGATGATTCACGCTTGCTTGTTCTAGTGAATAAAGGTGATGAACAAACGTTTAATTTAGCAGAACTTTATCAACAAGATCGCTTAACAAATGTCAGACTTGAAAATGCCATAACGCAAGAAAAGAAAACGACGAGAAAAGGAACCATTGAGATCAAAATGGAAGCTCAAGGTTTCAAAGTTTTTGAAGTGTCGGGTAAGTTAGCCAAAGGGGAAGAAAAAGTAGATTATAAGAAGTATGAAGCCGGTGTGTTACGAGGATCAGAGCCTCTTAGCTGGGAAAATGATGATCAATCATTTACGTTTGATGAAAAAGAAAACGTATGGAAGTCAGAAGCAATCGAACTTGAAGCAGGCAAACTAGTTGAGTTTAAAGTTGTTATGGATGGTGAATGGCTTCCAGGAGGCGATAACCCTACATTTACCCCAGATGTAGATGGAGCTTATCAATTTGTGTTTGATGCAACAACGACAAAGATAGATGTGCGAAAGCTTGATGAATCAGGTAGAAAAGGAAATGGAAAAGCACCAGAAACACCTGTGCGTAAAGGACATGAAAAGAAATTAGAAAAAGCCAGTTAATGATCGCTTATAAAATGCTTAAAAGCACCTGCACTCTTTCACATGCAGGTGCTTTTTTATGCGGTCATTTCTTTTAAAAAGAATCTATGTCACTCGTTTATTTTTCTATGAATCTGTCAATGCTTGTAAGGAGGTGAGGAGAATGATAAAAAATATAATTTTGTATAGTGTGTTAATTTCAGCCATGTTTGGATTATATAAAACTCAATATGTAAGCAGTGATACGAATCAATTATATGAACTTAAGGAAATGATACATGTGGCGATGGAAGAGGATATGAGTATTAAAAATTGGACTGTGTACTCAAAGATAGAGAAAAATATTGGCACAAACTCTCAAGCATTTGATAGATTCGTAATAAATATGAAGGGTGAGTATCGTGGTTTCAAGTGGCTAGAAGAAGAAGTAAGGAACGGTAACTACCGAAAAGTGGTTGGGACAAAATCTATGCCAGAAACGAATTCTGATGAGCGAGTGGTGATAACGTCTCACGAAAGTAGAGAACAGCAAATGGTGAGTATTACATACCAAATAACAGGAGAGAAGTGGGATAAAGACATGTTAGATGTGATCTCTGAAAAAGCAAAAGGAGATGACACTTATGTAACGATCCGCACAACGATGGAAAGAAAAGAGAATGAGGAGCTAGATCGTCTAGCGAAAAATCTAGTAGAATTATTTTCTGCACAAGTGAAGGAAGGTTTAGAGGAAAGTAATTTTGTATCTGTATCTGCCTATACGGAACAGTGGGATAGTGGTATAGCCATTAATGAATCTGAGAACATAAACTTGCAAATAGGTGTGAGGGACTTAGGGAATGGCGATAGTGTCGATATTACGATGGGAACGCCTATTATTACAGGGGAGTATTAGGAAGAGATAGAGAGGACTGCTCTATCTCTTTTTATTGGTCACAATAATTCATGGATCAACTATTCTGTAAAGAAAGAGGTTTCATGGTAAACTAAAAAGACTGAGGATGTACACGATGAGGAGTGAACACAATGATCTATATTGGCCTTGCGGGTTGGGGAGATCATGATGACTTGTACATAGGAATGAGCAAGCAGTCGAAATTAGAAGTGTATGCAGGACACTTTCCAATTGTTGAAATAGATGCTTCATTTTATGCCGTTCAACCTACTAGAAATATGGAGAAATGGGCACGAGAAACTCCACCTACGTTTCAATTTGTCGTAAAGGCCTATCAAGGAATGACTGGGCATCAACGTGGATTTGCTCCTTTTGCTACAAAGGAAGAGATGTTTGAAGCATTTCGAGAGTCTTTAACCCCTCTTATTGCAAAGGGAAAACTAGCCATGGTCCTTTGCCAGTTTCCACCTTGGTTTGATTGCAAAAAAGAACATGTCGGGTGGATTCGCTATGTGAAAGAACAACTACAAGGACTACCCGTTGCGCTTGAGTTTCGTCATAGATCTTGGTTTGAGGGTAACATGTGTGAGAAGACGCTGTTGTTTATGAGAGAAGAAGAGTGGATCCATAGCATTTGCGATGAACCACAGGCTGGTGTCCGATCGGTTCCTATTATATTAGAAGCAACTCATACAGAAAAGACATTGATTCGATTCCATGGTCGTAATATTCATGGATGGAATGACCCAGGAGATGGAACGTGGCGAGACGTACGTTATTTATATAAATACAACGAAGCAGAGTTACTAGAATGGAAACAAAACATAAAACAGCTCACAGCACAATCAAAGGACATCTATATTATTTTTAATAACAATTCAGGCGGCGATGCAGCAACCAATGCAAAACAACTCATCGAATTGCTTGAAATCGAATATCTTGGACTAGCACCTAGACAACTCGATCTGTTTTCTTGATAATAGAGATAGACAAAACAGGGCGGTTTTCCCTGTTTTGTCTATCTCTAAGCAATGAGCGGAGCCGCCGTTATCTTTTTAGCCTTTTGAGCGGGTTTCTCAAAAGGCGTACGGCGTGTGGAGCCATTGCAAATGTTCGCACGAACTGTAATAACAGGGCGGTTTTCCCTATTTTGTCTAACTCTGTAAAGTGAGAGGGTTCGTTTATCGATTTTGATCAAAATAAAGCATGATACCTCAAGGTGCACAGAAATCAGGTGAAATAGATGGTATGGGTAATTTTATTAGTTGTTGGTCTGCTTGGGGGAACACTAGGCAGTTTGATGGGCCTTGGTGGAGGCATTGTTGTCGTGCCAGCATTGTTAATGTTAGGTGGTCATTCATTTCTAGACATTACGCCACAAGTAGCTGTTGGTACGTCACTGTTAATCATGATCTTTACCGGGATATCTGCAACGATCGCTTATATAAAGCAAGAGAAAGTAGATTATAAGAGTGGTTTGCTCTTTTTTAGTGCGAGTGGTCCAGGTGCGATTATTGGTACATGGCTAAATCGTGGGTTTGACACAGATTCATTCCAAGTTTACTTAGGTTTTTTTATACTCTTTGTTTCATTTATTCTATTTATTAGAAAGTATTTAAAGCCACTACCTCGTTCAGGAAAAGGGATACAAAGAACGTATACTGATGAAGAGGGAATAGACTTTACATATGGATATAGGATTGCTCCAGTTCTCGCAATTTCTTTTGTTGTTGGTATGCTCTCAGGGCTATTTGGTATTGGTGGGGGTTCCCTCCTTGTACCAGCAATGATTGTTCTCTTTGCCTTTCCTCCGCATTTAGCTGTAGCTACATCAATGTTTATTATTTTGTTATCAGCGGTGGTAGGATCGGTATCGCATATGATTCAAGGCAATGTGAATTGGGTATACGCTCTTGCCTTAATACCAGGGGCATGGATTGGAGGGACGCTTGGGGCTGCCATTAATCGAAAGCTCTCAAGCGAGAAGCTTGTTTTTTTCCTTCGGTTGATGCTGGTTATTATGGCATTCAGATTAATATATGAAGGGATGACATCG
The DNA here is from genome assembly GCF_056619925.1 of Halalkalibacter sp. HAAS-P013. Taxonomy (NCBI): domain Bacteria; kingdom Bacillati; phylum Bacillota; class Bacilli; order Caryophanales; family Bacillaceae; genus Halalkalibacter; species Halalkalibacter sp. HAAS-P013. The sequence continues at coordinate 34,116 of NZ_JBWQTU010000014.1, forward strand.
GCTTAATGCTTTTAGAAGGAGGGTACTTATTTTGACAATGGAGCGGGTTACATTATTCCACTCAAATGATATACATAGTTGTTTTGATCATTGGTCGCAAATGGTCGCTCATATAAAAAAAGAACGAGATGACCATACATTATACTTAGAGCTCGGGGACCATGCAGATCGAAGCAATCCAATAACGGAGGCCATGTTTGGAAAAGGAAATATCGAGCTCCTGAATGAAGCAAAAGCTGATTATGTCACAATTGGCAATAATGAAGGTGTAACTTTTTCTAAAGAGCAACTTACAGCTCTTTACAAGGAGGCAACATTTCCCGTTTTGCTTGCGAATATTGTCAATGCTGATGGGAGCAGTTTAGAGTGGGCCGAGCGCTATGTTATACATACAATGAAGAATGGGTTGAAGGTCGGTATGATGGGTCTTACGGCACCTTTTCTTCATTTTTATGAGTTATTAGGTTGGAAGGCGCTTTCTCCGATAGACGTATTGCACGAGCTTTTGCCTCAGCTGGAAAAAAAGGCGGATATTGTTGTCCTCATGTCACATTTAGGTTTAAAGACTGACGAAAAAATTGCGAATCAGTTTACGGGGATTGACGTGATTCTTGGAGCGCATACTCATCACGTTTTGCCATCAGGACTAACTATTAATGACACACTAATTGCTCAAGCTGGAAAAAATGGAGCCTTTTTAGGGAAGATTGATATTCAGTTTGACCGCAACACTCAGTCCATATATCGGAAAGAAGCTGTTCTCCTTGATGTGAAAAATCAAAAAACTGATGAGAAGACAGACCAATTACTAAAGAGGATGAAAGAGGAAGCGAGTCTCCTTTTAAGTGAACCTGTGACAACTTTACCCAAGCCACTTACTGTAAAATGGCAAGAGCATACGGAAGCAGGTCAAATGTTATGTGATGCTGTAACAGAATGGTGCGGTGAAAAAGTAGGTATGTTACATGCTGGGGTTCTTCTTGGTTCTTTAGAAAAAGGAGTGATCACAAAAGGGGACATCCATCGTATTTGTCCACATCCTATTAACCCTTGTGTTGTTACACTGACGGGAGAAGCATTAGAAGCGACGATTAAGCGCTCCCTTACTAAGGAACTAACTCATCTTGCGTTAAAAGGCTTTGGATTTCGAGGGAAAGTACTAGGAAAGATGCTATTTACGGGAATTGAGATCGATGAGTCAGAGACCGTTTTCATCCTAGGGCAACCAATAATAAAAGATCAAATCTATCGAGTAGCAACACTGGATATGTACACGTTTGGTTATATTTTCCCTGCAATTGCAGAATCAGAGGAGAAGCATTACTTCATGCCCGAATTTTTACGTGATGTGCTTGCATGGAAGCTCAAGCAAAATTGGACGTAAGATAGGTTCACGCCTCCGGATCTCTTTTCATATCGTACTAATGAGAATGATATGAGACGATAGGAGGAGAGCATACCGTGCTTGAAATGAACCCAATCCAAATTGAAGGCGAAACATTTATTGCTGTAACATTAAAGTTGCCTAAAACGAATTTTATGGCTGTTACAAACGATAAAGGGTACATTATGTGTGGAGCACTTGACGTGAATCTATTTAATACAAACCAAAAGCTGATCGACCGTAAAATTGTAGCCGGTCGAGCCGTGGGGGTCCGTACAATAGAGCAACTATTAGAAGCACCATTAGAATCCGTAACATTAGAAGCAGAACAACTTGGAATAACCGCCGGAATGAAAGGCAAAGACGCATTGCTCAAGATGAAATAGATCCATATCCAAAAGGGTGGTTTTCCCTTTTGGATATGGATCTAAGCGATGAGCGGAACCGCCGTAATGTTTTAAGCTTTTTGAGTGGTTTTCTCAAAAAGCGCACGGCGAGAGAAGCCATCGCAAAACATGTTCGCACAAGCTCGGTAACCCAAAGGGTGGTTTTCCCTTTGGGTTACCGAGCTTGTTTAGCTGCTGAGAAATAATCTTAGCAGCTAGTTTTTTATGGTCAGAATTTTATATTTTTTTCCTTTATTGACCGAATTTCGACATATTCCTTTAGATTCGTTGTATAACATTCTAAATTGGAAGCAATTTACTTGCAGGCTGACGTGTATGTTGTAAACTGAGGTTAGAAAATTAATTAAATAGAGATGTTCAAGTGAGTACGAGTTCATAAAGAATCTATTAAGTAATTACTATACCTTTGAACGGTCACAAGAAGGAGATGAACATGAGGTTAGTTGCAATAAGATCAGTTACAGCAGGGGCTAGGCTTGCTAAGTCCATCTATAACGATAATGGACAAATCCTTCTATATGATGGAGTTGAACTAACAGAACGCTCACTTACTCGTCTGTATGAACTAGGCATATCTTTTATTTACATTTATGATGAGCGAACGCATGGAATTGTGGTTGAAACAGGCGTTTCGTTTGAGACGAAACGAAAAGCAATTAGAACAATTAAATCTGAATTTAAAGGCATTGCTAATCATTTGAAGTTGAAAAAATCCGTTAATATTGATCATTTGAATAAAGACTTTGCGAAAATCTTTCGTGCCATTTTAACTGATATTAAAAATAATGAAAATGCTCTAACATTGCTTTCAGATATGTTTGTCTATGATAGCTATATTTTTACTCATTCGTTGAATGTTAGTGTTTATACATTAGGACTTGCAGTAGACCTAGGTTTCAATGACAAACAATTGATGGAAATTGGCATGGGTTCCTTGCTTCATGATATAGGTAAAATGACAATTCCAGTTGAAATTTTAAATAAACCAGGAAAATTGACTGATGAAGAATTTAAAGTTATACAAAGTCACTCAATGGCCGGTTTTGAGATTCTACGAAAAGCCCCTAATATTTCATTGCTCTCTGCTCATTGTGCTCTTCAACATCATGAACGTTTAGATGGGACAGGCTACCCTCGAGGCTTAAAGTCTAATGATATTCATCTCTATGCGAAAATGATTGCCATTGCTGATGTGTTTGATGCGGTCACTTCAAATCGAGTGTACCGCAAACCAATCCTCCCACATGAGGCGTTAGAACTTTTATACTCAGGTGTTGGGAAACAATTTGATCAGGACCTTGTCAAAGCATTCAGGAGGACGGTTGCGGTGTACCCTGTTGGGTTAACCGTTACTCTTAATGATGAAAGAGTAGGGATTGTAGTGAAGCAAAATAAGCAGTTAAGTACGCATCCTGTCGTCCGTATTATAAAAGAAAATGGTATTGAACTTGCTGAACCGTACGACATTGATTTAATGGAACGGTTAAATGTAACAATAGTAGAAACGGAAGCAACATTAGCTGCTGCAGGGACGTAATAAGTTTTCTTGATAGATAAAACTTTCGCGAGTGTGCGGAAGTTTTTTATAATGTAAAATAAGAAAGAATAATAAAATCCTTTCTTCTTTGCTTCAACAATACTGTGGAACTAAATAGGACAACCGTGAGCCTATATATAAATAAGCATGAGAGGAGATGCTCCGATTGAGTTTACGTAAACGCTTTTATCTCGCTTTTTTTGGTTTTGTATTGTTTCCTCTTATAGTATTGGGGTGGATGTCTTATGAGGTCTCATCAAAAATTTTGAAAGATCAAATTAGCCAACATATGCTAGATACACAAGATGCAATTAACTTGAATATCAACTCCATCATGGGAGAGGTTAATCTATTTACTGACTATGTGATAACTTCAGAAAGTGTACAATACTATCTAAATAAACGTGAATGGCAGTTCACATCTGAAAGAGTCCTAATGGAGCGCGACATTACTCGTTTGCTTTTTAGTTATCCATTTACTTACGATTTTTTACTAATTAATGAAGAAAGAGAGCCCTTGTACTTTATCAGTCCTCCTAAAGTTTCATACAAGCAAATGATAGATAAGAGCTATTTTCAAGAAATAAAAAGTAGAAAAGGGGCACCATATTGGATTGGACCATTAAAAAACCAAGAGTTAGTTGGGAAAGAACAATCTCTTTTTACAGTAGGGCGCAGTGTGTTACATCCAAATACACTTGAGCCAATTGGTTTTCTTTTCCTGCACATACAACCAGATGTGCTTAGTAATACAAATCAAATTGCTAAAAATAGTGATAGTGAATGGTTGATACTAAATGAAGAAGGATCAATCATTTACAGTACCGGAAATGAACTCATTAACGAAGACTTATCTAATTATACAGAGCGTATTTCCTCTAAACAAACCGGTTCAACAATGTTTAAGCGTGAGGATGGAAAGGAGTTTCTTCTAACCTATTCGCCAACTTTTAGTGGTTGGACGCTTGTTTCAGTAAAAAGTTGGGAAAGTGTAAATGCTCAAATTGTTCCCATACGAATTTTTACGATTATTCTTGTTATTGTGTTGTTAATCCTATTTACAATCTTTCATAGAACATTTTCGCAAAAATTGATTACGTTCTTTACAATATTAAAAGGAAAAATGGCCCAAACGACAAAAGAAAACTTACAAGTTGATATGCCGGATTTCAAAGAGCAGGAGTTTCAAACGTTATCAAATGGATTTAATGACATGGTTGAGAAGCTTAAAGTAATGATTAAACGTGTAGAAGAAGAGCAAAAACAAAAGCAGCAAGCAGAATTTAAAGTACTGCAGCATCAAATTAATCCGCATTTTTTATATAATACGCTAGAATCAGTGAATGCCTTATCTAGTTTGAATAAGACTAGAGAGGTAGAAAAAATGGTAACAAACTTAGGAAAATTGCTTCGAATCAGTTTAAAAGGTCCTTATGATATTACATTTAGAGAAGAACTACGTCATGTAACGAGTTATTTAGAAATTCAAAAAATACGACATGATTATCAGTTCAATTATGAAAGTCATATAGACGGTCAAGTGAAAGATTTACCAGTGCTTAAATTGATTTTGCAGCCACTTGTAGAAAATAGTATAGAACATGGAATTCATCATGATACATTTAGCATGATTAAAATTGCAGCCCAAAGAAAGAACGATCAACTAATTATTGATGTAAAAGATAACGGGCCTGGCTTCTCGATCGAAAGCTTGGAAAACCTAAGTCGAAAAGATGTACAAAATAATCAAGGTCTTGGGGTTTTAAACGTGCATGAACGTTTACGCATGTATTATGGAAAGAAAAGCGGACTTATGATTTGCAGCTCTACATTAGGTACAAGCATTCGCATCCATATACCTATCTCATTGAAGGGTGATGAATAGATGTATAAAGTAGTCCTAATTGATGATGAAAAGTTAATTGTTGAGAGCTTAAAAAATACAGTACCTTGGGAAACATTTAATTGTCGAGTAGTAGCGACGGGTAATAATGGACAACAGGCAGTTGAACTTTATGAAAAACATGAACCGGATCTTGTGATTACGGATATAAAGATGCCTGTAATGAGCGGAATTGCTTTTCTTGAAGCGATTGCTCCAAAAAGAAAAGCAGACAAAGTGATTGTCTTAAGTGGATTTGATGAATTTGCTTTTGCCCGTGACGCTCTTCAATACAAAGCTTATCATTATTTATTAAAGCCAATTGATCGTGATGAGCTCTATCAAGTTATTGAAAAAGCAATTAAGGAAATAGAAAAAGAAAAGAAGTTAAATGTTTCCACTGACAAACAGAAGATCTTTGACTTACTTGTTCAAAAAAACACATCTCTACCACACCCACTTGAACAACTCTATCTACAATATGGTGTGATGGTTATTCAACTTGATAACTTTCATCTCGTAGAAGAGCACCTGGTTGATATCCACACGGATCAAAAGTTAAAGTATGTGTATCATCCAAGTAAGGGACAGGTTGTCATCGTTTTTGCTTTAACAGGTAACTTAGTGGTAGAGATGGAGACGTTTGCGACAAAGATACAGAATGAAGTAGAGAATGTAACTATATTTATAGGAACGATAACGGATCGGTTAGAAACAATCCACTTGTCGTATGAATTTGCTATGAAGCTTAAAGCAATTAGTCCATTTGTTGACAAGAAGGTCATTACGAAGACTGACTATGAAGCCTATCAAGAGTTAACAAATGATAGTGCGGAAGTATTGAAGCAAGCAAAGGCATATATTGAAAACAATTACCAAAAAGAAGTCACTCATGAAAGTGTGGCCAAACAATTTGGCTTCAGCCCTAGTTACTTTAGTACTCTTTTCAAGAAGCATCACGGAATAACGTTTATTGACCATGTTACAAATGTTCGAGTTAAGCATGCGTGCCGATTATTAAAAGATACGAAGAAGCCAACTTATGCTATTGCAAACTTAGTCGGCTATGAAGATCAACGATATTTTAGCCAAGTCTTTAAACGAAAGGTAGGACAAACACCTAGTGCTTATCGTAAAAAGGAGAGTAGCTAAGGGGAAAACTGCTATGAAACAATTCATAGCAGTTTTTTTTGTATTAAAGTAAAGCGCTTTCGAAAAAAATCAAACATTTCTCGAAAGAACACCTCATTATGGAAACGTTTTCTTTGGTGTAAGATGTAATCAAAGGGGGAAAGAAAAATGAAAAAATCACTTATTTTATCAGCAATTTTAACAGCTTCACTTCTTGTAGGGTGTAATACTTCTGGAGATTCTACCTCAAACGGTTCCGGTGAAGGTTCAAATGATGGTGTGAAGACTATTGAATTTTTCCAAGTGAAGTCAGAAGCCGTACAAACATTTAACCAATTAATTGAAAAGTTTGAGGATGAAAATCCGACTATTAATATTGAACAAAATACAGTACCAGATGGAATGACAGTATTAAAAACACGCTTTTCTACAGGGGATATTCCAGATATCTTTATTACGTATCCAGTAGAAGCGGATTATGTGTTACGTGCTAACAATGATTACTTGCTTGATGTGACAGATGAAGATTTTATTGACAAAGTGAACGGAGAAATCCAAGATCGTTATATTGAGAATGACAGAATGTATGGTGTGGCACTTTCTTTGAATGCTAATGGAGTTATATACAATAAGGCTATGTTTGAAGAGCATGGCATTGAAGTACCGCAAACTTGGGATGATTTCTTAGCAGTAAGTGAGGCATTAGCAGCAGCAGGTGAAACACCAGTTATTATGGGTAACCAAAATCTTGATCAAGCCTCTGTCTTTAACTTGAATTTCATTGCTCAACAATTTGGACCAGATTATTGGGAAAGTTTGAATGCTGGGAATGAAACAATTGTAGGAGATCCGCGTTGGGAAGAAACAGCCCAAAAAATGTTAGATGTTCTTCAGTTTGCTCAACGTGATCATATGGGTACAGATTACGATCAAGGAAATGCAATGTTTGCCAATGGTGAAGGTGCAATGTATTTTATGGGGGCATGGGTACTCCCAACACTTCGCGATATGAATCCGAACTTTGATGAGGAATTTGGTTACTTCACTTTCCCTCAAACAAATAACCTTGATGAACATGTTACCATCTCAGGTGTAGATGTAGGATTGTCCATTTCTGCAGATACAGACTATCCAGAAGAAGCATTAAAATTTGTTGAATTTTTAGTTGATGAAGCACAGATGTTTGCTGACCTTGATGGTTCATTTAGTGCAGTAGAAGGTGTGGAAATTAAGGATCCAGTATTACAAGGACTGCTTCCTCACATTGAAGAAGGAAAAGTAGCTAACTGGCCGAACCATTATTGGGCTGGTGGAACGGCTGCAGAAGCAGATTTCCGTAGTCATTCACAAAATTTCTTTAGTCATCAGGATATCGAGCAATACTTACAAGATTTAGAAAGTATGTTTGCGAGTTATCGTCAATAATTTTCCTGTCAGAGGGTGGCTGCGAAAGTCACCCTCAAAAATAATAGAAATGAGGGGTTATCATGAATCAAAATATATATCGAAGTATGAGTCGGGGCTATTTCATTTTATTAATACCCGGACTGATCCTTCTAAGTTTCTTTTATGTCTATCCATTGTTAAATGGAGTGTACTTAAGTATGACGAATTGGGATGGCGTTAGTCGTACAAAGGAATTTGTAGGTATTTCAAATTATATTAATATTTTTAGTGATTCAAGGTTTTTAAACTCATTAAGCTTTACGTTTAAGTATGCGATTGTTTCAACCATTTTATCGAATATTATAGCCATAAGTGTTGCGATGGCCTTAGTTTCGAAAATTAAATTTCAAAACTTTTTTCGTGGGCTTTATTTTTTCCCGGCGGTATTGAGTATGTTAATCATCGGTTTTATTTGGAAACAAATTTATTTTCGATTTATTCCTTATTTAGGTGAACAGTTAAATATTGATGTTCTTCAAACGAATTTGCTAGGAAATCAGGATACGGTGTTTTGGGCACTTGTTGTTGTAACGGTTTGGCAAGCATCAGCTATCTTAGTTATCATTTACATGGCTGGGCTGCAAACCATTCCACAAGAAGTCTATGAATCTGCTGATATCGACGGAGCGAGAGGCTTGAAGAAATTTTTCACCATTACATTGCCTCTTATTGTTCCTTCAATCACGATTTGTTTGATTCTTGCCATGAAGCAGCATTTAATGGTCTATGATTATATCGTCGCAATGACTGGGGGAGGACCTGGTTTTGCAACAGAATCTGTTACACTCTTAATCTATAATTTAGGGTTTCTAAATAATAGATTTGGTTATGGAACAGCGGCAGCTCTCTTGCTATTCCTTATGATTGTTATTATTTCATTTATTCAGATTTACTTCTTACGTAAGAAGGAGGTGCAGCTATAATGAATTTCAAAAAATTAGGAGTATATGCTTTTATCATTACAGGTGGCTTAGCCATTTTGTTTCCTCTCTATTTAACAGTTATTACTGCATTTAAGACTCCAGAAGAAACGAGAGTATCATTTTTAGCTTTACCGGAAAGTTTTTCATTTGCGAACTTCATACAAGCGATTGAAATGACGAACTATGTTCAAGGTTTTATGAATTCGTTTATGATTACGGGGATTTCTATCGTGTTTATTATTATCTTAGGATCAAGTGTATCGTATTCAATTGCACGTAACCAAGATAAGAAATTTTACCGTGTTATGTACTACTTTTTTGTGAGTGGACTATTTGTTCCGTTTCAAGTGTTGATGCTGCCGCTTATCCAACAGCTAAGTGCAATAGGAATGTTAAATAAGTGGGGACTAATCTTGCTTTATATCACATACAGTCTTTTCCAAAGTGTCTTTTTATTCGTAGCCTACTTCAAATCCATACCAAGAGAGTTGGAAGATGCCGCGTTAATTGATGGGTGCGGAGTGTTTCGGACGTTTTGGCATATTATTTTCCCAATGTTAAAACCAATGACCGTAACAGTAGCAATCTTAAATATTATCTGGATTTGGAATGACTTCTTAATGCCATTAGTAGTGTTAAATAATTCTAGTGATTGGACACTGCCACTAATGCAATATGTCTTTGAATCACAATACTCAGCAAATTACAACTTAGCCTTTGCTTCGTATTTAATGGTGTTAATGCCGGTTATTGTTGTGTATCTCTTCTTGCAGCGTCACATTATTGGTGGAGTATCAGATGGAGCAGTTAAATAGGAGGTATTATCTAATGGAATCAATAAAAACGAACTATACAGTAGAAAAAGCAAATGAACAGTTACAAAATCATGCTGAAAAAGTAAAACAGTCAAAGTTTTGGCTAGGGTACCATATTGCTCCTCCTGCGGGCTGGTTAAATGATCCGAATGGTCTTGTCTATTTTAAAGGGGAGTACCATGCGTTTTATCAACATTATCCATTTAAATCTGAGTGGGGGCCAATGCACTGGGGGCATGCAAAAAGCAAGGACCTTATTCATTGGGAGCACCTACCTGTAGCTCTTGCTCCAGAGTATGAGTATGAAGCAGGAGGCTGCTTTTCTGGCAGTGCGGTTGTTTCCGGAGATGAACTCTATTTAATTTATACAGGGCATAACGAGAAGCGAGAGCCGAAAGAAGTTCAATGTGTTGCGAAATCAACTGATGGAATCCACTTTGAGAAGTTACAAGAGAATCCAGTGATTGCTGCTCCGCCAGAGGATGGGTCTTTCGATTTTCGTGATCCAAAAGTTTGGAAACAAAATGGCCTATGGAACATGGTAATTGGATCTGGAAAAGATGGAATTGGCAAGGCTCTGCATTATCGCTCAAAAGACTTGAAGAGTTGGGAGTATACGGGAGTTATGCTAGAGAGTAACGGCAAGCAAGGAGATATGTGGGAGTGTCCAGACTTTTTCTCTTTAGCTGATGACGTAGATGTTCTGATTTTCTCTCCTATGAATATGGAAGGATCAAAAACGAGATATATGATTGGAAAGATGGATGAAATTACAGGTGCGTTTGAAACGGTTAGTAATGATGAAATTGACTATGGCGTTGATTTTTATGCTCCTCAAACATTTTTAGATGATCAGAATAGACGTATTCTAATTAGCTGGATGAATATGTGGAAAAAAGATATGCCAGAACAAGCGGATGGATGGGCAGGCGCGTTAACGATCCCAAGAGAGTTATCGGTAGAAAATAACAAACTAATAATGAAGCCTGTAGAGGAGTTGAAACAGTTACGGACAAAACAGTTAGTAAAGGAGTACGAAAAGGCTCTAGAGTTGTCGGATCTCTGTCTTGAACTAGAGATGTTGATAACGTCAGGGAGCTCAAATCAGTTAGGCTTCACTTTATCGTCAGAAAAAGGAGAATCTCTAAAAGTTGGTTATGATAGCATAGGAAAAAATGTATTCACTGACCGAAGAGAAATGCAGCAAGGAGAACGAGACCTTTGCCAAGCTCATTATGAGAATGGAAAGAGTAATATAAAATTAACTGCTTATGTTGACCGTTCAAGCATTGAACTCTTTGTAGATGATGGGAGTTTAGTTATGACGAACCGATTTTATTTTAAGGGAACCCAAATTAATCTTTCAATTTTAGGAGAGGAAAATAAAATTGATTTGCTGAATATTTGGCAACTTAAAGCAACGATGTAAAAGGAAAGATTGATTGATGGATTTGATTCACTTAAAAAATGAGGTTAAAAAAGGAAAAGGCAAAGAATAGTTTATTTTTTAGGAATTACAGCAACACACATATTGATATCACTTTCTTATCGACCGAAGCACACACATTAAAATAGAAACAATTCTAATTAAAAAAGCGATTCGCCTACGCGAATTGCTTTTTTAAAATCCCCACCTAATATACATGGTTAAGGTACAGCAAGGAGTTCCTCCTGCTTCTGCACGTAGCGTAAAGGTGACACCAGTAGGGTTATAAGACGTTTCAACGATGGTGGGTACACCAGTCTCTCTTATAATTCTATCTACTGTAGCATCATCACTTGCTTGGGCAGCGTCCATTAACTGTTTCATTTTCTCTTCGGAAGCAACAAGACTATTAACGACAATAGACCCATGCTCTAGTAGTGTCTGATAAGCAATCAATGATTGTTCGAAAAAACTTGTATCAACAGGAGGGAAGGGAGACTCTTGTTGACGGTAACAGTAAGGTGGCTGAGGCATCCTGTAGTGATAATAAAACACTAAATCCAATCCTCCCTATTAAGTAATTACTTCATCCCATACAATATATGCAGAAACTCACTTAACGGACCTCTTTACTGTAGTGCAGGGTTAAAGAGGGGTCTGACCCCTGGAAATATTGCCCGCACTTGTGCAGAAAATGTCACATGAAATTTTGTGTTGAAAATAGAGCAATAAGTTGTAAAAGTGTAGACTTGGCTATACAATAGACAATGTATTGTTTTGCAAATATATTCCTTTTATTTGTAAAACTATCAAACTAAAGAAATAAGGGGGAAATTTACATGAAAAAGTTAAGTTTCTTAATGATGCTAGCTCTTATGTTAGTTCTAGCTGCATGTGGTGGTGCTGATGAAGCAGAGCCAGAAGCAGAAGGCGGAGCGGATGCTGGTGAAACAGAAGATGCTGGTGAAACAGAAGCTGGTGGATTTACTGATATTACTATTATGACTGGTGGAGAGCAAGGTACATACTTCCCACTAGGTGCTGCCTTAGCAAACAATATTATTAATGCAAACATTGAAAACGTTGAAGCAGCTTCATTCTCGTCTGGTGCTTCTGTTGTTAACATTAACGGAATTGTAGACGGAGATGCTGATCTTGCATTAGTTCAAAATGACATTGCATACTATGCAAGCCAAGGAATTCAAATGTTTGAGGATGAAGGAGCATTAGAAGGATTCCAAGGGATCGCAACACTTTATCCTGAAGTCATTCAAATTGTTACAGCTGCAGATAGCGGAATTGAAACAGTAGAAGATTTAGTGGGCAAGCGTATTGCAGTTGGGGACTTAGGTTCTGGTGCAGAAGCTAACGCTCGTCAAATCCTTGAAATTCACGGAATCACATATGATGACATCTCTGAAGAATACATGAGCTTTGGTGATGCAGCTGGAAGCATCCAAGATGGAAACATTGATGCTGCTTTCATCACTGCTGGTCTACCAACTGGTGCAGTAGAAGCTCTTAAAGCTACGAAGGATATCAATCTAGTATCTATTAGCTCTGAGAAAATTGCTGAGTTAGCTGCTGAGTATCCTTACTACACTGAGTATACAGTATCTGCTGACACTTATGGTACAGAAGGCGACACAACAACTGCTGCCGTACTCGCAATGTTAGTCGTATCTACTGATATGGACGAGGACCTTGTTTATGAAATTACGAAAGCAATGTTTGAAAACACAGAGCAATTCAGTAACGCTCACCAACAAGGTGCTAACATCACATTAGATACTGCACAAGACGGTATGCCTATCGATGTTCATCCAGGTGCACAACTTTACTACGATGAGCAATAGAAATAAAAAATGGAGCAAAAAGGCATTGCTATTTAGCACTGCCTTTTTGTTCCTTCTAATCATAATTACTTTACTGAAGTTTTCGCCAAGTGGGAAACAGGAATATCTCTTGCAAATTTACCTACCTTATAATGATATAGTTTTTTGGGAAGAAAAGATTCAACCTCATGATACGTTTTATCATGAATATTTACACTCTGTAGAGTTGTCGCCTGTTAGAGAGTATTTTACAATAGACGAGCAATTTAGGATGATTGCTACTGAAAGTTGGACGAAATCCTTTGGTGCAGGCTTGCCTTATGAAACAAAGGATAACTTTGAGATTGTAGATGGTTTTTTTGTCGTTCAAGATCATCGCGAACTTGAATACCTTAATATTCTTCCATCACACTTGTATCCCCATAGCTTTTATTATGGAGAAGAATCGATTGATTTATCAGGTGAATTGAGTGGCGAGAGGATTCGTATTCAAGTGGTAAAACATGAGTAAATTTAGGGGTCATATATTGCTGTAAAGGAGTTGAAACTATGTCAAAAAAAGAAGAAATTAGTTATCAGGCTGATCCAGAAGTTGAAAAGAAAGTAAATGAACTTGCTGGTAGTGACCGTTCAGTAAGAGGCTGGATGGCTTTATTAATTTTAGCACTAGCTATTATCATGTCAGTCTATCATCTTTATACAGCAGGGTTTGGATTAATGCCAGGAGTCGGGACACGTTCTCATATGATTATCCACCTTACTTTTGGACTTGTACTTGTCTATCTTATTTTCCCGATAAAAAGAGGCTTAGGACAGACAAAAATTGTTTGGTATGATTTTATTATTGCACTCATTGCCCTGTTTGTCGGGTATTATCTCTATGCTAACCAAACGTCCAATTCCATTTTAACTGGTCGAATGACCGACATGGATAAGTTTGTTGGAATAGCTTTGATACTTCTCGTTCTAGAAGCAACTAGGCGAGTTGTAGGAAAACCTCTCGTTATTATTGCAGGTATTTTTATTGCCTATTTCTTTTTAGGGCATCACTTAAATCCGCCCTTTAGACATACGAGAGCAAATTTCGAGAACTTTATTTATGAAATGACATATACAACTTCAGGAATTTTTAGTACACCATTATCGGTCTCTGCCGTATATGTCTTTATTTTCATTTTATTTGGAGCGATACTAGAAGCAACTGGTGCAGGTAAAATGTTCATTGATCTTGCACTACGGGCGTTCGGGAAATATAAAGGGGGACCTGCTAAGGCCGCTGTTGTTTCATCTGGTATGCTTGGATCTATTTCCGGTAGTTCAGTAGCGAACGCAGTAACAACAGGTACGTTTACAATCCCGTTAATGAAAAAAGTAGGATTCCGCCCGCAAACAGCTGGGGGAATTGAAGTAGCCGCTTCCTCAAGTGGTCAATTGCTTCCGCCAATTATGGGTGCTGCGGCCTTCTTAATGATTGAGTACACACCTTATTCGTATGCAGAAATTATCCGTTCGGCGGCGATTCCAGCCATACTTAGTTATATTGCGATCCTATTTATGGTTCATATCGAAGCATCCAAGCATAATATTAAAGGGTTGCCGAAAGAGATGCTTGTATCTGCGAGAAAAACGATGATCCAACACGGGTATTTAATATTACCGGTAATTGTCCTCGTTTATTTCTTAGTACGAGGAAATACAGTTCCGAATGCTGCTTTCTTCTCCATTGTCATGTTGCTTACTCTTGCAGTATTTACGCATCGTTTCCGTGAAAAAATTGGACCAGGTATTGTGATTGCCGTTATACTTGCAGGGTTAGCATATGCGATGCATTTTGTTTTAGATTGGAACATTGAAATTGCAGTAATGGTAACGATTGGGATCTTTATTGCCCTTTTCGTCGTTTTGTTACAAAAAAGCTTCAAAGTAGATGCTGCTCCTGTTCGTTTTGGAGTTCGCGAGTTATTAGCAGGCTTTGAAATGGCTGCACGTAATTCTCTAACAGTTGTCGTAGCGTGTGCGACAGCAGGGATTTTAATTGGAGTTATTAATCTAACAGGTTTATCAGCAAAATTACCGATTATTATCGTCGGCTTTGCAGGCGATAATCTATATCTTGCCCTAGCCTTTACACTTGTGGCTTGCTTGATCTTAGGACTTGGTTTGCCAACAACAGCAACATACGTAATCCTTGCAGCAATGGTTGCACCAGCTCTTGTTCAGATGGGTGTACCTATTATGGCAGCTCACTTATTTGTTTTATATTACGGAATTTTAGCGGACGATACACCACCGATCAACTTACCGGCTTATGCGGTATCGGGAATTGCAAACTCAGAGCCAATTCGAACAGGTGTCCAAGGCTTTAAGTTTGATTCAGGTGCATTGCTCCTTCCGTTTGTATTTGCAACGAACACAGTTATTCTCTTATTGCCTGAGAATGCCGGTCTTTATTCATGGCCAGTGATCGCACAAAATATTTTCACTGCATTATTAGGAATTATTGCGTTTGTTGTGTTTATTCAAAACTTCTTCTTAGTGAAGTTGCGTTTATATGAAAGAATTCTTGCTCTTGTAACAGCCTTAGTCTTTATTCACGGATCGTGGGTTACAGATACAATCGGAATTGGGTTACTAGCGTTATTACTTGCAATCCAATTCATGCGCAAGAAAAAAGATAATCATGAAAAGCAAACGGCTTAATGAAGCTAGCTCGTGCATATAATGGTTATATTAATCAGAAGTAAACGAATAGGGAATTATTGACCAGAATTGTGGAATAGTAGGAGCAAGGATTAGGTCAAAGGCGTTCCAAATACAATAAGAGATCTTCAAAAAAGCAGAGTTTAGTTTAGCTCTGCTTTTTTGTATACTCACAAAAGATACAGAAACTGAGGTTATGGCGGGGCAGGATTCTGGATACCCTGCTAATAAGCATGTCCACAAAAGTTTGTGAATAACGTCCATGTCTATAAATGCTTTAGGAGAACTGAATATGATTCGCATATCAAACACGCAATTATTTATGCTCATCGTTGTTTTTCATGTTGGAAGTACAACTTTATTTGCTTTAGGAATAGGGGCAGGCCGTGATGCTTGGCTGGTCATTATGATGGCAGTCATTATTGGTTTTTTTCTAATATGGGTTTATACAGAAATCCCAAAGCAATATCCTGGAAAAAACTTCTCTGACATTTTGAACGAAGTGATAGGAAAAAAACTGACTCCTGTATTGCTCATTTGTTATGCTCTATATTTTTATAGTCAAGCTTCGCATAATTTTTATGAGTTCGGCAGGTTGATTAAAATCACATCTTTGCCTTTAACACCCATCCTCTTAATATGGTATCTTTTCATATTTTCGGTGCTATACATCCTTTTTTTAGGGATTGAAGTATTGGCAAGAACATGTGAGATCTTATTACCGTATCTGGTCTTTTTTTTAATAAGCATCTATATTTTCACCATATTTTCTGGTCATTTTGACTTGGAAGCCCTGCAACCAATATTAGGAGAAGGAATTCGACCTGTTTTAAACGAACTTCTGCACGTAGTTGGATTTCCTTATGCAGAGCTGGTAATGTTCATGGTGATTTGGCATTATGTAGACAAGCCTCAATTGCTTCAGAAAACAGCGTTTTTGGCTGTTGGAACAGCAACCGTTTTACTGATTACCTCGGTCACTGTCATGATCAGTGTTTTGGGAGCCGAATTAACAGCTAAATCTGAAATTCCGCTTTTGGAAACGATCCTAACCATAAATATAGCTGAGGTCATTACAAATTTAGATAGTATCGCTGTTTTTATCATGTTTATTGGTGGTTTTTATAAAACGGCCTTGCATTTTTATGGGTTTGCCTTAACTGTTTCCTGGATCCATCGCAAATTAAAACTTAAATGGATCATGCTCATTTTTGGACTGTTTCTTCCTGTAGTTGCTCACTTTCGTTTTCCAAGCTTTGGCTACCAACGATGGAATGGAGTTATCAATGCAACGTATTCTATCCCTTTATTTGGCTTTCTTCCCGTTTTGCTATTGCTTATCATTTTAGTGAAAAAGAAAAAAAAATCCTCCTAGAAAGGATAATGATTATGCAAGAAATATGGTCAGTTATAAAAACAGATCCTTATACGGGAATTATTTTAGCAGGAGGAGTCTTATGTGCTGGCATATTAGTATTCGTTTTCCTTTATCAAGCAGCAACCCTCCTCTTGAAACGTTAGCACAAATGACTCTATATAGGAGCAAGATGAACCATGATTTTATAGAGAGGTACACTGATTATTTTAATAAAAAAGAAAAAATTCTCCTCATGAAAGGAGAATAATGAATGTTAGAAAAATGCTTGATCTTAAAAGAAGATCCTTATGTGCTGGTAAGTTTAATATTTGGCACCCTATCAGCTATTGCGTTAGTTAGTGTTTTGCTCTATCAAATAGCAACCCTCCTTTTCAAACGCTAATCACGATTCGGGCTGAAACGGACCTTGGATCAGCAAAGAGCTTGGGATTTCAACTTCCGCTTTAATCGTATATGGAACCGTTGTAAACATCTCGTCCCAATTGTCCTTAACCTTATTCCATACATGCGGGTAATCCTTATGTAACGCTCTGCCAAAACCGAATATATCAGCCTTGAATTCTTTTTGCGCTTTTTTTACGACTAAGTCAATTTCGTCTTCGATCAATTTCTTATTTTCTTCTTCTATTTGATGCAAATAATCAACATGTTGTTTTCGTTCCTTAAATTCACCAATAGCTTGTTCAGCAGCAACCCTGGCCTCTTGGTACACCTCAATGGTAAAGGAGATGTCAGTTTCGCCTTTTACTTCAGGTTTAATAGTGGCTTGTACCTCTCTTACTTCAACGGTGACAAGCTTGCCTTTCTCAAGTAAAGAAGGAAAGGAGAGGGCGCCTGTTTGAGCAGCCTCTTTATTAGTAATCCAATGATATCCCCTAATTTCCTTTTCATTTAAAAATCCTTTAAGACGATCTTCGTGAAAGGCAGCTCCTCCCGAAAGTCTGACTCGCTCAAAGGGCTCAGTCCCCGTTTTTTCAATCGTCAGTACGCCTGCAACCGGATTAATCCCTTGTCCTAGTGTATCTTTAAAGTATGTTAAAAGATTGAGTGTAGCAGAGCCTTGTTCGGCATTTTTGTTTAGGCTGTGCAAATACATCGCCGGAATCCGGGCGATATTATCAGATTTGATATCCAGTATTTCTTTTGCCGTTATTCCTCTAGCAATGCAAAGCCATACGTGACCTCTGACTTCCTTTCCTCTTATCATTGAGTCTAAAAGAGGCATTAATCCCTCTTTTGCTACCTCTTCATTGATAATTACTATTTTGTTGTGGGCAAAAAAGCCATGCCGATCTGTTGTTTTGGTCGACTGTCTTTTTGCTTCGAAAATGGTCTTCCCCGTTGTCGACACTAATAAATAGGGGCGTTCTGGACTCGGAGTCAGTGTGCTTTCGGCTGCGGGCCGCAAAAATTGCGAGGTTACCTCATATTCTCCTGTTTTTGAATCCTTATCAATCGCAATCGCGGCGACCATACCAATTTCGGTTAATTCATTCCGGTCCCAGCAGCCCGTTAAGAGCAGAATGAAAATGAAGAGAATCCATTTCTTTTTCAACTTTCGCTCTCTCCCTTCATCTAACTACTAGGTTTCTGCGGCTTTGTTTGCGAACTTTCCCGCTTCGTTCGACTCCAAGTAATAGACTGTGGCCTTGTTTGGAACGTCCATAATGGAAGACGGATAAGCGCGTCTTTCCACTCGCTCCAAACAATCGGTGCCATTGGAGCTAAATAAGGGGTACCGAAGGAGCGTAATGAGCAAGCGTGACCTAAAAGAACGAGGGTCCCCATCAATACTCCGTAGAAGCCAAAGATTCCAGACATGAATAAAAGTATAAAACGGCTTAAAACAATCGCGTCATTTAATGCAGAGACAACAAAACCAGTAATCCCTGTAATGGCAACAACGATAACCATCGGTGCACTAACTACCCCAGCTTGAACTGCCGCCTCACCGATAACTAACGCTCCAACAATACTAATAGCGGAACCAACCGGTCGCGGCATTCGCACTCCTGCTTCTCTCAGTAATTCAAAAACGATAATCATGAGCAGTGCTTCAATAAAAACAGGAAAGGGAACTTTTTCTTCCGCTGCGGCCATGGTAATCAGGAGAAGAGATGGAACCATTTCATGATGATATGTAGCTACAGAAACAAAGATAGCAGGTGTTCCGATCGTTAAGAACAAGGCAAGAATTCGCAGCAATCTCATAATAGAAGATAAAAAAGGACGAGAATAATAATCTTCTGAAGCTTGCAACGTTTCGATAAACACATGCGGTACGGTTAAAACAAAGGGAGTCCCGTCACATAAAATGGCAACTCGGCCTTCTAATAATTTGGATGCTACTTTATCAGGCCGCTCACTATTTCCAACAGTCGGAAAAATCGAGTAAGGGTGGTCTTCGATGAATTGCTCGATATAACCCGATTCAAGAATCGAGTCTGTTTCAATCCGCTCCATTCGTTTTCGAACCTCGTCAACAATTTTCGAGTCAGCGATTCCTTCAATGTAGCAAATTCGGATTTGAGTTTTGGTTTGCTTGCCGAGTTTGATGCTTTCAAACGTTAAGTTAGGATTACTAATTTTCCGGCGAATTAAGGAGCAATTTACTTTCAACACTTCATTAAACCCTTCGCGCGATCCTCTAACAAGCGATTCCGTATCAGGCTGTTCTACACTTCTTGATTCAAAGCCTTGTGTCCCAACGGATAACGCCGTTTGATAGCCATCGATAAAGATAACAGTAGCTCCTGCTAAAACGCGATCGACTGCATCGCTCAACTTATCAATTTCTTCAATCGTTGAGGTGCTGACGATCCGCTTTTTCATGACGGAAAGAACATCATTTGAGAGGGGAGGAGATGTTCCATTAACTGAATTAGGTTCCATGATCGACTTGACGACATGTAAATTAACAGAGTCTTCATTGACAAGTCCTTCTAAAAAGCAAATGAACACTTTAATAGGAGCTTGATAATATACTTCGAACTCTCTGAATTTCACATCTTCACTGTTCCGCAATATTTTTTTCAGTTCAGTTAAATTTTTATAAATATAGCTATCTAATTTTTCGTTTGTTTTTTTCTTTTGTATAGGTTGAGTGCTTTTTAATGCATGGACCTTTTTGGCATATCGAAACTTTCGAAACATCTTTTATTCCTCTTTCAATCAGAATGGTTTTCTGTAGTATTTGTATTTGGAAGAAAAAAATACAAATTTGCTTATTATTAGGGGAATCAATAGGGCTCAACGAAACGAGTTAAAAGTGTTTGGCAGCGATTATATGCTATACTATACTCTGTTGAAAACTTATAATTTGTTCAACAGTTAACAAACATCTAGTATATTTTTACGGCTGACCAAGTGGTAAACCATTATATAATAAAAAGAAATGAGGAGTGATTATTTTTGAAACATCCAGAATATGAATATCTAAATCTGTGTCGCCATGTGCTTGAAAATGGCTTTGAAAAAGGAGACAGAACAGGAACAGGAACTATTTCCATATTTGGCTACCAAATGAGATTTAATTTGAGTAAAGGGTTCCCTTTGCTAACTACAAAACGTGTTCCTTTTAGATTAATTGCAAGTGAACTATTATGGTTTATAAAAGGGGATACAAATATTCGTTATTTACTTCAACACAACAATCATATCTGGGACGAGTGGCCATTTAAAAGATTTGTTGAGTCGGATGAATACAAAGGCCCTAACATGACAAATTTTGCTCTCAGAGCTCAACAAGATAAGGAGTTTGCAAAGGTTTATAAAGAAGAAATAGATAAGTTCTGTACACGTATATTAGAAGATGACGATTTTGCAGAAAGATGGGGATCGATTGGTGCTGCAGCATATGGTGCACAGTGGAGGAGTTTTCAAGGGCCATACGGGTACACTGACCAATTGAAAGATGTCATTGAACAAATCAAATCCAATGCAAATAGCCGTAGACATTTAGTTGTAAGCTGGAACGCCAACCAATTCTCACATGGAGAGGCGCTTTTACCCCCGTGTCATACTCTTTTTCAATTTTATGTTGCGGATGGAAAATTAAGTTGTCAATTATATCAGCGTTAAACATTTGAGCGCCTTTACGGAGAAATCCGTATTGAAACACTCCTCTAATTCAGGGGAAATCCAAACCAACTACTAATTAAGTGATGGTGGACAATCCTGAGCCAAGCCTATCGTATAGGAAGGTGCAACGACCAGAACGTGATTGTTCGTAGGATATAAGTGATTGATATCCGAAACGGGGAGCATCCTATTTAGGATGGAGATATGGTCTAATCTACATGGAAACATGTAGCTGCTCATACAAAGAGCGGATTAAGTGTAGCGTACTTAATCGAATGAATTGTCGGCAGATATTTTTTTGGGGGTCCCCTTCAATATAGCAAGTTATGCACTTCTTACACACTTAATTGCTCATGAATGTGGTTTAGAAGTTGGGGATTTTGTTCATACATTAGGTGATGCACATATTTACTTAAATCATCTTGAACAAATCGAAACGCAACTTAGCCGAGAACCAAAACCTTTTCCGACTTTGAAACTCAATTCTAAAGTAAAATCGGTCTTTGATTTCGATATGAATGATATTACAATCGAGGGGTATGACCCTCACCCATCTATCAAAGCTCCTGTAGCTGTATAAAAAAAGGTTGTCTGCCTAGATCCTATCCCGAACAACTTGTGGTTCCGGGGTTGTATCTTGTTGGAGACAACCTTTTTCTTTTCTGTTCGATCATTGATCTGAACTGATTGCAATTTCATCAATTAACTGCCTCGAACGCTTTGCATTTCCTTCGGCGAAATTTTCCAATCTCGTTTTTAAAACGTCATTATTGTGAATTCGCTCAGCAAGAATTAAATATGTTCTCATCATTTCTTCTTCCTGTTCAAGACTTGATTGTAACGCTTGCTTGACAGATTCAAATGATAGGGCATCTTCTCTGTCGCCATCTCGATCGTAATCCACATCGTGGTTCATACAAACACCTCTTTAACTAGTTTATTTTTGTTTAGAAATACTGAAACAACCTGACTCAGGTCGTTCTAATCTTTATTCGCTCGATCCGTCATCCGCCAATTAATAATACCAATCACTATAAAAAGAAAAAATAAAGCTATATAGACTCTCATAGACCAAGTTCCAAAATCAGTAAAGGCTAAGAAAAGCCATAGTAGTGCGGCAACAAAATAAAAATAGCTCCCAACTGGAATTTTTTTCATTCCGTCCTCCTTTTTGAAGACCTCAAGTAAGAGGATTTACACATTCGTTTTCCGAGCAATAGTTGAGGTCAACACTTGTTCTTTTTATTATCATTCGTGGAAATATGTTATCTTATTCCGAAGAACATGTCGAATAATGACAATTAGTATTTCACGATAGTAGGAATGGAAGAATTATGTCGGTAATTGTAGGACGATTCTTATAGGGAAATAAGAAAGTATGACGAAATTAATGTAGTGGAAGAGAGGAGTGCAGATTAAATGAAAAACCATGAGGAATTTACAGTGAAAAATCATTATTTAGTCGATATTAAGCAAACAGGAGAAGCATTAAAGGACAATTTAAAGTCTTGGAGTTGGGATATTTACATAGCGATGAATAAGGATCAACAATATAGAGGAAGAGCATTAGCACCTGGGAAAGGTGTCGAGATCCCGTGGACTGAACTAAGCAAAAGTGATGTTTTAGAAGAGATGATTCAAATTTGTGAACAACAGATGCCAAAGCATATATAAAAAGCAGGACTCTTTGTCTGCAAGAGTCCGCTACAACAAACGACTAGGTTTATCCTAGCGTTTTTTTGTTTTATGCAAACTTTTAAGACTTCGCATATGTCATGACAAAATGCAGTACAGTTGTTTCGTTTGTTGGGTTTATATACGTATGCTCCTTATCTCCATTAAATTTAATCGAGTCGTATTCAAATAGATGAAACGACTCATCATCTATTTGAATGATTAGTTCTCCAGCCATAACGGTAACATACTCGACCACACCTAATTGGTGGGCGCCTGGATTGTATTCGCTTCTTGGTTTGAGGAATGCTCTGTGAATTTCACTTGATCCAAATGTTGAAACGTCAAACATTGGTTCTAACGTACATGCTTCATTAGCACTTACTACTTTGTTTCCTTTATGTTTACGTGAAATTTTAATTTCGCTGTCTTCATTTAGCAAAAGTGATATTGGGATCTCAAGCCCATTGGCAATTTTCCAAATGACTGAGAGTGATGGGTTTGCTTCACCGCGCTCAATTTTTCCTAATGTAAGTTTGCTGACCGTTGTGAGATCAGCTAATTGCTGCAAGCTTAGTCCACGTTGCTGCCTTATTTTTCTTAAAGTCAAACCTACTTGTTTGGCCAATCTTTCTGCGTCTGTTTGATATGAGCGATCCAAATAAGTCCCTCCCTTACTTAGGTTTTTTACATAATATATAAGTGGAAATTTTCCAGAAGTTGGAGTATATTATAGTTAACTATTGGTATATTATACTATAACTATTGCTCACTCTGGTAGGTGAAAATATGAAGGAAATTATGCTTGGATTATTCGCAGCGATGTTCTTTGCGGTTACATTTATACTGAACCGCTCGATGGAACTAGCGGGAGGAAGTTGGATGTGGAGTTCATCATTACGGTTTCTATTTATGCTTCCTTTTTTATTTCTTATTGTTCTGTTTCGAAATAATCTTAAACAAATTATAGTTGAAATTAGGAAGAATCCTATGCCTTGGTTTGGCTGGAGTTTTGTTGGATTTGTCTTATTTTATGCCCCGATTACGTTTGCAGCTGCCTATGGGCCTGGTTGGCTTGTAGCTGGAACGTGGCAATTAGTTATCGTAGCAGGAACATTATTGGCTCCACTTTTTTTGGAATCAGTTCAGACAAACGAAGGAATTCAAAAAGTCCGTCAAAAAATTCCTTTAGGCGCATTTTGTATTTCATTAATGATCTTGTTTGGTGTCGCTCTCATGCAGCTACAGAATGCAAATAGCGTGTCGATGCAAACGGTGATGATCGGTGTTCTGCCCGTTATGTTTGCAGCTGTCGCATATCCACTTGGAAACCGAAAAATGATGGAGGTCTGTGGGGGACGCCTTGATACATTTCAAAGGGTTTTTGGAATGACATTAGTCACAATTCCTTTCTGGCTTGTTCTCAGTCTAGTTGCGTTTATCCAAGTTGGAGCTCCTTCGTCAGATCAAATTCTTCAATCCTTTATTGTCGCCATAAGTTCAGGCGTCATTGCAACGATTTTGTTCTTTATTGCTACGGACCGGGTAAGAGGAAACCAGAAGAAGCTTGCAGCAGTTGAAGCGACTCAATCAACTCAAGTTCTTTTTGTGTTAATGGGGGAGATCGCGCTACTATCGACCCCTTTGCCAAATGGAATGGCAATGATCGGCATGAGTCTTATTGTGATCGGGATGCTTTTGCATAGCTATTTCACGAAAAAGATGAAAACAAAGCAACCGCCACTCGCTCGAGTACGGAAGGAACAAAGTGTATAAAAAGCTAATTTGATTACAAGAAAGCGCCTAGCAGTGATTTGAGCTCTAGGCGTTTTTGTCTCATATGTAAATGCTTATTGAAGAACTTTTTCTAACTCGGCAAACCCAATTACTTTTAAAGCCTCAATTTCTTCATCCGTAAATTGCTCCTGTAGTTTTTCAACCAACTCATCCCGCTTTTCATCGTCAACACCATTTCGAACACTAGTGAAAATGCTAATTAACTCGGTCAGTGAAAACCTTTCTAACACGGCTTCAATAGCCTCATCCCTATTAGAAAAAACGAGCTCGTCACTAGGCTGCTCTATTTCTGGTTGTTGGCCTTCTAGTTCGTCATATGTATTCGAATCTTCTTCATTGATTGAGTCGTGTTGTTCGGACTTTGTTTCTATTTCCTCTTCAATCTGCTGTTCAGTTTGTGGTTCACTCACTTGTTCTGGTGTTTGATTAGAACTGTGGTAAAAGCCTAAAAAACTAGGGATGGCAACACAAAGAAAGACGAAAAACACTCCAAAAATAACTGCTTTGATCATAAAATCCTCCTAACTAGATTGAACTTCTCGTAAGTTCACCGATTTACGTTTATGAAAGAGGGCATACAGCAATAAGTAACTCAAGGTACCGGAAACATTAATCAATATATCTAGCAATCTACCGTCGCGGTTAAAAAATGGCTGAATAAATTCTGTTGAAAACGCGAGAAAGAAGCACAAGAACAGAGCGCCTACTATTGTTCGGAAAACAATTGTACTTAAGAATGCCAAAATAAAAAAGGCAATAAAATGGCCAAATTTTTGTATGGAAAAATAGATACTCGCGCCAACAAATGAATACATATGGAAAAACCCTGAAAATTGGGGGGCGGTTGTAAAAGCAAACTGAAGCTGTCCATCACGCAGAAAATCACTAGCGCTTTGTGTAAAAAGCAATATAGCTAAGAGAATGAGCCAAGTTATGAACAACCATAAAGCCAAGTAGACACACCTCCTTGATAGAGTGAACTGGGAAAAGGAAACCCAACCTTTTTCAGTTGATTAAGTTGCAATGGCTCCGCACGTTGCGCGCCTTCTATGAGAACCCCACTCATAGAAGGCTTTAAAAACATGGCAACGGCTCTGCACATTGCATAGAGTGAACTGAAAAAGGAAACCCAACCTTTTTCAGTTGATTAAGTTGCAATGGCTCCGCACGTTGCGCGCCTTCTATGAGAACCCCACTCATAAAAGGCTTAATAAACATGGCAACGGCTCCGCACATTGCATAGAGTGAACTGAAAAAGGAAACCCCAACCTTTTTCAGTTCAATCACTAGCAGTGTAGTCATCTTGGCTGTTTTTCAAACTATTTTTTATATGTGCAATGTTTCCTCGTTTGAAACATCCGGAATGTGCCAAGACTAATACAACGAGGAGGTTGGTTCGATGGAACAGTATGATGGAGATGTATTTGTCGGTTTAGTTTGGGGAATTGTATTAAGTATTCCACTTTGGCTATCGATTGTTGGATGGGTGAAATGGTTATTGTAATAGAAGGCACGGAAAAAGTCTCTTCTAGCAAATTTGAGGAAGCAGCAATGGCTCGGCTCCGAACATTGCTTAGAGGTCACTATGAAAAAGGAAAAACCCCTTCCTTTTTCATAGTGACCTCTTTCTACTAAAGTAAGTAGTGATATGGTAAGATATTACCAAGAGAATGAGGAGGGAAACGTTTATGACCTCTAATTTCGGGACTTTATGAATGGAGTGAGTTTGGTGATATTGGTAACAGGCGGGGCGGGCTATATAGGGAGCCATACGTGTGTAGAGCTGTTAGATGCGGGTTATGAAATTGTTGTCGTTGACAATTTTTCAAATAGCAAATATGAATCGATTGACCGAATCAAAGAACTAAGCGGTAAGGATTTTCTGTTTTATGAGGTAGACTTGTTGGACAAGCCAGCTTTAGAGAAAGTGTTTGCTGAACATAACATTAAAGCGGTTATCCATTTTGCAGGGTTAAAGGCAGTGGGGGAGTCTGTTGAAATTCCACTTCACTATTATCATACAAACATTACAGGAACTTTAGTTCTTTGTGAACTGATGCAAGCCTATGGCGTTAAGAACATCGTCTTTAGTTCATCGGCAACGGTTTACGGAATGCCAGATCGTGTTCCAATTTTAGAGGATTTCCCGCTAAGTGCTACAAATCCATACGGACGTACAAAGCTTATGATTGAGGAAATTTTACGAGACTTGTATGTATCAGACAAAGAGTGGAGCATCGCATTATTGCGTTACTTTAATCCGATTGGTGCCCATCATAGTGGCAGAATTGGAGAAGACCCTAATGGAATTCCAAACAACTTGATGCCATTTATTACCCAAGTGGCTGTTGGAAAGTTAAAGGAATTAAAGGTATTTGGGAACGACTATCCAACGATAGACGGTACAGGAGTTAGAGACTATATTCATGTCGTAGATCTTGCTAAAGGGCACTTAAAAGCTCTTGAAAGGATCGTGACAACAACAGGGGCACATGCTTATAATCTAGGAACTGGAAACGGCTATAGTGTCATTGAGATGGTCGAAGCATTTAAGAAAGCTTCCAATCGTGACGTGCCATATTCAATTGTTGAGCGTAGACCTGGTGATGTAGGGGTATGTTATGCTGATCCATCTAAGGCAAAAGAAGAGTTAGGCTGGAGCGCGGAAAAAGGGATTGAAGAAATGTGTGCCGATTCGTGGAGATGGCAGGAAAGCAATCCTGATGGGTATAAATAAGTAAATAAGCAATGAAAGCCTGTATCTATATGATACAGGCATAATTATTTAGTTAGCAAAATGTATAGTGATTACCTTGTTCAAGTTCAGAGCATACAAGTAATCTCAACTCTTCTTCTGTTGCTTCATATAATTGACGGCCATCAGGCATCTTGAACAATTGATTTTCTAAAAGGGTATCGATAATTTGTTCTTTATCGATATGAGACAATGTTTTCAAGGACAATACGAACACTCCCCTTTTGCAAAGTAGTACTGAATTAATTGAAAGCGTTTACATTTATTATTATAAATTCTTTTGTATGTCATTGTCAACTATAATAAAGGAAAAGTTATGGAAAATAGGTAAAAAGCTTTAGTTCGTTAAATAATAAAAGACAGGAGAACAGCTTGAGGCGAGAGTAGAGGCTGTGATATTGTTTAGCCCGGAAAGGAGCAATTTACTGTCTATTGCTTCAATTATATTGTCGAGTGGCTAAATTATGATACGATAAAACAAAAATAAGGGTAAGAAAAGGGGATACATATGATTTCATTTGTTGTTGCAATGGATCAAAATCGCGTAATAGGAAAAGAAAATCAGTTGCCATGGCATCTCCCAGCGGACTTAGCGTATTTCAAAAGGGTCACGACTGGTCATACGATTGTGATGGGAAGAAAAACGTACGAGTCTATTGGTAGACCATTGCCAAAGCGAAGGAATGTTGTGTTAACAAGAGATAGACAATATGAAGCAGAAGGCTGTGAAGTTGTACACTCGATTGAAGAAGTATTAAGTATAGCAAAGCAAGATGAAGAATGTTTTGTCATAGGTGGAACAGAAGTATTCATGCTTTTTTGGGACCATGTTGATAGGTTGTATGTCACATACATTGATGAGACCTTTGAAGGCGACACGTTCTTCCCAGAAATTGATGCAAAAGAGTGGGAAGTCATTTCAGTCGAAGAAGGGATCGTTGACGAGAAAAATCGTTATCAGCATGAGTTTCGTACGTATGAGAGAAAGAAAGATAGTTTGGCGGGATGGTAAGAAAATAGCTTGGTTGCTCGAATATGATGGAATTAGAAAGTGTGATAAGGACATAAAAATAATCCCAAAAAAATTAATTGATGTGCTTAATAATCATACTTTATCACCCGCACAAACCGTAACCTTATGTGGTTTAAATTAACATTGCTAATATAGAAAAAACATGATAACATCCATAATTGGTAATTAAATAGAGGTGCCTCATTGTTACGATGAGGTAGAGGCGCGATTGCCAATAGTACCTTTTCTAAGGATGACAACGTTGAGGAAAAGGGAAAGGGGCCGTCGCCGAAGTGGAAGTAGAGGTCAGGCTGCTTTTGCTGGATCTGTATTGAATAAGTGCAGAGCTGTCATAACTTGGAGCAGCCAAGTTATGGAGGACTACCATGATTATGGGGATTCACGCGCGGATGTTAGGCGATAGTGGGTTATCCACTATTGCCTTTTTTCTATGGAAAAGGGACGTAGATACGGAACAAGTAAGTATTTGTCGAGATGTCTCTTCGCTCCTATAATAATTGTCAGAGTGGAGCACTCATAGTTGTATTTTTCTATTGCAGTTAGTCCTTCATCTATGTAACTACCATCCATTTTTAGGAGGTATCATTATGGAATCATCTATTTTTTCTTTAGTTCCTCCAATTTTAGCACTTGTGATGGTTATTCTTACAAGAAGAGTATTATTATCACTTGGTACAGGTGCAATTGTTGGGGCGTTAATGGTTAATAATTTTAATCCACTTGCAGCAGCTGCAAATATTTATGGGATTGTAATGGGCATCATTTTTGATTTTGATGTAGAACACGTCACATTCTCTGCAGTGACTCGTGCCATTATTGATGAAGGATTTGCTATAAATACATGGGAATTCTTTATTGTTCTTTTCTTATTATTACTAGGTATGATGGCTGCCCTTATTACCCGTTCAGGTGGAAGTCGGGCGTTTGGGGAGTGGGCAATGAAACGTGTGAAAACACGTGTTGGTGCACAGTTATTAACGGTTGTTCTAGGTCTTATTATTTTCATTGATGACTATTTTAACAGTTTGACAGTCGGGAATGTGAGTCGCCCGTTAACCGATCGGCACCGCATTTCTCGTGCAAAGCTAGCGTATTTGGTAGATTCAACGGCAGCTCCAATGTGTGTAATTGCCCCAATTTCAAGCTGGGGAGCATACATTATAGCGATTATTGCAGGGATCTTTGCAACGCATTCTGTCACTCAATATGAAGCTTTGCAAGCATTTTTACTTATGGTTCCTATGAACATTTATGCATTAGTTGCGATGGGGCTTGTATTAGCTGTAGCATGGTTCAATCTGGATTTTGGTGCGATGAAGGCTCATGAAGAGCGAGCGAAAAACTCAGGTGAATTGTTTAATGCAAGTCTTGGTCCGATTCCTGGTGCTCAAGATGATATTGCAGCAAGTGAAAAAGGCAAGGTTGGTGACTTAGTATGGCCCATCATTGCGTTAATTGCTGGTACAGTATTTTTTATGGTGACAACAGGAATTGAAGGGACAGAAGGCGATGTAACGATTTTGACGATCTTTGAAAATACAGATGTTGCTTCAGCTCTTGTATATGGTGGCTTGTTCGGCTTAGCCGTTGCCCTCATTTTGAACGTGTTTAAGCCGAAATCAGGTACAGGGCTTGGAGCTTCGTTAGTTATTGGGATGAAATCCATGCTGCCAGCCATTTACATTTTGTTCTTTGCATGGACACTTATTTCAATCATTGGTGACCTAGGGACAGGAACGTATTTAGCGTCACTTGTTGAACAGTCAAATCTTCATCCGATGTTCTTACCAGTCATTTTGTTTGTTATTGCTGGTTTTGCAGCTTTTTCAACCGGTACATCATGGGGAACATTTGGCTTGTTGCTTCCAATTGCTGGGGAGATGGCAGCAGTCATTGATCTTACATTGATTTTGCCGATGATGGCAGCGGTTTTAGCTGGATCGATCTTTGGTGATCACTGCTCTCCAATTTCAGATACGACGATTCTTTCTTCAACAGGAGCAGGAAGTCATCATATTGATCACGTCGTTACCCAGCTTCCATATGCGCTCATTGCAGCTGGAATTACAGTGATCTCTTATCTAGTATTAGGTTTTACGACAAATGTAGTACTGAGTTTAATGGTTGCTTTTGCATTGCTTATTGTAACAATAATGGTTTTAAAAAAAGTGAGTGCAAATAGGTAATTCATCTAAAGGGTCAACTTCAAACTGAGGTTGACCCTTTTTGCGTCTAAAATAAAACTATTAAAATTGTATGATTATGGTAAAGTGAGAGTAGTTTTCATATCATATTGTTGCAAAGGAGAATTTCAATGAAATCGAACTTAGTTCTCAATTGTATCCTCGCATTGATTATGGTCGTTGTTCTAGGTATTATCGGCTATGTGGGAGCTGTCATTAGTTTGCTTATGGGAGGGCTTACGTTTTATACGCCACTGATTGTTGTTGTAACGGTTAGTTTAATGATTTTTACGGTTGTAGTCATCTTCCGTCTGCTGAAACCGAAAACATTAAAGATAACCGTGATGAGTTTTCTTGCATTGTGCCTCTTCTCCATTACTATTTATGAGATTTATGAAAGTTATCAACGAAGTATCGTGACAGTAAGTGATCAAGATTATAATTTATATGGCTATCAACCATTTCATGATGATACAAATGTTGTAGCTTTAGACGAACCTGCAAATGTAAAACTAGAAGGGGATCTCCCGATTCTCGATGGAGCTACAGCTTTGTATCCAGTCTATTCTGCCTTTGCGAGAGCAACTTATCCTGAAAAAGAATATAATGTTCATCAAAGTGAAGTGATGTCAAACCAGACAGGGGAGGCATTTCAACATTTATTAAACGGAAAAGTGGATATAATTTTTGTTGCAGCTCCATCGAAACGCCAAATGGAGCAAGCGCAAAAGCGTGGGGTCGAGCTAGAGATGATTCCAATTGGTCGTGAGGCATTTGTTTTTTTTGTAAATGAAAAAAATCCTGTAACAGGGCTTTCGGTTGAACAAATACAAGGTATTTATTCAGGAGAAATTACAAATTGGAGTGAAGTTGGGGGAGAGAATACATCGATTCGTGCGTTCCAACGTCCAGTTGACAGTGGAAGTCAAACGGCATTAGAGAAAATAATGGGGGATGTCCCGATTGCAGATCCTCCAACTGAAGATGTCGTATCAGGTATGGGAGGCGTATTTGAAGAAGTTTCTAGCTACAAAAATTACAAAAATGCAATAGGGTATACGTTTAGATTTTTTTCAAATGAAATGGTCAAAAACGGGGAAATCCGCCACCTCGAAATAGAAGGTGTGTATCCAGACAAAGAGACGATTCGCAGTGGTGCTTATCCTTTCGCTTCGGAGTTTTATGCGATCACCGCCGAAAGCGACAATCCGAATGTTGATCGGTTTCTTAATTGGATTTTGTCGGAACAAGGACAACGTCTTATTGAGGAGACAGGATATGTACCTGTAAAAAGTGAGTGATAAGGCAGGGGGCTAATTTCATTTGAAGTTAGTCCTTTATACGTAAGTGTGGAAATAGAAGAATAGGGATTTGAAAACCGACGGCAAAAAGAAAACCCTCATTTGAACAATGCTGCTTCTTTGTAGAAACAATCTGTTTGTCTCAAGAGGATAAGAAATGATTTCTGCAATATTACCCTTGGGATTTCGCAAAGAATTCTTTCGACTTTCTTTTGACTTTACGCAACGCCTTTTTAATAAACGTAGTAACGTCTTTCCCATCTTTAACTCGCTCATACGTTTGTTCGAACTTCCTTGCGTCACAAGGATACTGTTCACCGTATTTATCTGTAATGAGATAATCTCCTGGGTTACCAATTAGTGAGCCACTTGCAGTCTCGATTGTGATCGTTCTAGTGATCTTTACTGCTTCAATAATTTCTGGCTTTCTCCTGTATCTAGCCAAGTTACCACCTCCTTTTTAAACGTTCTCACCATTTATCAAAACTATTCTATATTAATTCATCGTACTCAATTTTAATGTGAGTGTGACAACTCCCCATGAAAGAAATATCATCAATGAAATTATACAAGCATAGGTTTAGGAACCTTGCTCGCCTACTTTTCTCCTTCACTGTAGCAAAGTATAACAGGAATGTGTAAAATGTAAGCGTTTTCTAATATTTGAAAAAATTCTATACTAAAGTGTTTATATTCTGAATAAACAAGTATAGAAAGTGTTTTATAAAATTTATGCAGAGAGGTGAAGTCAATGAACGGGAGAGAACAATGGGGAACTCGTGCTGGTTTTATTTTGGCGGCCATTGGTTCTGCTGTAGGTCTAGGTAACATCTGGCGTTTTCCTTACGTTGCCTATGAAAATGGAGGAGGAGCTTTCTTTTTACCGTACTTATTTGCTCTTATAACTGCTGGTATTCCTCTTCTCATTATGGAATTCACACTTGGTCACAAGTACCGGGGCTCAGCGCCACTAACTTACGCGAGAATGAACAAAAAAACCGAGTGGATCGGTTGGTGGCAAGTAGCGATTTCATTTGTCATTGCTACTTATTATGCAGTCATCATTGCGTGGGCGTTGTCCTATACGTATTTTGCCTTCAATCAAAGGTGGGGAGAAGACACTGGCGGCTTTTTAATGGGGGAATATCTCCAGAGAATAGATATAGTGTCAGGGGGCTCACCTGGAGAGATAGGAGCATTGGTTCCTAGCGTGTTGATTCCATTAGTGATCGTTTGGATTATTACACTAGGTGTTTTATTTAAAGGAATTAGAAGAGGAATTGAAATTGCAAATCGGATCTTTATTCCGTTACTTGTGGCCATGTTCTTACTCATTGTCATTCGTGCTATTACGCTAGAAGGAGCTCTAACTGGTCTAGATGCATTCTTTAAGCCTAATTGGAATGAAATTATGTCACCAGGAGTATGGGTGGCAGCTTACGGTCAGATCTTCTTCAGTTTATCAATTGCATTTGCGATAATGATTACGTACTCAAGTTATTTATCGAGGAAGTCAGATATTACAAACAATGCCTTTATTACAGGCTTCAGTAACTCGAGTTTTGAGCTATTAGCTGGGATTGGGGTGTTTGCGGCACTTGGATTCATGGCCCAAGC
This sequence comes from Halalkalibacter sp. HAAS-P013, assembly GCF_056619925.1. NCBI lineage: Bacteria > Bacillati > Bacillota > Bacilli > Caryophanales > Bacillaceae > Halalkalibacter > Halalkalibacter sp. HAAS-P013. The sequence goes on from NZ_JBWQTU010000014.1 coordinate 67,420, forward strand.
ATCTGGTGTTGGCGTAGCTGATGTTGCTGATGCTGGAATTGGTCTTGCTTTTGTTGTCTTTCCAGAGATAATTAACACCTTTCCAGGAATGAATGGACTATTTGGGGTCTTGTTCTTTGGTTCACTCGTACTTGCAGGGTTGTCTTCTCTCATATCAATCGTTGAAACGTTTGTATCGGGTGTTCAAGATAAATTCAAGTTCTCGCGTCGTAAAGCAGTCGGCATCGGCGGCGGATTAGCAGCAGTCATCTCTTTATTGTTTGCAACTCAAGGTGGATTGTTCTTCCTTGATGCGGCTGATTATTTCATCAATCAATTTGGGATTGCTTTTGCGGGGCTCGTTTCCGTTATTGCTGTCTCGTGGTTTGTCAAAAAGCTGCCAGAGCTTCAGACTCATGCAGATGGAGTTTCTGATTTCCGTCTTGGGGCATGGTGGAGAATTTGTTTGAGTATTGTTACGCCAATTGTGTTAGGGTTCATGTTTATCCAAAACTTAATTGAAAACCTAACGAATAACTATGAAGGATATTCGACTAGTTTCCTAATTGGATCAGGCTGGCTCGTAGCCATAGGTGCGATTGTGATCGGGTTCTTATTTGCAAGAAGCAAATGGCAGAAAAATGACTTGAATATCCCAAGAAGATAATGAAAAGGAGTTGAGCGAGCATGAGTGGTGGCGCAGTAACCATGATGATTGTTGGTATGCTGATTATTTGGGGAGGATTAGGACTAAGCATTGCTAATGCGGTGAAGGTAGCGAAAGAGAAAAAATAAGAAATGGGAAAGTGGGTGTCTCAAAGTCTGGCAATGGCTCGTTCGCTACTCGCCGTGAGTGTGTAACCCACTCCTCTCAAGGCTTTTTAAAAGATGTAGCGACTCCGCTCATTGCTTAGGGGTTACCCCAAAAAGGTCAAAAACATACCTTTTGGCGTAACCCCTTGTTTAATCAAACGTTTATTTCTTTTTCTTTCGATCCTGATAAGCCTTTCGCTCCCATTGTTTTAAAGATGGATATGGGTCAAAAGACCATTCCGTAATACCATTATCACGATACATTCCATAGTGAAGATGTGGTGGGAATTTTCCTTGTGTACCAGGCTTTCCGTAACCAGAGCTTCCACAATAACCAATTACTTCGCCAGGGGCTACAATCGAACCTTCTTCAATTCCCTTTTCAAATCCACTTAGATGAGCGTAATAGTGATAGATATTATCTAGATCACGAATACCTATACGCCAGCCACCATATTTATTCCATCCTTTTATTTCGACTCGTCCATACGCTGTTGCACGAATAGGAACATTATAACCAGCAAAAATATCGGTTCCCTCATGAATCCGTCTTCCGCCCCATCCGCGTCGGTCACCCCATGTGTTCTTGTAGCTGTAGTTGTAATTTAAAGGCATTGGAAACGCATGATCATCGAGATCTAAAGTATCAAACTTTTCATATACAAGGGCATGGCCGTGGACAATGCGAACAGATTGATCACGCTTGTACTTTTCCCATAGAGCTATCCGAAAGTCTTCTTCATCAAAGCCGTAACCTTCAATATATTGGGCCATCGTAAAAAGAACATCTTCATCATTTGTACGCTCAGCTAGACCATCACCATCGCCATCTAAACCGACTCCACCAAACATTTGAATGGAAAGAGGATGTGTATCTTCTTTGTTCGGATTAAATTCCCCTGCCCAATCTTCTTCAGAGTAATAAATGGAAATGAACCCATCTTCTTTTGGGCGATCCTTACGTGCACGTCGTAACCCGCGCTCATACGTATCAACAGCAGCTAAATAATGCCATGGTACGTTTGTTAACGTTTCAACCTTTTTATATAGATCCATCCGTCTCTCGTAAATTTGTTCACTTGTTAATTCGTCTTTCTCAGCCGCAGTGACACACGGAAGAGAAATAAACACTGCAATAAGTGCTAATACGATGATTTTCTTCAATCTCATGTCAGGCTCCTTTCTACCTTTGCAAACACTGCTGGTAACTCGAGGGCACTGAAAAAGGTTGGCCTTTAAGCAATGAGCGGAACCGTTGCTTTTTCTCATAGCAGGCGCGCAACGTGTGGAGCCATTGCCGCTTCCTCGAATCCGCTAAAAAGGACTTTTTCAGCGGACTCTGATCTTCACCTTTTCAGTGCCCACGGTAAATCGACCTTGTTTTCTCTTTATATAGTGTGGGGAAAAAAACTCGAAAAATAGGAGAGAATGATTGGAAATTTTGAGCGAGCGCTTGGTTATTTTTCGGAAATCATGATAAAGTAGTATAGAGAAAAAGTGTTCATGAGTTTTAAATAGGTATTTTGGATGGAGTGAAATAAATGGCAAAGAAAGAAGAGCATTTACGTAAACCGGATTGGTTGAAAATAAAATTAAATACGAATGAGTCCTATACGGGTTTAAAGAAAATGATGCGCGAAAACAAACTAAATACCGTTTGTGAAGAAGCGCGTTGTCCTAATATTCATGAGTGCTGGGCTGTTCGTAAAACAGCGACCTTTATGATTCTTGGAGACATTTGTACGAGAGCATGCAGGTTCTGTGCCGTGAAGACAGGATTGCCAAATGAGCTTGACTTACAAGAGCCAGAACGTGTCGCAGAGTCAGTTGAGACAATGGGTCTTAAGCATGTTGTTATTACTGCTGTTGCCCGTGATGATCTGAAAGATGGCGGATCGGCTGTATTCGCAGAGACTGTACGTGCGGTTAGAAGACGCAATCCTTTCTGTACGATTGAAGTACTACCATCGGACATGTTAGGGAGCTTTGATAACTTGAAGACGTTAATGGACGCCCGTCCAAATATTATGAATCACAACATTGAAACGGTTCGTCGTTTGACGCCGCGGGTTCGTGCTCGTGCTACATATGAGCGGACACTAGAGTTCTTACTTCGGGCAAAGGAAATGCATGCTGACATTCCGACTAAATCAAGTTTAATGATTGGTCTTGGTGAAACAAAAGAAGAAATCATTGAAACAATGGATGACTTACGAGCAGCTGATGTCGATATTATGACAATTGGTCAGTACTTACAACCAACGAAGAAGCATCTAAAAGTTCAAAAATATTATCATCCAGACGAATTTGCCGAGCTAAAAGAAATTGCATTAAGCAAAGGGTTTAGCCATTGCGAAGCAGGTCCATTAGTTCGTTCTTCTTATCACGCTGATGAGCAAGTAAACGAAGCGCAAGTTCGAGCAGAAGCGAAAAAAGTGACAAATCAATAAAAGGGGATGTCCTAAAAGGTCAAATGCAGACCTTTTAGGACATCCCCGAAGCAATGAGCGGAGTCGCTACCTCTTTTTAAAAGCTTTGAGAGGAGTGGGTTACACACTCACGACGCGTGCGAACGGAGCCATTGCCACCTCTGTTCCGGACTTTTGAGACGACAGCTCCTTTTTGCCATGTTATCGATCCATAAGTCTTCTCTGTTTCGATTGCATGATGTTCATGTCATCGTCAGTGTTTTCGTTATACTCTCCTTGTGGCGATTCTAGCTTCATTTGCTCAATTGTCTGCTCTATTGTACGTTCGATATCGGAAGTAGCTGAAGTTAAATGTTGGAACCGTTCGATTTCATCAAAATGATCGTGGTTATCTGTAATATAAACTTCATAATATCTAGGCACAATAGACAATGCGCTGCGTTTTACTTGGTCTGCAACATATTCGCGGTTATCTGCTTGAGCATCATACGCAACAAGAACGTACTTGTCTGTTACAAGAGCCCCAGCTTCACTTACGACATCATTTGTTAAGACCATTCTCGTTACGGCATCTGATAAACGTCCGCGATCTATAACAGGAATGACAGGTTGTCGGCCATTACCCATGACAAGTTCTCTTTCATATCGTGTATAGCCGAAGTGATTATAATCGTTTGTTTCGTTCAGTTGATTAATTGGATAGTGTCCACCATTTGGCTGATGGCTGTCGTAATTAGCTGTGCGTTGCAGTGTTTGACCTTGTTCAGGCATTTGACATCCACTAACAAGCATCATCGTTGCAAGACCGCCAACTAATAATGATTTTTTTATCATGATCAAACCCCCTCTCTTTTCAGATTGACCCAAATACGTCTCTTTTACTGCTAGTAAATGATGGTGATGTTACAGTTTTCGGGAAACCTGTTGCAAGTGTGTCGTCTTATTGTGTTATAATTAAGAGAGAGCAAAGTTAAAGAGGTGAGCCACATGGTTCGCATACAAGGGATGCAATTTGAAATTGTTGAAGATGTAAAAAATGGATGGGACGAAGAAGCATTTAAAGATCGCTATGCTGACGTCCTAAATAAGTATGACTACATTGTAGGCGATTGGGGTTATAACCAATTAAGGCTGAGAGGCTTCTTTGAGGACAAGCATAAAAAGTCTACACATGATACAAAAATTAGTACCTTACCAGATTATTTGTATGAGTACTGTAATTTTGGCTGTGCTTATTTTGTCATTAAGAAAGTGAAAGTACCAGCAGCCCAAAAAGGGAAAGAATAAGGAAAAAGCAGTCTGCTAAAGACTGCTTTTTCCTTATCTTACTAATCGTTCGAAGTATAGGGAGGCTCCTCATTTTTGTTTGGATCATCGTGAGTGGGGTGAGCCTCTGGAAACTGCCTAGGTAAGTTTTGGTGCAGGGACTTAAATTCATAATTAAAAGCACTATAGTAGCGCTGTCCTGGTTCCCATGGAGTACTTTTATTTGAAACAGGCTTATCTTTATTGATTGGTGAGCCATATGGCCCCTCAGGAAAGTCTTCTGCAGCAAGGAAATTTCGCTGTGTTTCAACATTTGAAAAGTCGAAATACTTTTGTTCCTCTTTATCAGTCATAAAAAAGACACCTCCTATTCAGTATTTTGCCCGAATGAGGTGTTTTTTATTTTGTGTGCGCCTAAACAATTTCGTATAAAAATGAGCGTAGTTCTCCTGCCTCTTCAGCAGTTAAGTTGAAGGCATGTTCTATGTATCCAGGTTCATCAAGATCGTCTGAACCAATGATCGCAAACCGGTTTGATTGGACATCGAGCACAAGTTGTTTTCCGTAATATCTGGATGAGTTAATAATGGCAAGGTCAAAACGTTGATTTTCCCCCATAAAGCTTACAAAACGAGTTCGTGTTTCTTCAATATCATCGTATAAAAAAAAGCGCTCAGACATATTATTGCTCCTTTCACCGTGTATATTTAGTATCATACCACGGGAGAGGATTGGAAGAAATGATTCGATTCTTGTGCGTGATTCTTTATGCTCAGGATGACATTGGTGTTGTATACTAAGAGAGAACAGAACATGTTGTGAAAACGCGAAGAAGAGAATAATGTGTGGAGGTATCATCATGTATTTTGTAGATCGCAATAAAATTGAACAAACACTCCATTATATGGAATCACTACAAGAACAGGTTGAACAACTAACATCTTGTAATAATTTAACAGAAAAGCTAGCGTTAGAGCGGCTTGCTTATGTAGTTATTGAATCAATTATTGATGTTGGAAATAGTATGATTGATGGATTTATTATGCGGGATCCAGGTGGGTATGAAGATATTATTGACATATTAGAGGATGAAAAAGTTGTGAAGATTAACGATGCGGTTGCTTTAAAAACAATCATTGGCCTGCGCAAACAGCTAATTGCCAATTATTCAGAGGTGAACCACCAACAGATAGTGGAAATATTGACGAACCATGAGGCTTCATTAACCCAGTTTCCTTTAGATGTAAGAAGGTATTTGACAGAGGAGTTAGGTCCGGTTAGCGCGTTCTTGCCAAATGAGAGAGGCTGATTAAGGACGCGGGTTCGCAGTTTGTCACCTAAGGCATTTTCATAAAACTAGCTTTTAGGAGCCAGTCCTTTTGAGTTTTTATCGTTCATCGCATACAATGGGTGATAAGGATGGTGATCGTTGTGAGGAATGAAGCGAACTCTACACGTCAAGTCATCTTAACGTTGTTAAAACGCAATCAAGAGCTAACAGTTTCAACTTTGGCTACTGAATTAGAGGTAACGGAGATGGCCGTTCGAAGGCATATACGGGAACTTGAGAAGGAGAAGCTAATTGACTCTAGGTTGGAAAAACAAGCGATGGGACGACCAATTCATAAGTATTACTTAACAGAAAAAGGGAGCGAAACGTTTCCGCGGAATTACAGCGATTTATCATTAGGCATTCTTCAAGATGTTGAACAATTAAGCGGAAGTCAAATGGTTGATCAATTATTTGAACAGCGCAGAGAACGTCTTTATGAGAAGTATGAAGCAGAAATTAAAGGCTCTTTTGCTGAACGAATTGCAGCACTCGCCCGCGTTCAAAGCGCAGGTGGCTATATGGTCGAATACAAAGAGTTGAATGAAGGGGAGTATGAGTTTATAGAGTACAACTGCCCAATTGCACAAGTGGCTAAGGAATATCCAATTGCTTGTACTTGTGAACAACAATTGTTTAAGCGTTTGCTAAAGACCGATCATGTTGAACGAAAGTCATGTATTGCGAAGGAAAATACGTCATGCTGTATATATAAAGTGAAAGAGAACAAAGAGGGATAGAGGATGAAGTTTCTCTATAGGAAGAGGGATGTATGAAAGGCTATAAAGGTTTTTTAATCGATTTGGATGGAACGATGTACCGTGGAAGTGAAAAAATTGATGAAGCTGTTACCTTTGTGAAGGAACTTGAGAAGAAAGGGCTTCCTTATTTATTTGTTACAAATAATTCAACTAAGAGACCGGAGCAGGTAGCCGAACACTTACGTGAAATGGATGTTCCGGCAACGGCTGAGCATGTATTTACGACAAGTATGGCAACAGCTACATATATTTCTGAGCAAAAGAAGCAAGCGCGTGTGTGCATGATTGGTGAAGAAGGGTTGAAGTTTGCTCTTGAAGAAGAAGGGCATGAAATCGTGGAAGAGAATGCTGATTTCGTCGTGATGGGGTTAGACCGCGGGATTACGTATGAAAAGCTAGCTGTTGCAGCTTTGAATATAAGAGCAGGAGCAACGTTTATCGCTACAAATGGCGATGTCGCATTGCCGACGGAGCGTGGATTAATGCCGGGGGCAGGTTCATTAATTTCTGTTTTGTCAGTAACGACAGGGGTTGCGCCTAAGTTTATTGGAAAACCTGAATCAATCATTGTTGAACAAGCATTGGATGTTATAGGCTTAACAAAAGACGAAACCATCATGATCGGTGATAACTACCATACCGATATTCTTGCTGGAATACGAGCAGGGATGGATACATTGATGGTGTATACAGGGGTATCAACAAAGGAACAAGTAGAGGCGCTAGAAGATAAACCGACGCATGCTATTGATACATTGGCAGAATGGACATTTGATTAAGGGGTTTATTATTTTGGGGTAAGACAAGAAGATCGTTTGAACATAAAAAATTAGTTAAATGAGTAGTGATGCACCTAAGTTTTTGACTCTCACTTAAATGAAAAAAGAAAACCGCTTATTCTTATAACGGGTTCAGTTTTGGGAGGGAAATCGTTAATTAGCAGGTTAAATAGCATTACATTTAACATTCCAATCCCAAGCAAATTAACACTGCAATTAACATACAAAAACGCACAGATAAAATAGTATCTGTGCGTTTTTACTCATATTTCTTCCCTTGTTAAATAAATGCTCTTCCGTTAGCTTTACAAATTATTTTTTCAATTGATATAACGATATTCCATCAGAAGACAGTCGTTGCATAATATGTTGTCACTCATTTTTTGAGGTATTTTATAAATGTTTTATACATAATCAGTATATAAGAAATGATAAAAATTACCCAAATAATCGACATTAGAGAAGTGAAATATTGAAAGAAATAAACACCTATAAGAATCCCCATAGAAAAAAGACATACTTTTAACAGAGCAAAATCCCATATTGAATAGTATTTTGTAGCCTGAAACACTTTTTGTATCCAACTTATCATAAAATCAATCCCCCCATCTTTTGCTAAAGCTGATTGGTTAGTTGAATAAAGAATTTCCTTACACTTATTTTAACATCAAATTCCATAATTCCTACAAAAATTAACGTACTCTTAAACTAATAAAGTAATCAGCATACCTTTTAGCATATGAAATAGAAAGGTAACATAAGTTTATGTACTCTTGCTAAAAGGTATGCTAAACCAACTGCTAATTTTAAGTTGAATTCTAATCAAACATTGATACAACAATAAAAAAACAAGCGTACAAAATCATTGCGAATTTGTACGCTATTTCTAATGTTATTTGTCATTTTCTCTCCTAAAACAGAACCCGTTATTATTCTTAACGGTTTTCTTTTTTTCATTACGCGGCCTTTGCTTTCTTATTCTGCAAGGACGCTCTAATATCACGATTGCCAATAAATCTATTTTCTTGATCATCCCAAAGTTTGAAGCTAAGAGATTTTAAGCTAGTTAATAATGTTAATGTTGGAACATCCTGCAGTTTTGGATCACTTAAATGAGCTGCTTCAAGATGGTAATTCGGTACACGAGAATTCAAATGGTGAACATGATGATAACCAATACTACCGGAAAACCACTGCAATACTTTTGGTAGCTTATAATACGAGCTTCCTTTTAAAGCAGCCTCAACAAAATTCCAATTCTCGTTGTGTTCAAAATAGCCATCTTCAAATTGATGCTGTACGTAAAACAGCCATACGCCTGCAAATGTTGCGATATAAAAGATCGGCAGCTGTACTAGGAGGTAGTTTGTCCATCCTAGTGTAGACCCTAAAAGGAAAACAATAGATACTAACACAACATTCGTCATCCAAACGTGTCTTCGCTCTTTTTGGGAAGCCCCTTTCGTGTTAAAACGATAATCAATTAAAAAAAGATATAAAGGCCCAATTAAAAACATGACGAGAGGGTTCCGGTACGTTCGATAAGCGAAGCGCTTAAACGAAGAAGCCTTCACATATTCCTGCAATGTCATCGTCCAAACATCGCCAACTCCTCGCTTCTCCAAGTTTCCATTTGACGCATGGTGAGTTGTGTGACTACGTTTCCACTGTTCAAAAGAACAAAATGTAAATAGTCCAGTGATGATACCGACGATTTCATTTGCCCTACGGCTCTTGAAAAAAGAGTAGTGTGTGCAGTCATGAAAGATGATAAACGTTCGGACCAAAAACCCTGCTGCAGGGATGGCAAGTAACAAAGTCAACCAAAAGGAAATTCCTAAGCTTGCATACGCTAAAATCCATAATCCTAAAAAAGGTCCAACTGAATTAATTAATTGACGCACACTTATAGATACTCGTGACTGTTCAAATGGAGCTAGTTTTTTCTTCCATTCACGAATATCATTCTTACCGTATTCACTCATTGAAAGTATCACCTCACGCTAATTTTATCAGATAAAGGAAAAAAAACTATGTTTATTTATTGGAAGTCTTAAAATAGACACGTTTACTTAGCAAGAAATAGGGGGTGACTCATTTGAGACACCCCCTTTACAGGCTATTAAGACATTTACTGATGCGTTGTCGGCAAAGTAATTGTAACGGTAGTTCCTTTATTTAGCTTACTATCAAAATGAATACTACCGTGATGTGCTTGGATAATTCGATAGCTTACGGCTAACCCTAATCCAGTTCCTTTTTCCTTTGATGAATAAAAAGGTTCTCCTAAACGTTCTATTCGATCTTCATCAATGCCGTTTCCATCATCATAAATAGTAATTTGAAGCTTGTTCATAACTTCACCTACATTAATATTGATATTCTTAGATTCGGCTTCGATTGAATTCTTAATGATATTGATAAATAATTGTTTTAATTGGTTTGGCTCACATTCAATATGATCTAATGTGTTATCTCGGTAATAATCGATTTTGACGTTATATAAATTAGCTTGAGATTCTAGTAACCACATAACACTAGCAAAAATTTGATTGATATCACACTTATCAAACTGAACTTCACGAGGTTTTCCTAATGCTAATAGTTCACTAGAAATTTGATTAATTCTTTCTAATTCATCGAGGATAATCGTATAGTAAGATTGGTTATGGTTATCGTTTGATTTCATAAATTGAATAAAACCTTTAATCGATGTTAAAGGGTTGCGAATTTCATGAGCGACGCTTGCGGCAAGTTCGCCGACAACTGAAAGTTTTTCTGTCTTACGTAATCGTTCTTCTGTTTCTTTTTCCTTTGTCACGTCGATTGCGTAGCCAATTGCGCCAAATACCTTGTCATTATACATTGTTGGTACAGCTGTACATCGAAAGATACGCTGACTGCCATCTTTGTGGGATACAGTAATTTCCTGATTCACCCAATTTGTTTGTTCTTTTAGAATTTGGTTAAAGGCTCGGATAACTTCTCTTTTGCTCTTTTTCTCAATTAGAGGCATGATCGATTTTCCTAGAAAATCCTTCGAGTCATATCCAGTCATCGCATTAAATTGCGGATTCAATTCTAAAACATTCCCTTGGCGGTTTAAAATAAATACTAATCCGGGATTAAACTCGACTAGAGATTTATAATTTTGTCGGCTCTTTTCTAACTTTTTCTCAACTTTGACTTGATCAGTAATGTTCCGCCCCATAACGACTAATTCTTTTCGGGAGCCATCTTTATTAAAGATGGGCACTTTAATCGTATCGAATGTTTTTGTATTCCCATCAGGCGAAGGGATTTGTTCAATACACCGCGATACTTTCCCGACTTTCCAAGCATCTTCATCGGAAGCTTCGCAGTAATAGAACGCCTCTCGGTAAAATTCGCTATATTCAGCAAGCTCACTATCCTTTTTACCCACATAATCAACATGCTCAATTTGAAAGAGTTTTAACGCAAACTCGTTAGCTTGAGTCCATCTGCCTTGTCCATCTTTAAAGTTGACGAAATCAACCATTGAATTAATTAATATCTCTAGTTTTTCCTTTTCAGCTTTAACGGCTTGAGTTTCAACCTTTTTGACAAAGGCATAGTAAATAAAGCAACCCGATAAAATGACGAAAATAAACCCTTTGATTTGCTGTATTAATATATACACTTGTAGATCTGAATTCAATTGCGCAACGATATAATCAGTTACCAATATCCAAATTATCCCAAGGGTGATGTATAGTAAAACTTTTCTTTTTTTATGCATTGTATATATATCCCCCGTATAGTACGTCCATGATAGTTCATTTTACCATTAAGCTATAGGTTATGGGTTAACAACTTTCTTCCAGTTTGATAAGGGTTTTCCAAAAAAAGGGGTTGTTCCAAAGGTCAAAAAACAGACCTTTTGGAACAACCCCTTGCTTAATATCACTCCGTATTAGCTGCACTGTGAGCAAGACGACTTGAGGCAGCCGCTGCAATTGCTCCGACAATATCATCTAAAAAGGTATGGCAGCTACCTGATTCTTTGTCGTTCAATTTCTCTAAAATACCAGGCTTTTGTTTATCAATGTACCCGTAGTTTGTGAAGCCAATAGAGCCATAGACATTCACAATGGATAAAGCAATAATTTCATCAACGCCGTATAATCCCTCATCTCGGTCGATGATGCCTTGCAAAGGTTCATCAAGTAAATTCTTTTCAGCTAGTATATCCAGCTGAATTCCAGTAATGATTGCATTTTGTACTTCACGCTTGCGAAGAACTTTATCAACGTTATCTAAACAAACATCAAGTTGGAGATCAGGGTGATACTTTACTTGCAAAAAGTAGACGAGCTCGGCTATGTCCTCTAAAGTAACCCCTCGTTCAATTAACCATTCTCTCGCTTTTATTTCAACTTCGTCCATAATCCTTTTTGTCATCGAAACACCTCCGTCGGCATTGCCTGATTATGACTATAGGCTAATACTAGTCTACTGTCCACATACACATTTTATTCATTTGGGTCATAGACTAGGTAAAGGAGTAAGGTTAGGGAGGGAAGTAAATGTTTGAGAGGAACCTTTATGATGTGTATGGGATTTATTGTGAAAAGCGCTTTTCCATTGGGTCATACGAAGGCTTTGAAGCCGACGGTAAGTCGTATATTTTGTTGCCGAAAGAAGAGTGTATGTCACAAGAAGATGAAATGACAGCCTTTGCTGATTACATGCGATCGATTGGCGATTCATCCGTACTTGAGCCCCTGTATACTCTGCAAAGGAGAAGGAGTGGCTTAATTGATGGGCAAGAAGTTTATGTTTGTGCTTTGCCAATGACCGCGGAAAGAAAAGAAGGGCATTTTAGGTTTCGAACGTTAGAAGAAAAGGGTGGACATTTAGCAGCTATTCACCATTTTGGAAAGCAATTTTCGTATCCGAAGCGAGGATATGATTTCTTCGGTCAATGGCCGAAATTGTGGGAAACAAGGTTGGAGCAATTAGAAGGATGGTATCAGCAAATATTGTACGAGAGACCGCAATCTTATGTGGATGAGGCTTTTTTGTTTTCTTATCCTTATTTTATGGGACTGACGGAAAATGCGATTCAATATGTTGTCGATGCAACTTTGGATGATCCAGCCCGTAATCAGGAAAAGCCCACTATATGTCACAGGAGATTTACGGATCGAACGTGGGTTGTCCTATCGGAAGAAGGAGATATCGTAAAACGTCCGACAGAATTTGTTTACGATCATGCTTGTAGAGATTTAGCTGAATGGACGCGAGATCAACATTTAGCAGAAACGAATTTTCCGTGGGGGAAATTGAATGAGTTTTTAAAAGGGTATGAGCAGTACGAACCATTGTCGAGCTATTCATGGAAGCTATTATATGCAAGATTGTTATTTCCGCTTCACTATTTTGAAGCGATAGAGGGCTATTATCGAAGTCAATTACAAGAAGAAAAAATTCAACTCGGGCAATCTTTTTTTCGGATGCTTGAAAATGAATATAAGAATGAACGCTTTCTAAAAGAATTTGCTGAAACTGTACTTATGACTAAAGGAGTCGGTACAACTGTAGTGCCACCGCTTGATTGGTTGTAGTCGCGGTTGATCATATTTTAGGCTAGTTATAGAGGGGAGAATTTCCCTTTTTGACTAGTCTTTTTTTGGGGAATAGTAAAGGAAATCAGCGTATATCGAGCGAGGGAGGCGATAGTAGTATCGAAGAAGCGCAATGGCTCTGCACGTCGCGCGCTTTTTCTGAGAAGACCACTCAGTAAAGGCTTAAAAGAAAGTGACGGCTCCGCACATTGCATAGATATTATAAAAAAAGCCCGCAAGCGCGGCTTTTTTTATGATATCTTATACTTTTCTGAATTTTATTAAATTACCTATTGTACTTAGTCGAAAAGAGGTCTATAATGTCCATTATAGATAAACAAATGTACTTTTTGAGTATACATGAATAGAGTAATGGAGAAGGAGTGGAGAGAGTATGTCAGCAGCGGAAGTTCGCGTCGGATTATTGGGTTTAGGGACAGTTGGAACAGGGGTTGTTTCTATTATTAGCCGTCACCAAGAAGAATTGCGTCACCAAGTAGGCTGCCCAGTAACGGTGAAAAAAGTACTAGTTCGTGATAAAGAAAAACAACGTCCGGTGGATCTCGATGAATCACTCGTGACGGATCAAATAGAAGATGTTCTTTTCGATCAAAACATTGATGTTGTTATTGAAGTAATGGGAGGAATAGAAACGACGCGCGAGCACTTACTTACGGCTCTTCGCAATGGAAAGCATGTAGTTACAGCTAATAAGGATTTAATGGCTTTGTACGGTGCGGAGTTATTACAAGTAGCTTCTGAAAATGGCTGCGATTTGTATTATGAAGCAAGTGTAGCTGGTGGGATTCCTATTTTACGGAGCTTAAGTGATGGACTGTCTGCAGATCGCATTACGAAAATGATGGGGATCGTTAATGGTACGACGAATTACATTTTAACGAAAATGTCGCAAAACGGCAGTTCGTATGAAGAAGTATTAAAGGTTGCTCAAGAGCTCGGATTTGCAGAAAGTGATCCAACTGCGGATGTGGAAGGATTAGATGCTGCAAGAAAAATGGCTATTTTAGCGACACTTGGGTTTTCTATGGATGTGAGCTTAGACGACGTTTCTGTTAAAGGAATTTCATCTGTCACGAAAACAGATCTAGATTACTGTGATCAACTTGGGTATACTATGAAATTAATCGGGCTAGCTAAGCGTGATGAGGGACGTGTGGAAGTAAGTGTAGAACCTACATTGCTTCCAAAAGAACATCCGCTAGCATCGGTGCATAATGAATATAATGCTGTGTATGTATATGGTGAAGCGGTAGGAGAGACGATGTTTTACGGACCAGGGGCAGGTTCGCTGCCAACGGCAACTGCTGTCGTTTCTGATTTAGTGTCTGTTATGAAAAACATGCGGTTAGGTGTATGTGGCAGGCAGGTACAAGAGCCATTACATGCTCGCGTACTCAAAAAAGCAAATGAAATAGACTCGAAATATTTCATGCGATTACGTGTAATTGATAAGGCTGGTACGTTCCAAGCTGTTACAAGTTTATTCGCTAGCCATGATGTAAGCTTTGAGAAGCTACTACAACTTCCGCTTGAAGGTGAAGAAGTGGCTGAAGTTATTGTGATTACACACCATACAACTAAAGAAAACTATGAACAGTTATATAAAAAATTATCTGAGCTTGAAGTCATTGAATCGATTGAAAGCAGCTACCGTGTCGAAGGAGGACGTTAAAAATGAGTCGTTGGAAAGGGTTAATTCAAGAATATAAGGAATACTTGCCTGTTACAGAGGAGACACCTCTACTCACATTACATGAAGGAAATACACCACTTATTGAGTTAGAACAGCTATCAAAAGAGTGGGGAGTAAATGTTTATGTTAAATATGAGGGGCTAAACCCGACTGGTTCGTTCAAAGATCGTGGAATGGTCATGGCAGTTGCAAAGGCGAAGGAAGAGGGAAGCAAAGCGATCATTTGTGCCTCAACTGGAAATACGTCAGCGGCTGCTGCTGCGTACGGAGCGAGAGCAGGACTTAGATGTATCGTTGTTATCCCAGAAGGCAAAATTGCGCTAGGGAAGCTTGCTCAGGCAGTTATGTACGGTGCTGAGGTATTAGAAATCAAAGGGAACTTTGATAACGCTCTTGATATTGTCCGTGAGATTAGCAAACAAGAGCCAATTACACTTGTAAATTCAGTAAATCCGTACCGAATTGAAGGGCAGAAAACAGCTGCATTTGAAATTGTTGATGCACTTGGTAAAGCACCAGATGTTTTAGCTATCCCGGTAGGAAATGCTGGTAACATCACAGCTTACTGGAAAGGGTTTAAAGAGTATCATGAGAAAAAAGGAACGGGCTTACCTGAGATGCGTGGTTTTGAAGCAGAAGGTGCAGCTGCGATCGTTCAAAATAAAGTAATTGAAGAGCCTGAAACAATTGCAACGGCAATTCGTATTGGAAACCCAGCAAGCTGGGATAAAGCAGTTGCAGCAAAAGAGGAATCAAATGGAGCAATTGACTTTGTCACAGATGAGGAAATTTTAGAAGCGTACCAACTACTAGCTAAAACAGAAGGGGTATTTGCTGAACCAGCTTCTTGTGCGTCTATTGCAGGATTGAAAAAGCAACTTGATTCAGGAGAAATCAAAAAAGGATCAACAGTTGTATGTGTATTAACAGGAAATGGCTTAAAAGATCCAAACACGGCAATTGATACAGTAACAGTGAAACCAACAGTCTTACCAAATGATAAAGAAGCGTTTCTTGCTCACCTTAAAGGTGGTGTGATGTCATGAGCCAACAACCATTTGTCATAACGGTTCCTGGTAGCTCAGCAAACTTAGGACCCGGTTTTGACTCAGTGGGGCTCGCAGTAAACCGCTATTTGACACTTGAAGTTCGGCCGTCAGATAAATGGTTGTTCGAATCATCATCTGTTGAATTACAAGGAATTGAAGAGGGAGAAGACAATCTCATTTATCAAGTTGCTGCACATGTTGCAAAAGAGATTGGGAAAAAACTTCTTCCTTGTCATGTGAACATGACAAGTGATATTCCGTTAGCACGTGGTCTTGGAAGTAGTGCAGCAGCCATTGTTGCAGGGATTGAATTAGCAAATCAATTAACAGGTGAATCGCTTTCTGTACGTGAAAAAGTTCGTTTCGCTAGTCTGTGGGAAGGACACCCGGATAACGTAGCTGCATCGGTTTATGGAGGACTCGTAATTGGGACTCATACAGAAGACAGCACACATGTGTTATACGGTGGCGTTCCTGAAGTTGATCTCGTCTTACTCGTTCCTTCAGAGGAATTAAAAACAAAAAAAGCGCGCGGAGTCTTGCCAGCTGAACTTACTTATAAACAAGCGGTTCGAGCAAGCAGTGTTGCCAATGTCCTTGTAGCGGCAATCCTACAAGGGGATTGGGAATTAGCTGGAAAGATGATGAGCGAAGATTTATTTCACCATCCATATCGTGGAGAATTAGTGCCACATCTTCAGGAAGTAATCAAGGTAGTACGTGAAGAAACAGCAGCTTACGGAGCTGCTCTAAGTGGGGCAGGTCCGACGATGCTTTGTTTGGCACCACTTCATCGCGGTGAGGAAATTCAAAAAAAATTACAGCGTCATTTCCCAGATTTTGAAGTAGCTTTATTAAGACCAGCAAAAGAAGGAGTTCTAGTAAAAAAGGAATCCAAACAGGAAACATCGGCTTGATAAATAGTTGAATAGGGAACAAGTATGGCGGGCAAACCAAAAAAAAGGAGGCCCGCTATGCTTGATATTCAGCAACTTGAAGAGGGACAACAAGTTTACATTATTTATCGAAATCCACACACACAAACAGTATCAAATGTTCAAGAAGCGACGATTGCTAGAGATCCTATGGATCCAAGCAGATTATCATTGTTGCTATTTGACTTTTACCATCCTATAGAGGAAGACGATGCCATTTTTGCTTCTTATGAGGAAGCTGAATCGTTGTTTGAGGAGTTTTATATGTGAGGGGTTTTTATGTTTCAATCCTTTGTCAGAACTCATGAAGAGTTTAAAGATAAAAAAGCTAAGATTTCTGCCAGAAGTCTTAGCTTTTTTTAAAGGGATGTTTTCGTAAATTGTTGCTGTGAAGCAATGTGTTTTCTCGTAGTGATATGGAGCGGAAGTCACTCGACACCTCCCCGCGGAAAGCGAGTGGCTGGAGCGCAATGGAACGAACATGTGAAGAACACGTAACCCACATAAAAACAACAACCTTTACGAAAAAAGCCTTGTAAAAAGAAGAACCGCCCGACATTGTCGGGCGGTAACTATTAAAAGACTTGCTCAATTTCCTTTACTCCAGGCACTTCTTCAAGAAGAGCGCGCTCGATACCTGCTTTTAGTGTGATCGTTGAACTTGGGCATGAGCCACAAGCGCCAAGAAGACGAACCTTCACAATTCCATCTTCTACATCTACGAGCTCAACGTCTCCACCATCACGTAGCAAGAAAGGACGGAGCTTATCTAATACTTCACTAACTTGTTCAACCATTTCAGTACTTGTTGACATATCAAAACAACTCCTTTCTACTACCTATTATAATGGTGTTTATAAAAAAAATCCATGATTCTGCTTGAATTTACGCAGATGAACAGGTGAAATAATGGAAGGAGAAGAAAAAAGAGTGAAACTGTCGTATAATGATTCCATACATAACATGAACGTAAAAAGGGTGGGGTGCGATTTGAAAATGACGGTTTATGGAGCAGAGGAAAAGTGTGCGAGTTGTATTCATCTTCCTACTGCCAAAGAGACGATGGAGTGGTTGGAAGCAGCTATCACAAGAAAATATCCTCACATAGCTATTGATTTTGAGTATGTCGACATTGAAGAGCCTACAAATGATGAGAACCACAAATATTATGCGGAAGCCATTAAAGAGGACGAATTTTTTTACCCTTTAGTTGTACTTGAGGGAGAGGTTGTAGCAGAAGGAAATCCGAAGCTGAAAGATATTCATGCTAAAATTAATGAATTAAGCCGTGGTAATTCTGAAAAATAGGGTAATCAAAGACGAGCAACGACACGCCGTGTCGTTGCTCGTCTTTTTGAAATATTAAGAACCTGAATGGTATTTATACATCCAAAGAACGCCGCTCTTTAAAACACGTGGCACTCGACCAAGCAATGTGCGTTCGCCCATTAAACCAAATCCATGTTTTTTTCCAAGTGAGCCTAACACGCCTTTTAATTTAATTTGAGGTAATTCTTCAGGAAGTGGTTCTCCGTCCCACTGCTTTTTCAAAATCGTGACAATTTGTTCTGCCTGCCCCTCAGCAAGCTGAGCGCTTGGTGCATGAGGGAGACTAGCACAGTCGCCTACAACAAATACATCTTCATCTGTTGGTAAGAAGTGTTGTGGTGTTAAAATCACTCTACCTTGTTTATCTTTTTCAACATCTAAATTACGAACCACTTCAACCGGCTGTACCCCTGCAGTCCAGATGATCGCATCACATTTAATCGGTTCGTCATGATTATAAAGAATGCCTTCTTCGACTTTTGTAATATTTGATTTATTAATCACATCAACGCCGTGATCGATAAACCAGTTTTGAACATACGTACTTAATTTTCGTGGGAACATAGACAAGATGATTTCGCCACGGTCGAACAATTTAATCGTTAAATCAGGACGACTTTCTCTTAATTCGCTAGCTAGTTCAACCCCACTCAACCCTGCACCGACAATTGATACAATCCCATTAGGGCGTACGTTATTTAACGTTTCATATGTTCTGCGCGTTTTATCCATCGTTTGAATGCTATGAGTGTATTCGGCTGCACCTGGAACGTTATGATACTTATCTTCACAGCCTAAACCAATAATTAATTTATCGTAAGGAACTAAATCACCATTATCAAGCTCAACCATTTTTTCATCTAAGTTCACATTTGTTATCGTTCCGTATTTGATTTGGAGCCTTGCATCTTCAGGAAAGCTGACACGGAGGTGATGATCGGCTGCTGTTCCTGCTGCTAACGCGTAATACTCTGTTTTTAGACAGTGATAAGGCAAGCGGTCAATTAAAGTAATTTCAACATCTTCAGGCAGTCCTTCAGGTAAAAGGCGTTGAAGAATGCGCATCCCACCATAACCGGCACCTAAGATTACGAGTTTTTTCATAAACGAATGTCCCCTTTTTTCAATAATTGCTTCAAGACTGGCTTCGACCAAAGTCATTACGTTTTCAAGCAAACGGGTCTTAGTTGGTTCTGATGCAAAATTTTGAATGCCATGCGAAATTAAACTGTGAATGATATGTGACCATGTTTCAATAGAAGCACTTGAGTTAATGTCCCCTCGTGATTTTGCATCTTGTAAAAGTTCATTCCAGTGCGTAAAAAGAAGCGTTTGTTCCTTAAGAACGTGATTCCACATTTCGATGGTTAGCGCAGGATATCGATCATAGTCAGTTAATATAAATTGTAAATACGAACGTAATCGAATCGCTAGTGGCCGATTTCTTAAATGCGTTTGTTTAATATGTGGCATAACTGCTAAAAGCAAATCGTTGGCAAGTGATTGCATAATAGAGTCTTTTGTTGGAAAATAATTAAAAAAAGTTCCCTTTGCTACTTTTGCTGCTTTTGTAATTTCTTGTACAGTTGTTCGGGAATATCCTTTTTCACGAAACAAAGTTAATGCAGCTTCTTCTATCCGCGCTTTAGTCTGTTCTTTTTTCGCTCGTTCGTTCATTTTTCTTCTCCTCACCAAAAGTGACCTTGGTCAGTTTTGATTATAACGATAAATATATAAAAAAACAACAAATTTATGACTTTTTTAAAAGCGTTTTCAAGCTTGTCTTTACAGTACTCATTTTTTCAATTTGATAAACTCAATAAATCCTTAGAAAATAACGGCCTGGCAATTGACTTCTTTTCATTGCGAGAGTAGCATAAAGAGGTAGATTGAAGAGGTGAGAGCAAATGCGTCCAATTATAGAGTTTTGTCTTAGTAACTTAGCAAGTGGATCTCAAAAAGCCATGGAAGAATTAGAAAAAGATCCTAATTTAGATATTATCGAGTATGGTTGTCTTAGTAGTTGTGGAAATTGTGCAAGAGAGCTATATGCTCTTGTAAATGGTGAATATGTTTCTGGTGAGACGACAGAAGAGTTAGTTGAAAATATATATACGCATCTAGAAGAAAACCCAATGTTTTAATATAGAAAGGATGTGTGACAGATGGATGTCATTCCTTTTGTAAATACGTGGCCATACGAACGCCTTTATGATGATATTTATTTACAATCTTGTCCCTTTTGTCACACGGAGAACGTGTTAACAAATATGAAGAAGTCCGATTTTAAGAGGGCGGAAGAAGGAATTAAAACGATCTTGATCTTACCATGCTGTAATGGCAAGCTAACCATTTTAGAAGCAGATCAAGATTATTTCTGGACGGATAAGCAGTTAAGAAGGGATTGACGAGCATGCATTTTACGAAGATGCACGGGTTAGGAAATAGTTATATTTATGTAGATTTGTTTAAACAAACGCTTGTTGAAGACAAGCTAGCGCCGCTTGCTGTTGAAATAGCTGATAAAAACAAAGGGATTGGTTCGGATGGAATGATCCTCGTTTGTCCTTCTGAAGTTGCTCCTGTGAAGATGCGTGTATTTAACAATGATGGCTCCGAAGCAAAGAATTGCGGCAATGGTTTACGTTGTGTCGCAAAATTTGCTTATGAACATGGCTATGTGAAAGAAGAGACTTTTCAAATTGAAACATTGGGTGGGCTAGTGGAGGCGACTGTTCATATAACGGAGGGCAAAGTCAAAACGGTTACGATAGATATGGGAAAGCCTATTCTTTCAAGACAGTTGATTCCGATGTTAGGAGAAGACCAAGATGAAGTAGTAGCAGAAGCTTTTCGAATTGAGCATGAAACGTTTCAAGTAACGGCCGTTTCTATGGGCAATCCACATGCTGTCCTGTTTGTCGAGGATATTAATAATGCACCAGTTGAAACCATTGGACCGAAAATGGAAAAGGATGAACGTTTTCCAGAATGGGTGAATGTTGAGTTTGTTGAAGTAGTATCTGAGAAAGAACTTCATTTTCGTGTATGGGAAAGAGGTTCTGGAATTACTCAGGCATGCGGAACAGGAGCTTGTGCGGCTGTTGTCGCTGCGATCTTAAATGGACATGCCGAAAAAGGGAATGAAGTGACGGTTCACCTTCTTGGTGGAGACTTAGGAATTACATGGCTTGAGAATGGTCATGTTTTAATGACCGGTGCAGCTGAAGTGATTTGTGAAGGTGTTTTTGAACGTAAATAACTTGATCAAATGTTTGTTTAACTATCTTAAACAAATGTTTGTTTAATGAGGAAACAAGCTAGGATGGACTGCCTAGCTTGTTTTGCATTTTATTACTGGCAAGAAATTCAAAGGGGAGAGGACATCATCGGGGGTATGAAGTCCAAAACGTGTTTGAAATCCAAGAGTAACAGTCTTCATCGAAGTTATAAAGACCAATATTAAGGTAAATAAAGAAAACAGTCTTTCATCTGCAATGAAAGACTGTTTTTCTTTGAATTAATGGGAATCACCTGTGGATGGAGAACCACTATCATCTGTAATTTGCACTCCGTAGGAACTCCCCCTCAAGGAACTCCTAGTAAGTTTTCACCACATTATAAAATGTATCTCGTTCAACTGGTGTTTTACCAGCGCTCTTAATAAGGTAAACAAGCTCTTCACGCGTAATACCTTGTGACGTTAATGCGCCAACTGCGTGGGAAATTCGTTCTTCAATTAACGTTCCGTGAATGTCACTAGAACCAAACGTAAGCGCCATTTGTGTTAATTGAACTCCAATGTTAATCCAATATGCTTTAATATGATCAAAGTTATCGAGCATTAATCGACTGATTGCAAGTGTACGCATATCATCATAAGCTGTTGTACGACGCTTAATTCCAGCATTAATGCTACGAGGCTGCATCGCAAGCGGAATGAATACCATATAACCATTTGTGCGGTCTTGGAGCTGGCGCAAACGGTCCATATGGATCAGCCGTTCTTCTTTCGTTTCAATGGAACCATAAAGCATAGTTGCATGTGTTTTTAATCCTAGGTTGTGAGCAATCTCGTGAGCTTCTAACCACTGGTCTGTCGATGCTTTATCTGGGCTCATTTTTAAACGGTAGCGCTCAGTTAAAATTTCTGCTCCACCTCCTGGTAGTGTATCAAGACCTGCTTTAATTAGCTCTTCTAATACTTCTTTCATAGATAAACCAGAAATACGAGAGAAAAACTCAATTTCGGCACCTGTGTATGCTTTTACGGTAACTTGTGGGTAGTGCTTTTTTAATGTTCGAATAGTATTTAAGTAATAGTCAAAAGGTACTTCGTGATTATGTCCGCCGACAATATGGAACTCGCGAATGTTATCATTCCATCTTTTTTCCACATATTCTAACAATGCGTCACTGTCCATCGTATAAGCGCCCTCATCCCCAGGCTTACGTTTGAATCCACAGAAACCGCAGCTAGCTTCACAAACATTTGTAGGGTTAATGTACATATTTTCAATAAAATAAACATTATCCCCGTTTTTTTTCTGATTTACTTGATTGGCTAATTGAGCAATTCCTAATAAATCAGGACTTTCAAATAAATAAAGGCCATCCTCAATTGTCAGACGTTCGCCGTGGTTCACCTTTTCGGCAATTGATTGTAATTTTGTATCCGTTAAAATTATTCCCATCCGTACTTGTCCTCCATTTCTTCATTAAACCGTAACAAAATTCCTAAAATCATTCATTTTTTTTGAAGGAATATGCTTGTTTTTATAGAAATATATTTAGTAAGTGATTAAGATCTTTCGTGTTTGCCTACTATTATACTATCAGAATAGGCTTAATGAAAGAAATAGAGTCGTTTTGGTATATACAGGGTATTTCTAAATTTGGAAAAAATGTGAATACATACTTTTTTACTATTTGGTCTTGCACAGATTTCCACTTACTTGGTAAAATTGATTTATGAAGTGTGCAGATAAATAGAAGTTGTAAATGGGGGGGATGGTGGAGATGAACAAAGTATTGAAACAAGACGCCTGTATGGAAAAAATAGAAGAACTCCGTAACAAGATGGTTGCTGCAGCAGGACAATACGGATTGAGTCATCCTATCGTTCTGCATTATAGTCAGGAGTTAGATCGTGCACATAACAAAGTGATTTTATTAGAAATGACAGGAACGAAAGAATGGGAAAGTTCCTTATCCTTCTAAAAAATTGGGTGAGCACGTACCTTGAGGTAATAAGTATTAACGGTTATACTAATCGTAACAGCGATTAGGAGGGGTGTCATGATTACAATAACAGATGCAGCAGTAAGCCAAATTAAAGACATGATGGAAGCTGAAGGTGATCAAAGCTTAATGCTTCGTATCGGTGTAAAAGGTGGCGGCTGTAGTGGTCTATCTTATGGAATGGGTTTTGATACAGAAAAGCATGAAGAGGATACATTGCTTAATATAAATGGGCTCTCTGTTTTAGTTGATAAGGAAAGTGAACCAATCGTCAAAGGGCTTGTTGTTGATTACAAGCAAAACATGATGGGTGGCGGGTTTACAATTGATAATCCCAATGCTATTGCTTCGTGTGGATGTGGTTCATCATTTAGAACAGCAACGAATGCAGGGACACCTGAAGATTGCTAATGATTAAAGATCTTCTTACTTTTTGTAAGAAGATCTTTTTTTGAGAAAAAACGAAATGCTGAATGCATAAGTTTTTTCGCTTTCGCTTACATTAATAGCGAGTAAAAGAAAAGTGAGTAAAAGGACAAGAAAAAGAATAATTATTTTTAAAAGTAGTTGAAAAATACGTCGAAAAAACATATTATTAAAGGTGGGTTTTGTGACTTTTTTACGAAATTTATTATTAATAACTAGCTATTATTCTATACTTATTCGTGAAAAGAATCACAATGTTGTTTTTCGGGGGAAAATATAGAAGAAAAATTATTTAGAAGATGGAAGTGATGAAATTGAAAAAGCCAAATATCGTTATTCTTGGCGCTGGTTATGCTGGAATGATCACAGCATCACGTCTTACAAAGCAACTAGGCCATAATGAAGCAAACATTACTTTAGTTAACAAGCATGACTATCACTATCAAACAACTTGGTTACATGAACCAGCTGCTGGTACGCTATCTCCAGAACGTACACGTATGCCTATCAACAGTGTGCTTGATCTTAACAAAATTAAATTTGTTAAAGACAGTGTTGTAGAAATTAAGCGTGAAGAAAAGAGAGTCGTACTTGAAAACGGTGAACTTGAATTCGATTACCTCGTAGTTGGACTAGGTTCTGAAGCGGAAACATTTGGTGTTCCAGGTGTTTATGAACACGCATTCAGTAAGTGGACAGTAAACGGTGCTCGTGAAGTGAAAGAACATATTGAGTACATGTTTGCAAAGTATAACAATACTCCTGAGCCGCAGGACGAGCTATTAACATTTATCGTAGCTGGTGCTGGTTTTACAGGTATTGAGTTCATTGGTGAATTATCAGAGCGCTTACCTGAACTTTGTGCACATTACGATGTCCCTAAAGAAAAAGTGAAAATGTACGTAATCGAAGCTGCTCCTTCTGCTTTGCCAGGGTTCGATCCTGAATTAGTGGAATATGCGATGAACTTACTTGAGAGCCGTGGTGTGGAATTCAAGATTAACTGCCCGATCAAAGAAGTGACTGAATCAGGCGTAACACTTGCTAGTGGCGATGAGATTAAAGCAGGAACGGTTGTCTGGGCTACTGGAGTTCGTGGAAGCTCTGTCATTGAGAAATCAGGCTTTGAAGCAATGCGCGGACGTATTAAAGTTGATTTAGACTTACGTGCTCCAGGTCACGAAAACATTTTTGTTATTGGTGACTGTGCTCTAATGATTAATGAAGAAATCAATCGTCCTTACCCGCCAACTGCTCAAATTGCTATGCAAATGGCTGAAGTTTGTGCAAGTAACATCAAAGCTCTTATGAAAGGCGACTCACTTAAACAATTTAAGCCTGATATCAAAGGAACAGTTGCATCTCTTGGTGGGAAAGAAGCTATCGGTGTAGTTGGGACTAGAAAGTTATTCGGTACATCTGCTAACTTTATGAAAAAGATGATCGATAACCGTTATTTATTCCTTTTAGGTGGACCTGCCCTCGTGTTAAAACGTGGAAAGAACCCAATGTAATAAGGCAAAAAAAGCGAATGCGGAATTGCATTCGTTTTTTTGTGTATGAAAAAGTAAGAATAGTTGAAAAATATATAGCAAGAGTGTGTTGTTTGCGCTTACATTACATCGTGAGATAATGTAACGAGGTTTTAATATTGTAAAGATTCTGATAATATTTCTTTAATAGGCTAAACTATCAACAGGGGGGAAAAGTGATGAAGAATTCGTCTACACAAACAGCTACAGAACAATGTCCTTATTGTGAAGGAACAGGGTATTTTCAACTTCTCCTTGGTGGGAGTGAAACATGCAATAAGTGTAATGGAGAAGGGTAAGAGCAACAAGCGTAGGCGTGACGGAATGGTCTTTAGTTGCTTTTAAAAAAAGATATCAAAATCATTAAGTTACTCATTTTTTATAGAGTGTGAATAATTGCTTGTAATGGCAAGAACATAATTTTTGTTTTTGCCACAAAGATGTCAATACATTGAGTTGACTTCAAACCCCAGTGTTCAGTAAACTTAAAAAGGACATGGGGGTGCAAGCTATGAATTTGCCGCAATTATTAATATCAATGGTCCTATTTCTGATATTATTTTTTGGGATAGGATTTCTGTTAAATATGATTTTACGTTCTACGTGGGTAATGGCCTTTATCTATCCAATTATTGTAATTTTAATTGTTGATAACGTTAGTTTCTTCGAATATTTTACAGCACCGCTTACATCATTGTCGATGTTAGGATCTGATTTACTCGCACTACATTTTGTCGATATTTTAGTCTTAACAAGTGGATTTATTGGTGCAATCATTGCTGGAATAGTCATAAAGATGTTACGTGTAAGAGGATATCAAATGTTTTAAAAGGCAATCTCAAAGGTCTAAGATCGGACCTTTGAGATTGCTTTTTTTATTTCTAGATTATTTCCGGCGGGGGCAGAACTCTCTTTAATGCTATATATTATTAAAATGTTTCGTTTTCTGAAATGTTCATCCAATTTGTTTGTATAAGTTTCAACTTCTCTGGGGATCCTGAATTCAAGAGAGGAGTGAAATTTTGTGGTAAGCATGATAGCAGTTGGTCGCAGAGTATTAATGAGCGGCCTATTTGTAGCAGCGTTGTTTACAACATTTCAAACTTTTTCTGGTGTTAGTGCTGCTGAATTACAACATTGGATGATGAATAACTTGGAAAATGAACGTGAAGAGCTACTACATACAGCTAGGAACAATGGATTCAAAGGTACGGCGCTTAGAGCAAGGTCATTGCCAGCTGTAAAAACTGAAGAACAATCGATGTCACAAGACGTTGTTGAGTCAGAGCCTGTTTCTTTAGAGGAAGCCATTGATTGGTCTCAATATCCTTCACATACCGTTGTGGCAACAGGTTATACGGCAGGCTATGAGTCGACAGGCAAAAACCCCGGAGATCCTAGTTACGGCATTACGTTTTCTGGGGTACAAGTGAAGCGTGACGTTTACTCCACAATTGCAGCAGACCCAAATGTGTATCCGATTGGTACGGTTTTGTTCATCCCAGGATATGGTTATGGAGTAGTGGCTGATACCGGATCTGCAATAAAAGGAAATCGAATTGATTTATATTATGAAACGGTAAATGATGTTTTCAATCAATGGGGCAAGCAAGAAGTTGAAGTGTTTGTCGTGAAAACTGGTGATGGAAATCTGTCTGAAGAAGAGTTTAAAAAATTGAATGATGATGAAGCTGTCCAAGTGTTTCGTAATCAAATGTTTGATTAAACAATTTAGCAAAATGACGTGTTAACTGATTGTAGTTCAACACGTCATTTTTTATCATCCGTACTTAGTCAACCTCGAGCAAGGGGTCAAGTTCGTCATCTAGTGGCATCACAGTAGGGTGCAAAATGGCTGCTAGCTTCTTAAGGCCTAACAAAAGACGAGGAGAAGGTCGGCAGTATAACGGCTCTTCTAAGACATGCACTTGATTTGTTTGAAGAGCATGCAAGCTTGGCCAATCGGGCCGTTTCCAAAGTAGCTCTGGCTTTACTTTATCTGTCTGAACGCCGACCCAGGCTAAACAAATATGGTCAGGTTTGTGATGGGCCACATCAGACCAATCAGTTTGTATACTAGCTTTGTCTACATCGTGATATATATTTTCCCCTCCAGCCAACATACTAATTTCGGTTAACCAATTTTTTCCTCCTGGAGTGAATACAGGTTTAGGCCACCATTCCCAATATAGGCTACAACGCTCGACTTGCATTGTCCTTTCTTGATATGTATGTATAAAGCTTTCGTACTTGTGAACAACTTTTTGTGCTTTTTCTTCTTTGTTCGTTCGTCTACCCAAATCGAGAAGATTATTTTTAATATCCTGTAGTGAGTTCGGGTTATACACAACATGAGGAATGCCTCTTTCTTGTAATTGTTCAACATTCCGTTCCATTCCAGGAACACTAAGTGAAGCAAGCACAAGGTCTGGTTTCAATGCTTCTACTTCATCGATTCGAATGGAAAGATCAGGTCCTAATCTTGGTAAGTTGTTGATTTCTTTTGGCCAATCTGAGTAATCATCAACACCAACTAAATTTGGTGTTAGGCCTAAGTAAGCAACGAGCTCCGTATTGCTTGGACATATTGAAATAAGTCTCATTTATTTACTCCCTTCTCGTAGTGTTAGTGAATGATTACATGTAACGTTAATGTAAGGAAAATGCCAAGTAGTGCACCGAAAAAAACTTCGATTGGTTGATGGCCGAGTAGCTCTTTTAATTCTTTTCTTTTTTCTGTTTCTTCTTTTTGAGGCCACGATTTCACTTCGGCGACCAGTTTATTAAAATCAGTAACAAGTTGGTTAATGACAGTTGCGTGATAACCAGCATGACGCCTTACACCAGTTGCATCAAACATGACAATGATGCCAAAAACAGCGGCGATAGCAAAGACGGAAGAATCCAAACCAAATTCAAGAGCAATAGCTGTGGACAAAGCCGTAACAGCAGCTGAGTGTGAACTTGGCATTCCGCCTGTACTTGTTAATAGGGACCATTCCCATTTCCTCGTTGCTATAAAAGCAAGTGGAACTTTTACAAATTGAGCAAATCCAATGGCAAACAATGCTGCCCATAACGGGAAGTTGTGAAAAATTTCCATGAATACGTCCTTTCCTGTAAAACAATTGAGATACTTAGTTTTTATTCCTTGCAGTGGTCATTATTAAACTTTTTATAGTTTTCTTTAAAAATAAAAGCTGTTTTCGCATACTTTGTTGTTTTTTATGGCTTACGTGTTTTTCACATGTTCGTTCCATTGCGCTCCAGTCACTCGCACCCGCAAGGAGGTGCCGAGCCTCCTCGGCTGTGCCTGTGGGGTCTCGCCCCTACCTCTGCATCCCGCAGGAGTCGAGTGACTTCCGCTCCATTTCACTACGAGGAAAACTATTTCAACAATCTTAACGAAAACAGCCAAATAAAATTAATATTAAAAGCCAAAAATATCATGAACGTGACCATAGATATGAGGCTAATTTTAGAGGAGATT
Source organism: Halalkalibacter sp. HAAS-P013 (assembly GCF_056619925.1). Taxonomy (NCBI): domain Bacteria; kingdom Bacillati; phylum Bacillota; class Bacilli; order Caryophanales; family Bacillaceae; genus Halalkalibacter; species Halalkalibacter sp. HAAS-P013. The sequence continues at coordinate 96,081 of NZ_JBWQTU010000014.1, forward strand.
GCGTTTCTCATTATATCATAAAAAGAGATTTAGTTAGGTTTAGTGTTCGTTAATAGATCACATTTTATTGACGTGTTATCATTTCGTTTGTCGAAATAAGTGAAGAAGAGATGTATAATAAATTACGAGATACTAAATAAGGAGTGATTTAGGTGTTTAAAACTTTACCGGTGTTTCAAAGTGAAAAAAAGCATAATGTACTTGTACTAGGAATTTTTGAGGAAGTAGCACTTCATCCCGAAGTAGAAAAGGTCGACAACGAGCTTCATAAGCAAATTTCAAAGCTTAAAAAAATGAAGAAAGCAAAACATGGTGAAAGAACAATTCTTTATACAATGGATAACATGAATTCTGAGACAGTTTATGTAGTAGGACTTGGGAAAAAAGAAGATTCAACGACTGAATCGGTTCGTGAAGTAATAGCTAGTGCTAGTCAGCAATTGAAAAGGGACAAGATTAAAACGGTCGCTTTCCTAGTTGAAAGTTTTGTAAGTGTATCAGTAGATAAAAATGATGCAGCTGTCTTAATCGGTGAGGCTCTTGCCCTGGGTACGTATACCGTATTAGATTATAAGGAAAAAACAAATGAAGTCGATGTGAACTTAGAAGAAGTCGTTTTATATGGAGAAGAGGTTGACCTAAAAGAAGCTGTACAAGTTGGTTATACATATGGGCAAGGCGCTAATCGGGCTCGTAAGCTTGTGAATACACCAGGAAACTTGATGACACCGACAGATTTGGCGGAAGAAGCAGTTGCATTAGCAAAAAAACATGGATTTGAGTATGAAATTCTTGAACGTGAAGAAATGGAAAAACTAGGAATGGGAGCGTTACTTGCGGTAGCAGCGGGGAGTGACCAGCCTCCTAAAATGATTGTCCTAAAATATAGCGGCAACTCTAGTTCAGATGAGATCATCGGTTTAGTAGGAAAAGGCTTAACATTTGATTCAGGTGGTATCTCAATCAAGCCACGTGAAAATATGCATCAAATGAAAATGGATATGGGGGGAGCCGCAGCTGTTCTTGGAGCGATGGACATTATCGGTACGGTGAAACCAAGGGTCAACGTCTTAGCTGTTATTCCATCTTCAGAAAACCTATTAAATGGTTCAGCACTAAAACCAGGTGATGTCATAACTTCGTTAAGCGGCAAGACGATTGAAGTTCGTAATACTGATGCAGAAGGACGTTTAATTTTAGCTGATGGAATTACATATGCGAAACAGCTAGGTGCAACATCACTCATTGATGTAGCGACACTTACTGGAGCGGTTATTATTGCTCTTGGTGATTGCACAACAGGAGCTGTTACGAATAATGAAGAGTTAATGGAGGAAGTATTAGAAGCATCCGTTGAAACAGGAGAGTGGATCTGGCGTCTGCCAAACTACGCTCCATACAAAAAAATGCTCAAAACAAGTGATGTTGCAGATTTAAATAATGCACCAGGACGCCCAGCAGGAAGTATTACAGCTGGTTTGTTTATTGGTGAATTTGCTGAAGAAACACCTTGGGTACATCTTGACATTGCAGGAACGGCGTGGCAATCAAAAGCTTCTAACCTTGGACCTTTAGGTGGCACAGGAGCAATGGCAAGAACGCTTGCGCAAGTTGTAATTAACAAAGAAGACTGATACAAAAGCCCTATTAACTCGTTTTAGTAAGTGAAACGTCATATGAACGATGTGTTTTGAAGTGTAGAAATAGGATGAAAGGTCTAATGAAAAATAGGAACCAACTTTTTCAATAGCCAGAAATGGTTTCTCACATTGAGAGTTTGCTATGAGTATTCCACTTATAGCAGGCTTTTTTAGTATCGCAACAGCCATGCATGAGCCTTTTGGTTAGGTCTTTCTTCTTATAAGAGTGGAGCATTTTAGAATATACAAGCGCTGTTTAGAGGATTAGGCTATAAGAGTGTTGTTAGCTAGGTAGATGCTCAAATATGCAAATATAGGAAAGAACAAGCGTACATATCACGTTTGAGATGGGAAGTTTCTTCCAGTATGATTATGGTACTTGGTGTTTTTGAACTATTTAGTTTAACTTGATAATTCTTTAAAAAAGGAGGGAGAACACTCATTGAAAGCATTGCGAACGTTAGACCGATGGGTTGTCAAAATGGAAGAGCTAATCTTAAGCTATTCGATTATCTTAATCGCCATCATGGTTGTAGGCAATGTATTAAGCCGAGCTATTTTAGGCTCTAGCTGGGCGTTTCACCAAGAAGTTAGTCGCTTGGCTGTAACTGTTGCAACCTTTATTGGAATTAGTTATGCAGCCAGAAAAGGTAGGCATATCAGTATGACGGCTTTTTATGATATAGCTCCATTTCGCATTCGAAAATTGCTTGCCATTATCATTCCAGCGGTAACCTCAGTGGTCCTTTTTACTTTCTCTGTGTTTGCCTATGGCTATTTTATGTCGCTCGTTGATTCTGGTCGAGTTACATCTGCCATGCAAGTACCAGTATACTTCTTTGCGATTTTCGTTTTCATCGGCTTGGTACTTGGAGGTATCCAATTTTTACGAAATATGTGGGTAAATATTAGAGAAAAGGAAGTCTACTTGGCTCAAGAAAAGAAAGACTATTCGTAATATCGTAAACATCTCTTAAGCTAAGAAACTATACAAAGACTGCGAGGAATTGAGAATGATAGCAACTATGTTAGCTATAATGTTTGGCCTGCTGTTATTAGGATTTCCAATGATGGTTCCAATGATGGTTGCATCCATTGTGCTTGTATTTTTCTTTTTACCTAACGTAAACACGATGTTTATCGTTCAACAGATGATGGAGGGGATATCATCTTATGTTCTACTAGCGGTTCCGCTGTTTATCTTTGCAGCCGACATTATGTCTACGGGAAAAACATCGAAACGGCTATTAGATTTTGTTGGTGCATTTATTGGGCATCTGCGTGGAGGCTATGCAATTACAACTGCGGCTGCCTGTACACTTTTCGGTTCCATATCAGGCTCAACTCAAGCAACGGTTGTCGCCATTGGAACACCGATGCGTAAACGGCTTTTATCTGTAGGGTACAAGGACTCAAGTGCGATTGCGCTGATTATTAACGCGAGTGACATAGCTCTATTAATCCCGCCAAGTATTGGGATGATTATTTATGGGCTGGCTGCACCGAGTGTATCCGTAGGGGACCTGTTTATAGCAGGGATTGGACCAGGGTTACTAATATTTGGAATGTTCGCAATATACAGTTATATCCATGCGAGAATCTATAAGATTCCATTAGCTGAGAAATACACATGGAAAGAACGATGGCGCGTTACGGTAAAAGCCTTATTTCCTTTAGGTTTTCCAGCAATTATTGTAGGTGGGATTTACTTTGGTTATTTCAGTCCTACAGAGGCTGCAGGGATATCTGTCCTTTATGCATTAATACTAGAGCTTTTCATTTTTCGAACCATTAAACTACCAGATATACCAAAAATCGCTCTTTCAACAGGCTTAGTGACCTCAGCTGTTTTCATTTTAGTGGCAGCGGGTCAAGCATTTTCGTGGCTGATCTCTTATGCGAGAGTACCGAGAATGCTAACGGAGGCGGTACTTGGACCAGATCCATCAGCATTATATGTTCTAGTGATCGTAGCCCTTTTCTTCTTTATTGGTTGTATGTTTGTCGATCCAATTGTTGTCATTTTAATTTTGACACCGATTTTTTATCCAGCAGCAACAGCAGCTGGGGTCGATCCCATTCATTTAGGGGTTGTAATTGTATTCCAGGCAGCGTTAGGATCTGCTACTCCACCATTTGGGGTTGATATATTTACCGCAAGTGCTGTGTTTAATAAATCATATTTGGATGTCATTAAAGGAACACCACCGTATATTGTGATGCTACTTATTGCATCCGTACTTATTATACTATTTGAGGAAATCTCACTTTTCTTGCTGTAAAGTGAGCGTAAGAGATTTTCTTGAAAATAGATTTCTATATTAAAAAAACAGGGGGTATTTGATGTTTTTTAAGAAAAGAGGATGGAAAACATTTGCAGTAGCAGGAGCTTTATCTTTGGCACTGGCTGCTTGTGGAAGTGATGAAACAGGAACAGATGATGGTGCTACAGATGATGGTACTGCTGTTGAAACACAGGAAACGTATGAGTGGCGCTTTGCAACAGAAGAAGAGCCAGGTCAAGTTCAATATGAATATGCAAGTGAATTTGCCGATTTAATTAATGAAAAGTCTGATGGACAAATAAATATTGATGTATATGCATTTGGGGAGCTTCCTGGTAGTGAAGTAGACCAGGTTGAGCAGTTACAAGATGGATTGCTTGAATTTGCGATTGTTTCTCCAGGATTTACGGGTACGATGGTAGCGGAAGGTCAGGTATTTGCTCTACAATTCCTTTTCCCAGATGATCAAGAACTAACTCAAGAAATTCTTAATACAAGTGAAGCGCTACATAAACATTTAGCTGGTATGTATGAAGCTCATAACATTAAGCCGTTAGCATTTTTCACTGAAGGTGCGATGCAGTGGACAGGAAGTAGCGAATTACGTACACCTGCAGACTTCGAAGGTTTTAAAATGCGTACACAAGAATCCCCATTAATTATGGAGTCTTACGCAGCATATGGTGCTGAGCCGACTCCGATGACTTGGGCTGAATTATATCACTCCCTTGATCGAGGCACGGTTGACGGTCAAGAAAATCCAATCTTCTTCATTGAAGCTGCATCATTCCATGAAGTACAAGATTATATGACGATTTCTAACCACAATAATTATGTAGCAATGACAACGGTTAACCCAGATTTTTACAATGGCTTACCAGATGACATTCGTGCATTAATTGATGAAACAGTTGAAGAAATGCAACCACGTGTATTCGAAATGCAAGCAGAAATGAACGAATCGCATTTAGATGTGATTATTAATGATACTGATAATGCAACAGAGGTAATCGAGTTAACAGAAGAAGAGCGTGAAGCGTTCCGTGAGCTAGCATTGCCAGTTCGTGACTTCTTCCGCGATGAAGTTGTCGGTGACGAAGGTCGCGAAATGCTAGAATTGCTTGAAGAAGAAATTGCAGCACATCAATAAATAAGTAAACGAAAAGACTGTTGAACTCAACAGTCTTTTTTTGGTTGGTTTAACTTGCTAAATGACCTCGAAATTAGGCATTCATACCATTGACTGTATCTTTGTATTAGTGTACTATTTGATTAATACAGTAATATTATGTACATTTAAGGAGGTCTCAAATATGAATGTTTGGGTAAGTTTATTAAAAAAAGAGATAAGATTAGGGATGTCAGCTTTTTTAGGGCCGATTATTGCATTTTTGATTTCACTGGTCATTGCAGCATATTTTGGTTCTCGTTATGACTTTACATGGGAAGCCATTATGGCGGTGGCTCTTTTTGCAACAGGGTTTCAAGTGTTCTATTTAATTTATTACATGTTAAATAGTTTACATGTAGAAAAGAAAAAGTTACACCTGTGGCTTCACAGTACGATGCCGGGATATGGTCTTCTTTTAGCTAAACTGGTAGCTGGATTAGTATCGATGTTCATCACATTGGCGATTACAGGAGCGACCCTACTTATGGCGATAAACCAGTCTGTGCATATTTCTGAACAGTTAAATACCATTAATATCATGAATGCAGGGATGGTCGGAGGAACCCACGTAGTTTTACTTGCAGTAAGCTTTGGAGTTTTTGCTATTTTTTATTGGATGATTTTTTTGTTGTGTAATCGATATATGGGATCTTTTTTAAGCTTTCTAGCGACAATTGTCTTTTTCATTTTAACTTCTTTTGTCTATAGCTGGTTTAAACATACAGCTGTATATGGTGTGTTAACAAAATGGGGAGAGATTCACCTTACAGGAATTGCTGAGGGCATTAACATTACAACGAATTTAGAAACAGGAACAGAAGTTGTAACAGATATAGGCAATCTTAGTTTTTACTTAGGTACTTACTTATTTGAGTCGTTTGTGGTTGTCGCCTTATTTGCTGCATCCTGTTGGATGCTAGATCGAAAAGTAGAGGTGTAAGATATGACAGATATGTTCCAATCATCACAACCGATATACAGCCAACTTGCTGAAAGAATAAAAAAACAAATTTTGCGTGGAGAGTTAAAACCCGGTGACAAGCTTCCATCAGTTCGAGAGATGGGGATTCAAGCAAGCGTAAATCCAAATACCGTACAACGGACTTACCGGGAGTTAGAGGGGATGAAGATTGTGGAAACAAAGCGAGGTCAAGGAACGTTTGTTACTGAGAATGAGCGAACATTACAAGAAATGAGAGAGCAGCTTAAGGAAGTTGAAATTTCAGCGTTTGTAAAAGGCATGCATGAAATGGGATATGTTGATGATGAAATCGAAGCTGGTCTTAAAGCTTATTTGAAAAACGGCAAGGTGGTGGAGTTCGATGATTAAACTGCACGAAGTGACCAAGAGGTTTATTAATAAAATTGCGCTTAAGGATGTTGATCTTGAATTAACAAAAGGGAAAATCATAGGTCTTGTTGGAGAAAACGGTAGTGGGAAATCAACAACATTAAAATTAATTGCAGGTCTTTCTCACCCAACAAAAGGCTCTATAACTGTTAATGGGAAAAAGATTAGTCGGATTGCAAATCAAGTGTCGTATCTCTCGGAGTTAGATGAATATTATAATTTTTATAATGTAGGCCAAACCATTGATTTCTACGCATCGCAGTTTCCCGATTTCAATATAGAAAAGGCGGAGGAAATTCGTACATTCATGAATTTGGACCGTGGAGCAAAGCTTAAGCATCTTTCCAAAGGGAATCGAGGACGATTAAAAATTGTATTAACCCTTTCAAGAGATGTGCCGGTTATTTTAATGGATGAACCACTTTCTGGCCTTGATCCAATGGTACGAGATTCTATTGTAAAAGGTTTGATTTCCTTTATTGATTTGGAACGTCAAGTCGTGTTAATTACGACACATGAAATTAGAGAAATTGAAGCCATACTTGATGAAGTTGTTTTGATTAAAAATGGGAAGGTCCTTGGTCATAAGAACGTAGAACAACTTCGTCTAGAAGAGAATATGGGAATCGTTGATTGGATGAAAAAGATTTCTGGATAGTTTCGCAACCTAAAAGAATAAATTTTTTCAACCCTCGTTTGCTTTTGAGCTCACTATTTTAGTGGGCTTGTTTGTTGTGGTTGTTATTAATAGATACTTTACCTCTTTATTAAACAAAAGACTGCCCATTGACAATATAGTAATATAGTGATAGTTTAGTTGGGTGCTTTAATATATTAGTGGTTTAGCAAAGTAAAGGATTTGAGGAAAATGAATGCAGTTCTAATAGCAGTTCTTGTTATGTTAATACTTAGTCTAGTCCGTGTCCATGTCGTCATAGCACTTGCAATTGGAGCGTTAACCGGAGGACTACTTGGAGGCTTAGGTTTTTCACAGACGATTGATGTGTTTACTGACGGTTTAGGTGGAAGTGCAACGGTAGCTCTTAGTTATGCACTCCTAGGGGCGTTTGCTGTCGCGATCGCTCGTACCGGTTTACCGGATGTCATGGTTGCATGGGTGATCAAGCTTGTTGGACGAAATGAAGATTCAAGAAAAAAAGCTCTTTCAAAAGCACTGATTTTCTTTTTATTAGCGGTCGTTTCTTGTTTTTCTCAAAATGTCGTACCAATTCACATCGCCTTTATTCCAATTTTAATTCCACCAATTTTAAAAATCTTAAATGAATTAGGAGTAGACCGACGTGCAATTGCAACAATTTTAACGTTTGGATTAACAGCACCATATATCTTTTTACCGTATGGGTTCGGCCTGATTTTCCATGGAATCGTTGCAGATAACATGGAGGAAAATGGCTTAGTTATTGCTCTATCTGATATTCCGAAGGCGATGGCGTTACCTACGTTAGGCCTTGTTGTAGGATTACTCATTGCCATTTTTATAACATATCGAAAAAGCAGGCAGTATGAGGATCGTCCTATTGTAGGAGCGCCTGTAAATCAACAAGTTTTTACAAAGTGGTCTGTCATTGCTGCACTTATCGCAATTGTTGCCACTCTGATTGTACAGCAGCTTTCCGATTCAATGATCATCGCGGCTCTTGCTGGTCTTGTTGTACTCCTTGTAAGTGGTTCATTGAAGTGGAAGGAAGCAGATAATGTCGTTACAGAAGGAATGAAGATGATGGCATTTATCTCTTTTGTCATGCTTGCAGCTTCAGGATTTGCAGCTGTCATCCGTGAAACAGGTCATGTAGAGTTACTTGTGACACAAGCAGCGAATATTGTCGGAGAAAGTCAAGCCGCTGCAGCATTATTAATGCTTGTCATAGGTTTGTTTATTACGATGGGGATTGGATCCTCTTTTGCAACGATTCCAATTATTGCTACATTGTTTGTCCCTCTTGGACTAGCTGCTGGATTTTCACCAATAGCAATTATTGCTCTAATTGGTACAGCGGGAGCGCTAGGAGATGCTGGAGCCCCAGCATCAGATAGTACTCTAGGACCATCAGCAGGATTAAACGCAGATGGCCAGCACAATCATATATGGGATACATGCGTACCAACATTTTTACACTTCAACATACCACTATTCATCTTCGGCTGGATCGCCGCAATGATGCTATAGAGTTCAAAGAAAAAGGGCGGTTTTCCCTTTTTCTTTGAACTCGAAGCATTGAGCGGAGCCGCTGCCAATGTTTTAAGCCTAAAGGAGCGCTTTTCTCCTTTAGGCGCGCAGCGAGTGAAGCCAATGCAAACGAGGACCGCACTTTTTAAGGAAGGGCGGTTTTCCCTTTTTCTTTGAACTCGAAGCATTGAGCGGAGCCGTCGTAAAGGTTTTAAGCCTAAAGGAGCGGTCTTCTCCTTTAGGCGCACGACGAGTGAAGCCAATGCAAACGAGGACCGCACTTATAAGGAAGGGCGGTTTTCCCTTTTTCTTTGAACTCGAAGCATTGAGCGGAGCCGCTGCCAATGTTTTAAGCCTAAAGGAGCGCTTTTCTCCTTTAGGCGCGCAGCGAGTGAAGCCAATGCAAACGAGGACCGCACTTTTTAAGGAAGGGCGGTTTTCCCTTTTTCTTTAAAATCGAAGCATTGAGCGAAGCTGCTGCCAATGTTTTAAGCCTAAAGGAGCGCTCTTCTCCTTTAGGCGCGCAGCGAGTGAAGCCAATGCAAACGAGGACCGCACTTTTTAAGGAAGGGCGGTTTTCCCTTTTTCTTTAAAATCGAAGCATTGAGCGAAGCCGCTGCCAATGTTTTAAGCCTAAAGGAGCGCTTTTCTCCTTTAGGCGCGCAGCGAGTGAAGCCAATGCAAACGAGGACCGTTCTTTTTAGAAAACTGTTTTCGTAAAGATTTTTGCTGTGAAGAAACATTTTTCTCGTAGTGAAATGGAGTGGCTGGAGCGCAATGGAACGAACATTTGGAAAACAAGTACCCCATAAAAACAACAAAGTATGCGAAAATAGCCTTTTAGAAAAAGGGCTGTTTTTCCCTTTATGTAATCTTAGAAAAGATTAAACTTTTTTAGCAAAATGAAACTTTTTACCATCTTTCTTCGTCTAATTTAGTATAGAAGAAAGAGGCGGGGTAAAAGAAATGAAGAGGTCAATTGCTATTCTCATATTTATTTGTTTATTCGTAACAGCCTGTCATAAAGATACGGTTAATCAAGATGAGGTTTTGTCTATATTCGACGAATTTCTAGAACATGTCCATGAGTTATTTGCGTATCATACATATGATGATCAATCGTATTATAACGAAAAGTATCATACAGAAGATGAGATTCGGAAGTTGTTAGGAAGATATATGACTGATACTGGAATGGAACAATTGTTAGATGATATTTATGTTCAGCATAATGAGCGGTATGTGTATCAAGAAGAATTGCAGTCTTACTTGGGCAGTGAAGAGCACATGGATTCATCTTATTATGAAGTAACGAGACAAACGGTTTTTAACCCAGGTTTACGGATGATAATGAGTGATGATATACAAATTTATGAAGCTGAAGGGAAAATTGAACTTAGAGCAGAGCATGTGCCGATTCAATTTTATGCTGAGGATAATTTGTATGGTCACAGTCAATTTGGTGAGCTTGGCTATCCTTCTATCGATTATTTAACGTTATACGTATCAATGGTGAAAGATGAGGGTACATATCGAATTAAGCGGATTGAAGTAAAATCATAATAAAGTAAAACGACGAAGACGCTAGGGATATATAGAGGCAATGAAAGTGGAGCTTTCATTGCTCTCATAATAATGCCCTAGCGTCTTCATGTTTGGATGCATTCTTTTAAGCAACTTGATTTGGTAATGAGTTGCGTCCACGTCTTTTGTTCACGGTATGATAAATACGAGAGGAAAGTACAGCAGCAAAGAAAGTTAAAATAATATCTTTGACAGCAGGTGCAGCCATCCAAGCCCAGACTACTTGATAGCTCACTGCCTCAAGGCCTGCTAAAAATTGAAAAGCAAAGTACATATAATGAGTACCGACTACATAGTTAATAATAAGACCGACAAAACAAGCTACCATAAAAATTGTAATTTTCTTTTTCTTGCTTTTCTCGATAATAAGTCCAGTTATGAAAGCAACCAGGATATAGGAAAGTAGAAAGCCAAAGGTTGGACTAATGAACGTCCGCAAGCCACCCGAAAACTGTGCAAAAACAGGGAAGCCGACAAGACCTACAAGCAAGTAGACAATCATGGCAAGTGAGCCCATTCGGCTGCCGAGAAGAGCACCTGCTAAGATGGCAAAAAGTGTTTGCAATGTGATAGGAACAGATCCAATAACAAGAAAGGATGTTAAATTAGCACCAATAGCCATTAATGCTGCAAACATGGCAACAAGTACAAGATCAACTGTATGTATTTTTGGTTTAATCGACGACACTTGTTCACCTCGTGTGTTTAAGTAGTTAACATTAGAATAATAAGGGGAGGGAGTATTGTCAACATTTATTTGTCTTCGGTTAACAAAAGTAATGTGTGTACATTATCATTGTAAAATGTCTATAATATAGACAGAGTGTTTTGAGAGTAGAGGGAGGTTTTTTCTTATGGTTGAACGTCCTGCTGGATTTTGGGTTCGTGTAGGGGCGAGTATTCTTGATGTCATCGTTGTTTCAGGGACGATTTTTATTCTAGCGGCACTTTTTGGGTTAACCCAAAATACAAGAGAAATTGTAGATGGAATAGGAAATTTACTGTATTCATTGCTTCTTCCTGTATTGTGGTATGGCTATACGGTTGGAAAACGATTGTTAGGAATTCGAATCGTTAAATTAGATGGAAGTAATGTTGGATTTGGTACGATGCTATTGCGAGTCGTCGTTGCTGGGTTTGTTTATGCCATTACGTTAATGATAGCTTTTATTGTTAGTGCGTTTATGGTAGCCTTTCGGAAAGACAAAAGAAGTATTCACGATATGATAGCCAAAACGTATGTTACGTACGAGAAGCCGGCTGAATCCAATCCGTATCAGGAATCTTAAAAAATAGCCTAAAAAGGTCTGATCTAGAACGGTTGCACAAGATCAGACCTTTTTCTTTTTGTTCTACCATCACATGGCATGTTTATTTCACTGATTCTTTTAATTGCTTTCCTGCTTTGAATGCTGGTGTTTTTGTTGCGGCAATATCAATTTCCTCACCTGTTTGTGGGTTACGTCCTTTTCTAGCCGCTCTTTCGCGAACCTCAAAGTTTCCAAAACCAATGAGTTGGACTGTTTCCCCTTTTGACAATGACTCCTCAATTAAATCAAATACTGCATTGACAGCGCTTCCGGCATCTTTTTTGGATAGTTGTGTACGTTCAGCAACAGCTTGTACAAGTTCCGTTTTATTCATTCCCTGTCATCTCCTCGTTCATTTAAATTCACTGTGCATTCTGATACCATCATCTCCAAAAATGAAAATTATATACATTTTTTTTGAGATAATTTCTTTTCCTAGTGCATATTGCTGTTTTTATATTTTTTTTGTAAGTAAAGAGTGGCGTTAATCTCACCGCCAATAACGAGACTGACTCCCGTTAGAAAGAACCAAAGCATAAGGATGATAACCCCGCCAAGACTACCATAGGTTGCCGTGAAATTTCCAAAATTACTTACATACGTGGCAAATAAAGCTGAGATGACTTGCCAACAAACCGTTGCAGATACAGCTCCTATAATAACTTGCTTAAAAGTTAGCTTCACGTTTGGAGCAATGGAGTAGACAATCATAAGCACAAACGTCATCAAGCCAATTCCGATAATCCAACGTAATGAATTCAAGATTTGAGCTGTTTCATGAGGGAGAAAGAAATATTCCTCGAGCGCGTGAATAATTACATTACCAAAGACAGGCATTAACAGAGTGACTAAAATAACGGCAATCATAGCAACGGTTAACAAAATGGAAAGAATTCGAAGCTTAACAAAGTTTCTTGTCTCTTCAATATTATATGAACGATTGACAGCGCGCACTAAGGCATTTACCCCGTTAGAAGCCGACCAAATTGTTGCTAGTACCCCGAAGGAAACGAGTCCTCCTTGAGGCTCGCTAATGACTTCTAAAATCGTTGTTGAAAAGAGTTCATCAAGTCCTTCAGGGACGTAGTCATTAATAAATGAATAGATTGTATCAAGGTCAAAATGAAAATATGGAATAAGAGCTAATAAAAAAATCAGCAAAGGAAAAATAGAGAGCATAAAATAGTAAGCCAATGTGGCAGACCAATCTGGAATAGGGTCGGTTTTTAGTTTGTGAAAAAATAGGGAATAAAAAGAGTTTTTCTGCATCTTCTTCTCCTTTAAAATGGTTTTATTTTGTATAATCCCCCTCTTTAAGCCGGATGAAACTCGTGTATAATGAAAAGGATAAAATCGAAACTGTCAGCAGTGAGAAGTGTTAGACAAGAAAGGGGTGTTACCTTGACTTATCAAGCTAAGGAGCCGAAATTTCTTTGGATTCTCTTATTTATTTTAACGATTACTTATGCGTATGCTCTTGAAGAAACATTATGGACAAATGTAGCATATGGTGTTTCTTTTATTTTTTTTGCAGCAATGACAATCAGTTATCGACTGGACGTGCTTGAAGATAAATTAATTCATATTGTTCACGTATTCGGCTTTACTATAAGGAAGCGGACAATCGAAGCGAATGAAGTAGCCAAACTGACCACTATTCATTTAGGTCAAAGGACGATTATCCTTCTTCATTTAAAAAGAGGGTTCAGACTGAAGCTGCAGCGTTTCTCTCCAGAAGGGCTAGAAACGGAATTGATTCAATTTGCAAATGTTCATAATATTGAAGTTGATCATACGAACCCAAGTCAAAGAAACAAATAAAAGCCGGTAAAGAAGGCGGGTTATCCCAAAAGGTCAAAATCAGCCCTTTTGGGATAACCCCTTTGTTAGATTGTTAATGAATGTCGTTGAAGGAGAAATGTCGGCTTTTAGTACTTCTTCCATAAACGATAAAGCATGTTCATTTGTTTTCGTTGTATTTGATGCAACGCAATCAGATGGAATCAAAAGCTGGTAATCAAGCATATAGGCATCGTTTGCTGTAAATTGCACACACATATTTCCAGCAACTCCCGTAATAATTAATGTATTGACATGTAAGTGAGTAAGCAACAGATCTAAAGGAGTAGCAAAGAACCCTGAATACTTAGGCTTTAAGATAAAATAGTCATCATTATCTGGTTTCATTATTTCAGCAATTGGTTTGCCACGAACATCTTCTTCAAGACAATGAGAGACAAGGTGTCTGAAGTCTGATTGCCACTTCCCATAATTATCGTTAACATATATTACGGGTATACCTTCATTTTTTAACGTGCGTTTTAATGTGGCAATGTTCTTCGCCGAAGTAAGAGCATAAGGAAGCAATTGATAGCCACTTGAAAATTCAAGGTCATTAATCATATCAATAATGAGTAATGCATAACGTGGTGCAGTTGGTGTCATGTTTTCTAGACTCCTCCTAAGTAAGGGAATGAAGACTTTGTTTAACGTATCGAAACACTTGCATAAAGAAGATAACATTTTTAAAAGAAATGTTCGAATAATGTGAAAAAAAAGGTGATTTGTTACAGTGGCTCGGTATGTTATGATAAACCAAATGATTAGATAACATACGCTTTAACGAACACAAAGGAGATAGTGAAAAAATGAATGAAAAAGCATTGGAAGTTTTGCAAATCATTGAAGGAGATGGTCGAGTATCAATTAGCACACTTGCTAAAATGGTTGATGCCACAGAAGATGAAGTCAAAGCAATTCTAAAAAAATTAGAAGATGAAAAAGTAATTTTAAGTTATTCTGCTGTTATTGATTGGAGTAAGGTTGAGAAACAAGAAGGCGTTACAGCTGTGATCGACGTGAAAGTTACACCGCAGCGTGGGGTAGGTTTTGATGAAGTAGCAGAGCGAATCTATCGCTTTCCTGAAGTGAAAGCACTTTACTTAATGTCTGGAGCTTATGATTTATCTGTTGTGATTGAAGGAAAGACAATGTCTGAAATTGCTCGCTTTGTTTCGGAAAAACTATCAACGATTGATACCGTTATTTCTACAACAACTCATTTCCAATTGAAAAAATATAAGCATGATGGGGTTGTCTTTGATCAAGGAGAAGAAGACCATCGAATTGTGGTGACACCATAATGTCAAACGTCAAAACAAACTCGCGATTATCAGATCGTGTTCAACAGATTAAACCGTCTGGTATTCGGCGGTTCTTTGATTTAGCTTCAAAAATGGATAACATTATTTCACTAGGGGTAGGGGAGCCGGATTTTGTCACGCCTTGGAATGTTCGTGAAGCGAGCATTTCGTCCCTTGAGCGAGGTTTCACCGCTTATTCTGCCAATGCGGGGATCATTGAACTAAGAAGAGAGATCTCCTCTTATATGAACAAGCGTTTTTCAATTCAGTATGATCCTGAGAGCGAAGTATTAGTAACAGTAGGTGCAAGTGAAGCAATAGATATTGGCATGCGGGCTATTCTTAATGAAGGCGATGAAGTCATTATCGTTGAACCAAGCTTTGTGTCGTATGTACCGCTTGTTCAAATGGCTGGTGGAGTACCTGTATCAGTTGGAACGAATAATCAAGATAATTTCAAAGTGTCAGCAAAGCAAATTGAGGCAGCTATTACAGATCGAACAAAGGCGCTTATGCTGTGTTTTCCTAATAATCCGACTGGTGCAACAATGAATCGGGAAGAGATGCTAGAAATAGCTATGCTTGCCCAGCGACATGATTTACTCGTATTTTCTGATGAGATCTATGCAGAGCTTAGCTATGATGAAAAACATGTTAGTTTTGCGTCGCTTCCGAATATGAAAGACCGGACGATTTTAATTTCGGGCTTTTCTAAATCCTTCGCTATGACAGGGTGGCGACTCGGTTTTGTATTAGCTCCTGAGGACTTGCTTTCAGCGATGCTCAAGCTTCACCAATATAGCCTTATGTGCGCACCTACAATGGCGCAACACGGAGCATTAGAAGCGCTAAAGAGCGGAATGGATGATATCGAACGAATGAAGCAATCGTATAAACAACGTAGAAACTATGTTGTAAAGTCATTTAAGGAGATTGGCTTATCTTGTCATACGCCTGGCGGGGCGTTTTATGCATTCCCATCAATCGAGAGAACTGGGCTTACTTCTGAGCAGTTTGCAGAGAAGCTATTATTAGAAGAAAGAGTGGCTGTCGTTCCTGGTCATGTATTTGGTGCTGGAGGAGAAGGGCACATTCGCTGTTCTTATGCAACATCGATGGATAATTTAGAACAGTCAGTGGAGCGGTTAGAAAGACTGTTAAAAAAACTAACGTAGAATTGTAGGACCTATAAAAAAAGAGGGCAAGAGCTTAAGCTCTTGCCTTAATTCGTAGGGGGAATACGATTGTAATATACATTATGGGCATTGTTTTGAATTGTATACATAATCGTCAGAAAAATGTTACGTTTGTTTTTAGTAGGGAAAAAAGGTAAGATTTTCTCGAGTACACTGAAAAAGGTCGACTTTCGTGGGGACTGAAAAAGTCTTTTTTAGCAGATTCTAGGAAGCAGCAATGGCTCCACACGTTGCGCGCCTGCTATGAGAAAACCACTCATAGCAGGCTTTAAGACAAAGCAACGGTTCCGCTCATTGCTTAAAGGCCATTGAAAAAGGTCAAAACCATACCTTTTTCAGTGGCCTCCGACTTTCACCTTTTCAGTGCACTGCAACGTGAGGAGCCTAGTTATTTAATCGAGGCATTGAAAGAGGTTGGTTTTCACCTTTTTCATAGACTTCACTTTCTCATAATCATCTAAACAAGAAGAGGGCGGTTTATTTGCTAGAGCATGTTCGAAAAGAGAATCCATTGGTTCACTGTATGACCAATGTAGTAGTTACGAATTTTACTGCGAATGGATTATTGGCACTAGGTGCATCGCCAGTAATGGCGTATGCTGAAGAGGAAGTAGCAGATTTGGCTAGGTTAGCTGGAGCTTTATTATTAAATATCGGTACGCTTTCAAAAGACCAGATTGATCAGATGATTGTAGCTGGACAAGAAGCTAATCGTGCTGGAGTACCGGTTGTCCTTGACCCGGTTGGGGCAGGAGCAACAGCGTTTCGAACAGAAAGCAGTAAGAGAATTTTGGATCAAGTAAATATTTCTGTGTTGAGAGGGAATGCTGGGGAGATCGCTTCTCTTGTTGGATTAGAAGCTCATGTCAAGGGTGTAGATGGCAATATGGAAGGCGATAAATTAGATTTAGCAAAACGTGCAGCGACTCAATTTCAATGTGTATGTGTTGTTACGGGTGAGGTGGATATCGTAACCGATGGGAGTCTTGCTCAAGCAATTCATAATGGACACCCTTGGATGACTAAAGTGGTAGGAACTGGTTGCCTTTTAGGCGGAGTGATTGGTACATTTATAGCTGTTCACCGTGAAAATATCCTTGAAGCAACAACGAGTGCGGTTACTTATTATGGTATTGCAGGTGAGCAAGCATATGAAAAAACGGAAAGCCTAGGTATTGGTGCCTTCCAACAAGCATTTTTAAATAACCTTCACCTATTAACAGGTCAACAAATAGAACAATTAAAGCGCACAGAAACGTTTTAAATAGAAAGAGGGAAAACAATGAGCGAAACATTTTCATTTAATGTGTTACCGAGTTTTTTGGTGAATGCATTGAAAGGCCAAGGTGTAACCGAACCAACTGATATTCAAGCAAAAATGATTCCAGAAGCACTTGAAGGACAAAGCTTAATTGCTCGTTCACAAACAGGGACTGGAAAGACCCTAGCCTTTCTCCTGCCTGCACTTGCCAAGATTGAAAAGGATAAAAAGGGCATGCAAGTCGTTGTACTAGCACCAACTCAGGAGCTTGCCATGCAAGTTCATGAAGTGGCAAAAAGCTTGACGAAGGAAGAACCAATTGAAATTGGAGCATTTATTGGCGGAGCCAATATTAAGCGTCAAGTTGAAAAGTTGAAAAAGCAGAAGCCTCAATTGGCGATTGGCACACCAGGTAGATTGTTAGAGCTGATTGAAATGAAGAAATTGAAGCTCCATGAAGTGAAAGTTGTTGCCGTTGATGAAGCTGACCGGATGATGGCAGAGCGTCCATCGTGGGAAGCAACGATGCAGATTGCAAAACGGGCAGGAAGAGAGACGCAGTTCTTATTTGTTTCTGCAACGATTCCTAAAGATTTCTCAGAGCAAGTGGCAGATGCAGCCCCGTTTGTTGTTCAAATTGAAGCAGAAGGTGGCCTTTTACATACAGAACAGGTTAAACATCTTTTCCTTCGAGTAGACACGAGAGATAAGATTGACACGGCTAGGCGCTTAATTCACGCTGAAAACATTGAAAAAGGGATTGTTTTTGTCAACCAATTAGAAAAGTTAGCTGAAACAGCTGAAAAATTCTCTTATAAAGGAATTAAGACATTAGCGTTATCATCAGATCAAGGGAAGCAGGAAAGGGAGCATGCTCTCCAATCTTTCAGAAAAGGAGATACGCATATACTTGTCGCAACAGATGTGGCTGCGCGCGGACTTGATGTCGATGATGTTACACATATTATTCAATTGGATCCACCAGCGAGTCCTGACAGCTACCTGCACCGATCTGGACGTACAGGAAGAATGGGTAAGGCTGGAACGGTCATTACGTTAATTGATCGAAACAATGAGTATAAATTAGAAAAATACAAACGTGATTTGAAAATTGAGTTAGAAGAGCGTTATCTTGCAAGAGGACAGTTGCAAACAAAATAAAGATGTGGCGCTAGGATACGGATACGGTTCTAGCGCTTTTTTGAATTCGAAAAGGCTTGTTTACTTGCTGAAATTATAGGGTAAATATAACAATACAAAAAGAGTACAATCCGTTTTTGCTTAAACGCTCTAGTTGTGTTAAAATTAAAAGGTTAAAAATTATCTAGGAGATGTATGTATATGTCAAATTATGAAGTAGGCAATATCGTAGAAGGAAAAGTTACTGGCATTAAGCCATTTGGTGCTTTTGTAGCTCTTGATGAAAAAAAGCAAGGACTTGTTCATATTTCAGAAGTAGCGCACGGTTTCGTTAAGGATATTAATGATGTTCTTAAAGTTGGAGACGAAGTGAAAGTGAAAATCATGAATGTAGAAGAGGGGTCTGGAAAAATCTCACTTTCTATCCGTGCTACACAGGAAGCTCCTGAGCGTCCTGCTCGTCCGGCTAAGCCTCGTCCACAAGGAAATGCTGGTGGCGGCCGTAAGCCACAAGTACAAAAGCAACAACAGCAACAAGGATTTAACACATTAGAAGATAAGCTAAAAGAATGGTTAAAGCAATCTAACGAAATCCAAGCTGACTTAAACAAGCGCGCGAAGAAATAAATAGTAAAAGCACTCATTTGAGTGCTTTTTTCTTTTCAGGTATATAAAAAAAGGTAAAACCGACCTTTTTTCTTCTAGAAAGAGGGAAGTCAAAGGGAATGGCCCTGGCTTCGCACGCCGTACGCCTTTTAAGAAGGGCGCTTAAAAGGCTAAAGTGATAACGGCGGCTACGCACAGGGCTTCAGGTATATAAAAAAAGGTAAAACCGACCTTTTTTTTTATACCTGAAAAGGGTCTGACTCTCTAAAAAAGAAGTCAGACCCTTATCTATTAACGTTGTGTTTCAGGAACACGTTCAAGCTCCTCATCTGGTTTGAAAAGAATTGAAATACAATATAGACCTGCTAAACCAACTAGGGCATAGATAACACGTGAGAAAGCTGCTGCCTGACCACCGAAAATGGCTGCAACAAGGTCAAAACGGAAGAACCCGATCAGTCCCCAGTTAATTGCACCAATAATCGCTAATACTAATGCTGTACGTTGAATACCGCTCACAATATTCACCTCCAGTTATGGTTATCGACATTTAAAATGTCACGACAATATAAATTGTCTTACACAACTCCATCTGTTGTGTTTCACCATTTAGAATGTGAAAATCGAATAGAATTATGCAAAACAATAAGTGCCAATCGTTTACAATTGCTTCTCACTTGGTAATAATGGAGGGGAATAGGAGGAGATAGAATGGATCCATTTATTTTTAACAATCCGACAAAATTAATCTTTGGAAAAGGTCAAAATGAGTCATTAGCCAATGAAGTGAAAAACTACGGAAAAAAGGTGCTTCTTGTTTATGGTGGCGGAAGTATCAAAAAAAATGGTTTATATGATTTTGTCTTACAACAATTAAAAGGAGCAGAAGCGCAAGTAACAGAGCTAGAGGGAGTCGAGCCAAACCCAAGGCTTTCAACCGTAAGAAAAGGAATTAAAGCTTGCCGAGAAAATAACATAGATCTTGTTTTAGCAGTAGGTGGGGGAAGTGTTATCGATGCTTCAAAGGCAATTGCAGTTGGTGCTAAATCAGAAGAGGATATTTGGGATATTATTAAAAAGACAGCTCAGCCAACAGACGCCTTACCTCTTGGTACTATTTTAACATTAGCTGCTACAGGCTCAGAAATGAATGCTGGGTCCGTTATTACTAATTGGGAAACAAATGAAAAATTAGGTTGGGGTAGTCCATTTTCATTCCCGAAGTTCTCGATTCTTGATCCGAAAAATACTGTATCAGTACCGGAAGACCAAACAGTCTACGGAATCGTTGATATGATGAGTCACGTTATTGAAGCTTATTTCCATAAGGCGGAGAACACGTTATTACAAGATCGAATTATGGAATCGATTTTACTAACTGTTATGGAGACAGCTCCAAAACTACTTGAAGACTTAAGTAATGAAGAGTATCGTGAAACAATTCTTTATTGTGGAACAATGGCTCTTAATGGCATCACGCAAATGGGTTTGCGCGGTGATTGGGCTACACATAATATGGAGCACGCTGTATCTGCGGTTTATGATATCCCTCATGCGGGAGGATTGGCGATTTTATTGCCACATTGGTTACGTTACACAATAGATGAGCGTATTAGTCGTCATGTGCAACTTGCAACTCGGGTTTTAGGTGTAGATACGGAAGGCAAATCAGATCAAGAAATTGCTCTTGAAGGGATTAATAAATTATCGGCATTCTGGACGTCACTAGGTGCCCCAAATCGTTTAGCCGATTACGATATAGATGATAGTCAGATTGAAAAAATGGCGACACTTGCTTCAAATCGTGGGAAGTTTGGAAACTTTAAGTCTTTAGAAAAAGAAGATGTAACAAACATATTGACAGTTGCACTATAAAGTTCCCATAAATTACATTTTAGCACCAAGGAGAGGCTTTTCTCCTTGGAGTTCCCACTTATCTTAACGAAATTGTTAAATTTATCATATTTCTTAATTTTCTTTATATTCAGTGCTTGATTCTTTCTAAAGCTTTAGATAAAGTGAAAGAGAATAAGATTATAGTATGGAGGCTGAAAGATGGAAAAAGTTCGTTTCGACTATACCAAAGCATTAACGTTTTTTAATCAACATGAAGTTGATTACATGCAAGATGCTGTAACAGCTGCGCATGAGGCATTACATAATAAAACAGGAGCTGGAAGTGACTATCTAGGATGGATCGACCTTCCGAAAAATTATGATCGTGAAGAATTTTCACGCATCCAAGCAGCTGCTGAAAAAATCCAAAGCGATTCTGATGTGTTACTCGTTATTGGAATTGGTGGTTCTTATTTAGGAGCACGTGCTGCGATTGAAGCATTAAACCATTCATTCTATAATAACCTTTCAAAAGAAGAGCGTAAAACCCCGCAAGTTTTCTTTGTTGGACAAAACATTAGTTCAACTTATGTGAAAGATTTACTTGCTCTTATTGAAGGAAAAGATGTTTCAGTTAATGTTATTTCGAAATCAGGTACAACAACAGAACCAGCTATCGCATTCCGTATTTTCCGTGATTATTTAGAAAAGAAATATGGAGTAGAAGAAGCTCGTAAGCGTATTTATGCAACAACTGACCGTGCAAAAGGAGCTCTTAAAACGCTTGCTACAGAAGAAGGGTACGAAACATTTGTCGTTCCAGATGATGTCGGTGGCCGTTTCTCTGTTTTAACTGCTGTTGGCTTGCTTCCAATTGCAGTTAGCGGTTTAGATATTGAAACAATGATGAAAGGTGCAGAAGCAGCAAGTGAGGACTTCTCTAATCCTAATCTAGCTGAAAATGAATCGTATCAATATGCGGTTGTTCGTAATGCCCTTTACAACAAAGGAAAAACAATCGAATTAATGGTGAACTACGAGCCTTCTCTTCACTTTGTTTCTGAGTGGTGGAAGCAATTATTTGGTGAAAGCGAAGGGAAAGACGGCAAAGGGATCTATCCTGCGTCTGTTGATTTCTCTACAGATCTTCATTCAATGGGTCAATATGTTCAAGATGGTCGCCGTGACCTTTTTGAAACGATTATTAACGTTGAAAACGTACGTGAGCATGTAACGATTGAGGAAGCAGCAAGTGATTTAGACGGCCTAAATTACCTAGCAGGCCAAACAATGG
The DNA here is from genome assembly GCF_056619925.1 of Halalkalibacter sp. HAAS-P013. Taxonomy (NCBI): domain Bacteria; kingdom Bacillati; phylum Bacillota; class Bacilli; order Caryophanales; family Bacillaceae; genus Halalkalibacter; species Halalkalibacter sp. HAAS-P013. Next base: position 118,086 of record NZ_JBWQTU010000014.1, read on the forward strand.
ATTTCGTTAATAAAAAAGCGTTCCAAGGAACGATGCTTGCTCATACAGACGGAGGCGTACCTAATTTAATCGTCAACGTTCCTGAATTAAATGAGTACTACTTTGGCTATCTTGTATACTTCTTTGAAAAAGCAGTGGGCATCAGTGGATACTTACTTGGTGTAAATCCATTTGACCAAGAGGGTGTAGAAGCATACAAGAAGAATATGTTTGCTTTATTAGGAAAACCTGGTTTTGAAAAAGAAAAAGCTGAGCTTGAAGCTCGCTTAAAGTAAAGGGAAGAGGCTGGATCAAAAGCTGATAAAAAGACGGTACTGGCTCCGTTTGGCACTCGCTTCCCTGGAGAAGAAAACGAATCCCTTTCAAGGTTTAAAGTTGTAATGACTAGAGGTTGTACCAAAAGGCCAAAAACCTTTTGGTACAACCCCTTTTTTTATCAATTTTAAACTGATTGTCTATTTTTTTGCATTTTTAAGAAGATATTCGTAATGATTTTTGATAAGAGGAAGATAATGCAATAAAGCAAGAACAGGTGAAAAAAGTTTATGCCATTATGCAATTTAAATAAATGATGCAAAGTTAAAATGGGTTTAAAGATGAATGACAAGAAAAGCGATAATCCTATCGAATAGATATAAAAATTTTTCTTGTGGTTTAAGGTCCATTGATAAACAAACATAAATAGAACGGGGATAAGTACAGCATCTAACGATAAATTACCAGGAATAAAAGGGATTAGTTGATAAGGGTAGCCCCATAAACCTTGTCTAACCCCAACAATATCAGTATAACTAAACCATATATGGATATTGAAACCGTAAAAACCTAGAAGAAATATGTTTTTTCTATCAATGACAAAATACAAAACGACTAAAGGTGCAACACACATAACTAGAAAAATTAACCAGAATTGCCATGTTGCTAAATTAGAAAATTGATGCCAATACTCCGCTTGTAATTGTGATAATTGTTCCTGCATCGTCCTTATTTTTTCATATACTTCAATTTGATCTTTATCCATTCCTACACCCCGATGTTTTAGCTTTGCCTTTTAGTTTCCACAAAAATAAAATAGCTATGTAAAGTGATAAACAAATGTAAACTTTTGTCCTTTTTCTTCGTTTCTCATAAAAATGTCATCCTTGGTGACACTATCTATAGGTGAATTTTAGAACGTTTGTGAAAGGATGAGGGTAATGATTGCTCTTCAATCGACCGTTGAAGGTAAGGAAATGAAGCTTAAAGAATTAGAAGATAAATTAAAACCACTAGGATATGATATCGGTGGTGGTTGGGAATACGATCATGGATACTTTGATTATAAAATTGACGAAGAGGACGGCTATACGTTCTTACGTCTTCCCTTTAGAGCGTTAGATGGAGAATTGGACCAACGAGGAGTGACGGTTCAATTAGGAACGCCATTCTTACTTAACCATAAGTACCAAGATGGATTAGATGATAACCCAGATGTCTTTAATGGCCTGTTTCGAATGGCGTATAATAGTTCAATTAATCAATTTCAAGAGCCGGTCGATAAGGATTCAACTGTTGACCAAAAATATATGCCGACTGCAAAAAGTCTTGTGGAAGAATTGGAACTTACGTTGCTCTATTAGATTTAAGAACGATTAACTCATCATTTGGCTCGAGAAGCAAAGAGGAGTGCGGGTGAAATAATATTTGCCCGCTTCTTTTTATTCCAATGACGAGCAATCCTTTTTTATAAAAGATAGGCAGTGTATCAATAAAAGACTTTCCAACAAGCTTTTCTGTTACTAATCTGAATTCTAGTAAATTTTTCTCATTGTATTCAAGAAATTGATTTACAACATCGCTAGTTTGTTGATGCAGGAGGTTTGATGTAAGTACGGATCCAGTTAGTGTTGTTGACTCCACGCACTTATCAGCTCCAGCTCTCTTTGCATTTGCGAGTTGTTCCTTTGTCAGAATTTCAACGGTAGTATAAACATCAGGGTTTTGTCCCTTAACGGCAAGTGTAGTTAGAATGGATCTTGCATCAGCAGTAAATTCACTACCTTGGTGCTTTGCTGTAATAAGAACAGATCGGGCTAGAGAAATATTTGCTTGTTTTAAGATAGCGTCTTCACTACTGTTTCCTTTTACAAAATGGACATTTTTAAACTCTTTTGGGAGCTCATCTAAAGTTTCATCTATTAAAACAATTTTTATATGTGGTAGAGCTAGTTGGATGTTTTCAATTGATTGGCGGCTTCTCTCATTCCATCCAATGACAACAATGTGGTCTTCACCAATAAATGAGATGACCCCCTCTTTTGCTGATTGATTGATGGAGACAGCTGCACCAGCAAAAGAAGTAACAAGCAACGTCATAAACCCAACTCCGACAAAAATTAAAACAATAGCTACAACTCTAGTAATTGTCGATTCTGGTACAAAATCTCCGTATCCTACTGTTGAGACGGTTATAAACGCCCACCATATTCCCTCAAACCATGTAGAAAACCTCTCTGGTTCTAGCAAGTGAACAAGTGCACCTGCAAGAACGCCTGAGCCAATTACGGCGAAAAGAAGCTTTACGACAAGTGGAACGTGTCCAAGAAGTGCTCGAATGAATAACCATTGTTGCATAAAGTTTCTCTCCTATTTACAATTCATACTAACAGTATAGCCAAAGGCTTGCCGTAGCAACCGCGACTCTGCTATGATTATTTTAGATTTTATTTGTAGGAGAGGCTGTTATGTCTACGATCGTATTTGTATTTTCAATTTTTTGTGGCTGGCTCATTTTTGATGTGGTCAAGCATAAAAAAATAACATTAGAAAGTCTACTAAGCTCTTTGGTCATTGCTGTGGTAGCTGGTGTGTTCTGGTGGATTTTAGATTTGATTTTTTAACAAAATATGAGCTTGTCATTCCGTATAGAAAATCTTATAATAGAGGAGTATTCTATATGGGGCATTAGCTCAGCTGGGAGAGCGCTTCGCTGGCAGCGAAGAGGTCATCGGTTCGATCCCGTTATGCTCCACCATACATAAACGTTGATACAACAGGATTTCTTCACTTCGAAGGGATTCTGTTTTTCTGTTGTTTGTATGGTCACGGAGGGGTTATTGTAAGGAAATTTAATCAACCCACGAAGCATAATTTGGTATAAACATCATCACTCTTTAATGCGTAGTAGACACATACTATGCAACAACTATCCTCATTTTTAGGTCAATTTGTGTAAGAATGTACTTAAACGGAGTTTAGTTGAAGAACTAATAAAAAAATCTGCTCCCTAAGGAACAGATTTTTTAGTAGTTATAAGAAGATAATTAAAGTCCCAAAAGCTAATGCTAAAAGGAATACTTGCCAGATTTGCCATTTGAATTTGAACAATAGACCAAGCATTACAATAGCAATAACAACACTTCCCCAATCAATAAAGACTTCTAAAGATAGACGTATTAGGAAACTAGCAATAAGACCAACAACTGCTGCACTAACACCTGCTAAGTATAATTTTAGCTTCGCATTTCCTCTAATTTTATCGAAGTAAGGAGCACCTAACAACACCACTAAAAAGGCAGGTAAAAAGATAAAAAAGGTTGCCAGTGTAGCTCCCCAAAAACCATATGCTGCAAAACCAACAAATGCTGCAACCATAATTAACGGACCTGGTGTTAATTCATTAATAGCTAAACCATCAATATATTGTTCAGTTGTTAGCCAGCCATAATTATCAACAGCTTCAAATTGTAACAATGCTAAAACCGTATATGCTCCGCCAAAGCTAAGTGCACCAATTTTTAAAAATAATAGGGAAAGGCTAGTTGGTATCGAAGCGGTCCCTACTGAGGCGATTGCTAAAAATGGAAGACTGTTAACGCTGAATGCTTTATTGTTAAAGGAGCGAACTAGTATCATATATACTACTCCCATTGCCAATAGTAAAAGGATTAAGTCAATCTGAGTAATAAACGTTAAAGTTAACATGAAAAGAGTGATAAAGATTTTCTTTCCGTCTTGTAATACGCCAAATTTGTTTGCTATTCGATAAAGACTAAATAAAACAATTGCTACCATCGCCGGCTTAACACCATATAATAAACCTTGAGCAACATCCGAAGTAGCTGCATATTGAAAGTAAGCCCAAGCCAAAATGGTGATTAAGAAGAAGTTAGGTAACATAAATCCTAATCCTGCTAAAAGACCACCTAAATAACCGCGTTGTCTATATCCAACATACATACAAAGTTCAGCTGCCTCTGGTCCTGGTAACATCCCACATACAGCAAAGGCATCTCGAAATCGCTCATTATCGATCCATTTTTTCTTTTCTACCGCGTGCTCATGTATGACTTGTATTTGTGCAGCAGGACCACCCCATCCCTGTAATCCAATAAGGATGTAGGTCCAAAAAATGTTCCATAAACTAGGTTTCTCCACTTTTTTTCTCTCCCATTATAAATAATTATTTCTTTTTATCATTGCGTATAAAGCGTCATAAATAATAAATCCTTTTTCTAAAGCCTCATAATCATCCTTACTATTTAGGCTAATTCCATCACAAATAAAATCAAGACCGGGTGCAACAGGCTCTAAAAAAACTTCTTGTACCGTATCTGCTTCATCTACAATTAGAGCAATTTTTTTTAGGACGGGATCTTCTAAGTTGTAATCTTCTATGAAAGAATAAAATGAACATCGTCCATTTCTGTGAGAAAACTCTGCCCCTGGAATATCAAATCCCCTTGTATTATCAGGAATTTCTTGTTCGCCTTCAGGGATAAAAATAAATTCAGCTTCTTGATCAATATACTTTTTAATTAACCAACAACAAGCCATACGGTCTACTCCGATGTTTTCCCATGTAACCCACTTCATTTTAATTCACTCCTTCGTTGTATTATTTTTTCACGTACTTTTAATTCCAACGGGGAATTGAAATAATCAATTCTTTTTATCCGTTGGTATTTCTTTGCCAAAGAAACCAAATCAATGTTTTCTTCATCCAGTTGTTTTAGAAGTTCAATATAACCTTCATTGATTTGTTCAATGAACATCTGACTTATTTCCTTATCAGATAATCCAAAGTGAAGTTGTGATTCCCACATAGTGGCTTCTCCGCCTAAATCCTTAATCTCAACAGTTAACCATTGAAATTGTTCATATGTATAAGCATTTTTAGGTAAAAGCCATATAGCATCATGTAAATGAAAAGCCCCTAAACTTTTTAGCTTCCTCCAGACTTTTACTCTTGGAGAACTAGGCTTTCTAGGAATTTTATAAGTGAGGTGTAGCCAACTAATCAATATTTCACCTCCTATTGATGTAACCGTGGTTACATTATACTTTAATTTTAATAACATTTATAGAGGGGATTAAAATTTGAGCTTTAAGTAAAGGTAGCTTATATTAAAGAAGAACAACCACTAAAAGTAAGGCATTAGCTGCGCAGTACAACCAAACTGTGTACGGAAACAAAGCTGCAAATATTGATTTAAGAATATTACATACCTCACAAAACTTTATGCTACTTAAATTTCTTGGTCACTCCCGTGGTCACGAACTGAACATTAAGCAAAAGTACTGGAGGATAAAACGGTAATCTGAAATCAGTATAAAGCCTTACTGTAGAAGGGTTTCAAGACTAATAAGGAATTAAAGGGAAATGCTCTCACTTCGCTGGCAGCGAAGAGGTCATCGGTTCGATCCCGTTATGCTCCATCTAAAAAATCCATTTCTGGTCTAACCAGAGATGGATTTTTTTATGGTTGATTTTTTGGTTTGACTAGGTTGTGGAACCGGACGAATTAGTAAACCGAAAAAGGTGGTAACAACCGTTAGATCAACTTTTCTAAGTCGATGACTTGTGTGTTGTTGTTTTATTTTAGCCTGTAATACTTTAAGACATAAGAAAGTACTATTTTCCTGCAATGTCCATAGAGGAAGAAGTAAGGTGATTGTCGAATTATATATGTAACAATCTTAGGAGGTGTCTACCATGTTTCAAGTATCAGAACGCCAATTGTATGCGTACCAACTATGCTATGGAATTGAACAACATCTTCGCGAAATAATCACTATATTCGACATTAGCGCCCTTAAATTGAAGTATAAAGCTTACAAAGATCTAGTCTATATTGCGACAAAGGTGACGTCTGTTATAAACGGGGAGAATGTCGAGAAACTTATACGGGCTAATACTGTAAGACAGAAGGTTTGCCGGATGCGTAACGTCACTGAAGAGGATATCGCAATTTTAGAGGATTGCTTTAATAGTTTGCCAAGCCTGTCTAAAGAGAAGCGGATTAACGTTAGTTAAGCTTATTATAATTTCGGGTTTCTACTAGTTTACTGTACTTTACGATTTCTAGATTCGTAATCATCAAGTTCAATATCGTTTATCAGTCAGTAAAGGACTAAGTAAAGTTTTTATTAGAAATGAAGAACGATAAAAGATTTAATAATACGTACCACTTCGTTTGGATAACCTTCGAAGTAGTACGTTTTTTATTTTTTATAAAAACCTCTCAAACTCACAAGTTACCAAGTATATCAAATCAAGTTGCTGGTCATAATGTTTGTACAAGCGATAAACATGATTTGGAGGGAGAACAATGAGTGACGGGGGAAAAGCAATCGTCAGTGCAGCATTGTGTATATGTTTTTTAATAGGTGTGCTAGTTTTTAATGTCGTTTCTTTCTAATAAACTAGTAAATAGCATGATCCCTAGAAGAGGGGGTTTGGTTTTAGACTATTAGTAAAAATTTAAACAAACGTTTATTCAACTTTTGGGACATTATAAATCGACAACATAGCCGGGTCATAAAATGAATATTAATAATGATAGAAAACTTGAAGAAAGCGAGGAGGAAAACCAAATGGTCTATCGAACAGAGAAGGATACAATTGGTGAAATTCAAGTGTTGGCTAGTAAAAGGTGGGGGGCACAAACACAGAGAAGTTGTGAAAACTTTGCCATTGGTATTGAACAGATGCCTAGGGAAGTCATTCAAGCTTTTGCTATTTTAAAAAGAAGTGCTGCGTTGGTGAACCATAAGTTGAACACATTGGACGAAAGAAAAGCGGAAGCAATTGTTCAGGCTGCAGATGAAATAATAGCAGGGGACCTTGACGAACATTTTCCGCTTAAAGTATGGCAGACGGGAAGCGGCACGCAATCAAATATGAATGTGAATGAAGTAATTGCCAATCGTGCGAACGAACTGTTAGAAGAACAGAGGAGAGAGGAACGAGTTCACCCGAATGATGATGTTAACATGTCACAAAGTTCAAATGATACGTTTCCAACTGCGATGCATATTGCTAGTTTTATTAAGCTTGAAGACGAGTTGCTACCGGCCATTTTAAAGTTGAAGAACACCCTTTGGAAAAAATCAGTTCAATTTAAAGATCTTGTGAAGATAGGAAGAACTCACCTTCAGGATGCAACCCCATTAACGTTAGGGCAAGAAATTAGTGGTTGGCATCGAATGTTAGAAAAAGACGAAAAGATGGTTAAAGAAAGCATGGAGACGCTTAGAGAGTTAGCGATAGGCGGAACTGCTGTCGGGACTGGCATAAATGCGCATCCACAATTTGGGGAGTCAGTTGCTGCGGAAATAAGCAAGATAACAGACAGGAATTTTATAACTGCTAAAAACAAATTTCATGCTCTTACAAGTCATGATGAACTTGTGTACATACATGGTGCTTTAAAGGCTTTAGCAGCAGACCTTATGAAAATCGCTAATGATGTTAGATGGCTGGCGAGTGGACCACGATCGGGTATTGGAGAGATCACAATTCCTGCTAATGAACCAGGGAGTTCAATTATGCCAGGGAAAGTAAACCCGACCCAAAGTGAAGCACTAACGATGGTCGTTTGTCAGGTAATGGGGAACGATGCTTCCATAGGATTTGCCGCAAGTCAGGGGAATTTCGAGCTTAATGTATTTAAACCGATCATTATATATAACTTTCTCCAATCCGTTCAATTACTAACTGATGCAATGAATTCATTTCATGATAAATGTGCTGTTGGGATTGAAGCAAATGTGAATGTGATCAAGCAAAAAGTAGAACAATCACTTATGTTAGTAACTGCACTAAATCCACATATTGGTTATGAAAAAGCCGCTTCGATTGCAAAGTTGGCTCATCAAGAAAGTCTGACACTAAGAGAGGCTTCATTAAAGTCGGGATGGCTGATAGAAGAGCAATTTGATCAGATCGTTCGACCGGAAAAAATGGTCTAAAAATAGGAGGGGTTGACTATACCCGGTAAGGGTAAGGGTCAGACCCCTCTTTATTGCTTTAATCAGTGACAGCGCCTTTGGATGCTGATGATACAAGTCTAGCGTATTTATTGAGAATCCCTCTTGAGTACCTGAGAGGTGGTTCCGTCCACTCAGCTGCTCTCTTCTGCATTTCTTCTTCAGATACATCAACGGAGAGCTCTTGAGTTTCGCTATCGATCGTAATTAAGTCACCTGTTTTGATTAAGGCGATTGGTCCACCTACCTGAGCCTCAGGAGATACGTGTCCGACCACGAATCCGTGTGTTCCTCCAGAAAAACGTCCATCTGTTAAAAGACCGACCTTTTCTCCTAATCCTTTCCCTACGATAATAGCTGTAATTGAAAGCATTTCAGACATGCCAGGGCCGCCCTTTGGTCCGGCGTAACGGATAACAACAATGTCGCCTGCTTTTATCTCATCATCTAAAACTGCTTTTGTTGCTTCAGGCTCCGAGTCGAATACTTTCGCTGGTCCTGTAATCTTTTTAACTTTTAATCCAGACATTTTGGCTATTCCGCCCTCAGGTGCTAAATTCCCCTTTAAAACAAAAAGAGGACCTGATTCGCGAATTGGATTATCAAGCGAACGAATGATAACTTGTCCTTCTTTTAATGGATCTTGTTTTGCAAGGTTTTCCGCAAGTGTTTTTCCTGTTACCGTCAAACAGTCCCCGTGTAATAACCCAGCATCAAGTAGTAGTTTCATGACACCTGATACGCCTCCGACTGAATGTAGATCATGCATGACATAACGTCCGCTTGGTTTAAGGTCCGCTATATGCGGCACTTTTTTACGAATACGTTCAAAGTCATCAAGAGATAAGTCCACATCGACAGAATGAGCAATTGCTAGCAAGTGAAGGAATGCATTGGTGGAACCACCTAGTGCCATAACAACTGTAATCGCATTTTCAAAGGCTTCTTTCGTCATGATATCTTTTGGGTAAATGCCTTTACGTAAAAGTTCGACAACAGCTTTCCCAGCATCATAGCAATCCGTTAATTTCTCAGAAGTTTCCGCGGGATTTGAAGCACTTCCAGGAAGACTCATGCCCATTGCTTCAATAGCTGAAGCCATTGTATTTGCTGTGTACATTCCACCACATGAACCGGCACCAGGACAGGCGTGACATTCAATGTCTTTTAAATCTTCTTGGTTGATCGTCCCCGCACGATACTGACCAACCGCTTCGAACACAGAAACAATGTCAATGTCTTTGCCTTCCTTTGATTTTCCTGGTGCAATTGTTCCTCCATATACAAATACAGAAGGAAGGTTTAATCGTCCTATGGCAATCATACAGCCAGGCATATTTTTGTCACAGCCACCGATGGCGACAACCCCGTCTAGTCGTTCAGCTCCAACTACAGTTTCAATCGAATCAGCAATGACTTCGCGGCTTGGCAATGAGTAGCGCATCCCCTCATGTCCCATGGAAATTCCATCTGAAACAGTGATTGTATTAAAAATTAACGGTGCGCCATCTCCATCCGTTGCTCCATCTTTTGCTTTTCGTGCAAGTTGATCGATATGTATGTTACAAGGTGTCACTTCACTCCAAGTGCTTGCTATACCAATCATCGGCTTCTTAAAGTCATCGTCGGTAAAACCAACAGCCCTTAACATCGCTCTGTTTGGTGAACGATTCTCTCCCTCGCTAATATCAATACTTTTAATTCGTAAGTCGTTGTTTTCTTTGTTTGTCATTGTGAATGATCCTTTCCAAAAAAATAACTAGCTTCAAAAATAGTATCAACGAAAATTACCTCTTCATATACATTGGGAAATTAGCAAACGAAATTGTTAGCAAATATAACGAGTATAGGTTGAGCTAAAAGTAGGAATAGCCAAGTAATTGATACTCAAGTATCTGCCCAACAGATTATTGCGTATGAAATGGGCTTTTTGAAGATGAAGGTTTAACGGTTACTAATCATATTGTTCAATCTGGTCCGGATATTGGTCCATTAACTTTGAGTTGCTACAAGAAGTATTAGATGAAAAGTAATTAAGGAAGATGGTGCAAAGGGCACCATCTTCTTTTTGCTCTATTAGATCTAGTAAGGACGTGGACCGTAGCCAGGGTATCCACCAAATCCTCCATAACCCCCGAAGCCATGGTGATGGTGGCCATGGTGGTGACCATGGTGGTGACCGTATCCGTGGTGATAACCGTACCCTGGTCTAGGAGGTCTAGGAGGCCTAGGATAACCATAGCCGCCAAACCATGGATACCCAAAACCACCTACAGGGTAACCTGTTCCGAAACCAGGACCAACTAATTGACCGCCTAAAAAGCCTAAACCAGCACCTAAAATACCTGCACCTACTGGTCCGATCGCGCCTGCACCAAATCTTGAATCAGTTGGTTGATAATACTGAGGTCCGTGAAAGTCGTCTCTATACATGAACATTCTCCTCTCGGTTAATTAAACTGGGGAAGTATTATTTAATTATCACTTCAGCCTATGGATATTGGGTAATTATGGAATGGGCAAACGCCTTTAGTTTTATTGATTAGTGAAATAGCCTAGGCAAGAAAGAGTAAAAAATAGTGTTATGTAAAAAGTTACTCACAACTGTATTGTGGATAAAGTGGATAAAAACGAACAAATATTCGACAAGTGTTTATGCTGTACAGATAATATTCGATTTTTATTTACAATGCTTTAGGTAGAGTTGCTCATAATTTAGCGACATAAAACAAATAATTGAATTAATTGGATTCGATGGAGGAAAATGATGTATAACTGTAAAAAAAGTTCGTTCGTATTTTTTTGTGTACTAATGATTGTTTTGCCGATTGATTTACTGGTCGTTGCAGCCGAAGAGCAAGATGTTGTTGAGAATGTTATTTTGATGATTCCTGATGGCTTTTCAACTAGCTATGCGACGAGTTATCGGATTTTTAAAGGGGAAGAGTTAGTTTTTGAGCCATTTTTAGTTGGGATGATGGTGACGGATTCAGCAAATAGCTGGGTGACGGATTCGGCAGCTGCTGCAACAGCCATGTCAACAGGAGTCAAAACCAATAATAGAATGATTGGTGTTACACCAGACGGACAAAATGTAAAGACCATTTTAGAAGCTGCAAAAGAGTCAGGAAGATCTACTGGGCTAGTCAGTACAGTTTCAATTACCGATGCAACTCCTGCAGCATTTGGAGCGCATGTTATTTCTAGAAAAGATCAGACTGAAATTGCTAAACAACTTATTACGAAAGTAGATGTTCTTCTTGGAGGAGGGAAATTCCATTTTCTTTCCGAATCATCACACAAGGACGATCAAGAAAATACTCTGGAAGCTGCCAAATCGTGTGGCTATCATTTTTTGGAAACGAGAGACGAATTACTAAATTTAAGCGGGTCAGAGGAAAAGGTGTTAGGTTTGTTTGCGGAGGTAGAGTTAACACCTGTAATAGATAAAAGGACAAAAGAACAACCAAGTTTAGCTGAAATGGCTACGGCAGCTATACAATCTTTACATAAAAATGACAAAGGCTTCTTTTTGATGATTGAAGGGGGGCAAATTGATAGAGCCGGACATGTTCATGATCCTGTATGGGCGATGAACGAGACGAAAGCTTTCGAGGAAGCAGTAGAAAAGGTATTAGATTTTGCTAAAGGAGATGGACAAACATTAGTTGTCATTGCAGGCGATCATGATACTGGGGGGATGTCAGTTGGTGGTTATGATGAATACATAGCTAATGTGGAATTGTTAAGGGACGCTAAGGCAACAGGGAATTACATTGCCTCAGAGCTTAATAAAAAACGAAGCAATGCAGCAGATGTCATAAAAGAATATACAGGAATAAAGATAACAAAAAAGGAAGCAAAGCAAATTAAAAAAGCAAAAAAGAAAGAAGTAGCGATTGCTATTAATCATATTATAAGTAAGCGCGCGTATATCGGTTGGACGACTCACGTTCATTCTGGTGCCAATGTTCCGATCTATGCGTTTGGTCCAAGATCTAACCTATTTAGTGGAAATCTTGACAATACAGATATCCCTAAAAAAATAGCCGAAGCGATAGGTGTGCAATTTTAGAATAAATGATTTTAAGCCCAGTCGTTTCTTGATAATATAAGGTAGGAAATGTATAGATAGAACAGAGGACATTTTGTGTACGAAGCAGATGAAAAGGCAAATGAACAAATTCAGAATGCGAAGATGATGGTCATTGATTCGATTGCCGAAACTATGGATTTGTATGGGGTGACAAGAAGTGTAGGTGTTCTTTATGGAACGATGTATTTTGAAGATGAGATGACCTTAGATGAAATGTTAGTGGAACTAGGAATGAGTAAACCTAGTATGAGCACAGGTGTTAAGAAGTTGCAGGAATATAACATTGTGAAAAAAACGTTTCAGCGGGGTAGTCGGAAACATTCTTTTGTAGCAGAGAAAGATTTCTTTCGGTTTTTTAATAATTTTTTCTCTCGCAAATGGGAAAGGGAAGTCACGATCAACCTTGATGCAATCAACCGTGCCCAAAAAGAGCTAAATGAGGTTCTGTTAGACCAGGATATAACAGAAGAAATAAGGAATGAAGCCCAACAGATTTATGATCAATTAGAAATGTCTAAGCCCTTATTACTATTGGTTAAGGAATTTGGTAGAAGGAATGAATAGCGGGAAATTATTTGAGGTTTTTCCGCATGAAGAGGGGAAATAGAAAATTCTGATATGAAAAGGCGGTCCGCGATTTTAACAGTTGTGGCCGCCTTTTTTTGAATGAGGCAATAAACACGAATGTTATGTTAGTTCAGTAATGGTAACGTTCGTTAAACGGTTGATTTAGATTGGTGTAAAGATGTATAATAACGTTATTGTAAATAAAAAACTTAAATTTGTTAGGGGAGCTAAAAGTTATGTACGGTGTTCCAGAGTCAAAAAAAATGATGTTGCTTGGGTCAGGAGAGTTAGGGAAGGAAGTCATAATTGAAGCACAGCGATTAGGAGTCGAAACAATTGCTGTTGATCGATATGCAGGGGCACCTGCCATGCAAGTAGCTCATCGTTATCACGTTGTTGATATGTTAGATGCCGAACAATTACGTTCTATTATTGTAGAAGAAAAGCCTGACTTTATTGTTCCGGAGGTTGAGGCAATTCAAACGCAAGTGCTCGTTGAGCTAGAGAAAGAAGGGTACAATGTTGTGCCAACTGCTCAAGCGACAAAGTTAACAATGGATCGTGAAGGGATTAGAAGGTTAGCGAGTGAGGAGCTTGGCTTACCGACTGCTGGCTATGAATTCGCTAACTCGTTTGAAGAATTAAAGGAAGCGGTTAGGAAGATTGGGACACCATGTGTCATCAAACCACTCATGAGTTCGTCTGGAAAAGGTCAAAGTGTTTGCCGTAGCGAAGAAGATATTGAAACATCATGGAATATGGCTTTAGAAGGTGCTAGAGGAAAAAGTACGAGAGTCATTGTAGAAGAATTCATTACGTTTGATTCGGAAATTACTTTATTAACAGTTCGTTCGGTTTCTGGCACATCATATTGCGCTCCGATTGGGCATGTTCAAAAAGACGGTGATTACATTCAGTCATGGCAGCCACATCGAATGAGCGAAGAGCAAATAGCAGAATCGCAGCAAATTGCAAAGAAAATTACGGATGAACTTGGAGGCTATGGCCTTTTTGGTGTTGAACTATTTTTAACAAAGGATAAAGTCTACTTTAGCGAAGTATCACCAAGGCCGCATGATACGGGTCTAGTAACACTGGCCACTCAAAGTCTATCTGAGTTCGCTTTACATGTTAGAGCCATTTTAGGTTTTCCTATCACTGAAATTAATCTGCACTCAGCTGGAGCGAGTTACGCGATAAAAGCGTGGGAGGAAAGTTCGAATTATCAAATTTCCGGTCTAGAAGAAGCTCTTGCGGTACCGAATACTCAAGCTCGCGTGTTCGGAAAGCCAGAAACGAAAGTAGGACGTAGAATGGCAGTTGCGCTAAGTACAGCTGATTCAGTAGAAGAAGCGATGGAGCGTGCTGATAAAGGTGCTTCAAAAATAAAGATTGAATATCATAATAAATAATTTAGTAGTCAAACTTCATTAACAATCATTTTAATTTTGAGGGTGATTCAGAGATGTTTTTTATAAAGCATTCTGGATCACCCTCTTTTGATTAGGGTGTTTTCCTAACGATTGATGCTGTAAGAAACGTTTTTCTCGTAGTGAAATGGAGCGGAAGTCACTCGACTCCTGCGGGATGAAGAGGTAGGGGCGAGACCCCACAGGCGCAGCCGAGGAGGCTCGACACCTCCCCGCGGAAAGCGAGTGGCTGGAGCGCAATGGAACGAACATGAGGAGATCAAGTACTCCAAAAAACAACAATGTATACGAAAACAGCCTTTGATTATTAAAAAATCCCAATGAGTAAAATAAGGTTGTCTAATAAGAGTCATAATAAAGTCATACTTACAAAGAGGTGAAAAAGGTGAACAGAAGATTAGTCGTGATATTAGGATTCATAATCGTCTTAATTAGTGCTTTAGGAATAGAAGAAGGGTATGCCAAGGACGCAGGTTATCCAAACTCTCATTTATTAGTCAGTGCAAATTGGGTTGAAGAACATGCAGGAAAAGAGGGGATTTATATCATAGACGTTCGCGAAGGTGGATATGATCAAGGGCATATACCGACAGCTGTTCACTTTTCTGTGGACAAACTAGTTGATGAAGATCATCCTGTTGAAGGGTATTTAATCTCCAAACAAAAGTTTGAACAACTTATGGATGAATTAGGAGTGAGAAATGATCAAACGATTGTTATTTATGATGAAGGCAATGAAACGTCAGCTGCGAGATTGTTCTATGCATTAGAGTACTATGGACACGAAAATGTCCGCTTATTAAACGGTGGATATCAAGCTTGGTTAGCTGAACGAAATGAAGTTTCAAGAGAAGCTTCTATTAAGTCTAAAGGCAACTTCAAAGCCACAACAAAAAAGAACCTAATGGTAAAGAAAGAAGACGTTAAACAAATAATCGGAAAAGAAGAGATTGTTCTCTTTGATGTCCGTTCACCTGAAGAATACAAAGGAGAGAAAGTTCTAGCAAAAAGAGGCGGTCATATTCCATCTGCAGTGAATTTAGAGTGGACGACAGTATTAAGAGAAGAAGGTGTTCCATTTTTTAAAGATTCTGCAGAAATCTCGAGGCTTTTAGAGGGGGCTGGAGTTACACCTGATAAAACAATTGTAGTCTATTGTCATAAGGCAAACCGAGCTTCTCATATGTACTACACGTTACGCTTAATGGGTTTCGAAGACATCACTGTATATGAAGGATCTTGGATAGAGTGGGGGAATGATCCGAATACACCCATCGATAATCCAAGCAAAGATGAAAAGAGGCTACGCTCACTTTAGTTAAGATGATTGTTCCTTTCGCTTCTCTTTGAGTGAAGAGAAGCGGTTTTTTAATTGTTTCTATAAGAGCGTGTTTATAAAGGCGTCAATGACTCCGCACGCTACAAGGTTTTGCTCATTGCTTAGAGTCTGTTTTAACTCCTTGATGAAGTGGTATAATTATTAGTGGACTAACATCTGTTAATTTTATTTGAAAAAACTATTGCATCGATTTGTTAGCCGTGTTATATTATTTCTTGTCGCCGCGAAAGACGGCAATTAACAAACTTAACTTTTTTGAAAAAAAGTGTTGTGTTGATTTGAGTTTTGTGGTAAAATATTATTTGTCTCTTACGAGCGATGCGAAAGTAGTTCTTTGAAAACTGAACAAAAGCCAAGCGAAATAGAGATACATGATATCTCGTCAATTTAGTAATTTAGAAAAATTACACGAAGTATCGTTAGCGATACATTTTGAGCTAATC
>NZ_JBWQTU010000015.1:0-96031 GCF_056619925.1 Halalkalibacter sp. HAAS-P013
TCTTTGAGAGTAAACGCATGCGCGTTCACTCTATTACCCGGTATTAGCACCGATTTCTCGGTGTTATCCCGATCTACAGGGCAGGTTGCCCACGTGTTACTCACCCGTCCGCCGCTAACATCATAAGAGCAAGCTCTTAATCAGTCCGCTCGACTTGCATGTATTAGGCACGCCGCCAGCGTTCGTCCTGAGCCAGGATCAAACTCTCCATAAAAGTGTTTGAGTTGTTACACGTTAGTGTGACAACATAGCTCATTTTATTTCAACCTATTATAATAGGATTTAATTGATGAGATTTGGTTTATTTCAAGAAATAAACTACTTCTCTTTTTCGCTTGGCTTTTGTTCAGTTTTCAAAGAACTACATCCGCACCACTTCATTAGCGACATAAACAAGGATACCACAATAATGAGTTCTGCGCAATATCTTTTAAATAAAATTCACTGCGACTTAGCAGCGACAAGTAATAATATATCAAGTCCACTCATTACACACAACCCTTTTTTAAGGGGAATCACTTGGTAATAAATGGTGCGGGTGAAGGGAGTCGAACCCCCACGTCATAAGACACTAGATCCTAAGTCTAGCGCGTCTGCCAATTCCGCCACACCCGCGTGTAAATGGTGCCGGCCAGAGGACTTGAACCCCCAACCTACTGATTACAAGTCAGTTGCTCTACCAATTGAGCTAGGCCGGCTTATGGTGGAGGATGACGGGATCGAACCGCCGACCCCCTGCTTGTAAGGCAGGTGCTCTCCCAGCTGAGCTAATCCTCCAATTTATGGTGACCCGTACGGGATTCGAACCCGTGTTACCGCCGTGAAAGGGCGGTGTCTTAACCGCTTGACCAACGGGCCAATCTATTAAATACATTTAAGTTATCGATGGCGGAGAAGGAGGGATTTGAACCCTCGCGCCGCGCAAACGACCTACACCCTTAGCAGGGGCGCCCCTTCAGCCACTTGGGTACTTCTCCATGGCTCCACAGGTAGGACTCGAACCTACGACCGATCGGTTAACAGCCGATTGCTCTACCACTGAGCTACTGTGGAATAAAATGGGCCTGAGTGGACTCGAACCACCGACCTCACGCTTATCAGGCGTGCGCTCTAACCAGCTGAGCTACAGGCCCACAGTAATTTAGTAAGAGCGGGTGATGAGAATCGAACTCACATCATCAGCTTGGAAGGCTGAGGTTTTACCACTAAACTACACCCGCATATTCAACTTATGGTCGGGAAGACAGGATTTGAACCTGCGACCCCCTGGTCCCAAACCAGGTGCTCTACCAAGCTGAGCCACTTCCCGTTATAAAATGGCGCGCCCTGAGAGATTCGAACTCCCGACCTTTTGATTCGTAGTCAAACACTCTATCCAGCTGAGCTAAGGGCGCTAAGTCTTCTGGTGCCGAGGGCCGGAATTGAACCGGCACGGTAGTCACCTACCGCAGGATTTTAAGTCCTGTGTGTCTGCCAATTCCACCACCCCGGCAAGGCAGACAGATAAAACATAAAGGCGGTACCCGGATTTGAACCGGGGATCAAGGTTTTGCAGACCCGTGCCTTACCACTTGGCTATACCGCCATTACAAGAGCGGAAGACGAGATTCGAACTCGCGACCCCCACCTTGGCAAGGTGGTGTTCTACCACTGAACTACTTCCGCATTGGCTGGGCTAGCAGGATTCGAACCTACGCATGACGGAATCAAAATCCGTTGCCTTACCGCTTGGCGATAGCCCAACAATTTATGATTTTAATGGGGCGACTGATGGGAATCGAACCCACGAATGCCGGAATCACAATCCGGTGCGTTAACCACTTCGCCACAATCGCCGTGCTGCAAAAAGTTTTTTATTGGCAGGGGCAGTAGGAATCGAACCCACACCGGAGGTTTTGGAGACCTCTGTTCTACCGTTAAACTATGCCCCTAAAATGGCGGTCCGGACGGGACTCGAACCCGCGACCTCCTGCGTGACAGGCAGGCATTCTAACCAACTGAACTACCGGACCATTTTGGTATTGCGGGGGACGGATTTGAACCGCCGACCTTCGGGTTATGAGCCCGACGAGCTACCAGACTGCTCCACCCCGCGTCGTTATCAAGAAAAATAATGAAGTTTAATCGAAGATGTTGTCTTCCCCTCTTCTTTTTACACTTTGTTGTGAATACGTCAGGACATGTCGTTTCACGCAACATCACGTCTAACATTTAATATACATGGCGGAGGAAGAGGGATTCGAACCCCCGCGCGGTTTAACCCGCCTGTCGGTTTTCAAGACCGATCCCTTCAGCCGGACTTGGGTATTCCTCCGCAATTGTATCACATGGACCCTGTAGGACTCGAACCTACGACCGATCGGTTATGAGCCGACTGCTCTAACCAACTGAGCTAAAGGTCCAAGATTGGTGGAGCCTAGCGGGATCGAACCGCTGACCTCCTGCGTGCAAGGCAGGCGCTCTCCCAGCTGAGCTAAGGCCCCAATTAGTTAACAATCAAGACTATATCACAAATTAAAATTCCACGCAACTTATTTTCCGTATCTTTCTCAGGGAAAATGTTGAACTAATTTCGTCATTTCAACATCTATCAAAACAACACAATAGTTGCAGCCAACTCATCTCAATGACACCATCGTAGCGACAAGAAATAATATAACATGTCTTACGATTCTACGCAACACATAATTTGGAATTAATTTTGCGATTAGGTTTATTAATTTACCACAAAGAAATTATAATTACAACATTTTCAAGTCAAAAAAAAAAAAAAAAAAACACCTAATAACGATTAAATACCCCACTTTACTTATAATAAGAAGATAAAAGGTCTAACTCAACCATACCTAATTTATCGATTATAATCCAAACAGACAATTGAAGTTCTAAATATTTAATTTAGCTAAAAAAAAAAGAAATTGTGTAATGATTGATGTTTATTAAGATTTTAGTGAGGATCAGCTAACACTCTACCGTGCCGTAACATAAAAGTAAAGGCTAGAACAATGAATTAGTATCAGATCACCTCGACCTTTTATTGACCATGTCTCTAACATCTTCAATAACAAAGCCAGGCTTTTCAAGAAAATCTTCTACTCCAAGTCTCTGTGCGGCTCTTTTCATATGAATGTTCCCATTACTAATAATACAAACTATTTTAGACAACACTTCTTCTTTATCTGCACTAAGAATTAAATCTATAAACATCTCCAATTGATAATCTAAATCAATTTCATAAAAGAACACATCTGGCTGAATGTCATGGTATGCAGATATTACAGCATTAGGATTTTCGATAGTATAAACATGTTCATATCCATCTTCAGAAATAATGGCTTCTACTAATACATTTAAACTACGATACTCTTGAAATACTAGTATTTTATTTGCTTTCATCTCGTTAAACCACCTATAATTTTTTGCTATATGATACAAGTAACAAGTTTATCGAACTGTTGCAGTAATTGTCTATTGCAGTCAAGACCCTTCTAAGCTTCTTTTCTCCCCTTTCAAGACAAGGTTACTCCTATCCAAACTCTATTATTTCCTTTTCAGTAAAAATCAAAAGGCACGCTCACCTACAGGCCTTTCTTTCAACAAATCCTACTGAATAAGCTTTTGTACTTCACTTATTTTCAATTTTGAAATGTGAGCAGATTGATGATAATCAGCAAAGTGAGCTATATAGGTCTTACCATACGTCTCAATACTTAGAACATGACTAAGGTTAACAAGATACGAACGATGGGTACGGAAGAAGGAGGAGTGATTTAATTCTTTTTCAATAGAGTCAAGAGACTCACTCGTCTCATAAACACCATTTTTAGTATGTATAGTCGTTTGTTTCCCTGTCTTCTCAATAAAGTAAATTACTTCTGTAGGAAGATAAAAGGT
The DNA here is from genome assembly GCF_056619925.1 of Halalkalibacter sp. HAAS-P013. NCBI lineage: Bacteria > Bacillati > Bacillota > Bacilli > Caryophanales > Bacillaceae > Halalkalibacter > Halalkalibacter sp. HAAS-P013. The sequence continues at coordinate 3,895 of NZ_JBWQTU010000015.1, forward strand.
TGCACGACCTTTTTTTATAATAAGCTTATTCGTATCAAGCGCATTATTAACAGGGACATCCATCCGTTCTTCTTCCAAAGTAATTAAATTGACTGCTTTCTGGAGAGCTACATATAATCGCTGCTGAGTAATAGGCTTAACGACATAATCAATTGCCGATACAGCAAATGCCTCTACTGCATATTCTTCATATCCTGTTATAAAAATGACTTTAATATTAGGCTTGATTTGTATGCAGAGCTTACTCGCTTCAATACCATTTAACCTTGGCATGTTTATATCAACAAGGACAATATCTACCGTATTTTCTCGTTTCAAAATATATTCGAGTAAATCTTGACCGTCATGACCTTGGTAGACGACTTCCATGTTCGGCAAGCAGTTAATAAAGCGATTGATGATCTCTCTAGAATCTTTATGATCCTCAACAAGTGCTATTTTATATGTCCTCATAATAACCTCCACTCACCTTATTTTTAAGTATTGTAAAATGCTACAAAGAAAAGTCATAACAAAATACACCTAGTAAATCTATCCAACTCACAAATCTCCATTTACAAATTATTCATTTTCCTATTTTATATGTTATAGGAACTAGAGTTACTTTGAAACAAGAAAAGACTGGTATCTACGGAGGATGAAATATTTATGGATCGTACAGTATTTACATCTGTTGACTTAACTGAATCTTTTACTCTGCAAGAACTCACAAATAGTAGCGTGATAGAAAATGGCGCACATATCCTATATATGTTTAATGAATATTCATCATATATACAGAACGCCACCTCCTACATTATGGAGGGGCTCGATAAAGGGCACCGAATTGTTCTATTTGAAGATCAATCGTTTTTCGATCATGTAAACAATAACCTGATACAAGCAGGATATTCAGAAAATGCTCTAAAACAAATAACATACATTTGTCATACTAAACAGTACTCAACGAACAAGCAATTTCAAGCTGATCATAGCTATGAGAACCTTGTTAAACTCTTAAAACCGTCCGTTGAGCCAAAACGGACGACACGGATATGGGGACAAGTGTTGGCGCAAAACGCTCTCGTTTCTGAACTAAGAAAGTACGAATGCTCCTGTGATGAGTTTTTAAATAGTGAGAAAGTTATATCCGTTTGTGCATATAATGCACTTGTAACTCCTTCCTATATACAAAATGAAATGCTTAAAGTACACGGATATTTTATGGTCGATGAAACAGTTGAGAAATCTCCCTTTTACAATAGGAAGTATGTCGTAAATATCTCTCCTACCGAACAATCAAAACTACAAAAGATCGAAAAGGAAAACCAAGATTTAAAGAAGAGAAATCATCAATTAGTTAAGGAGCAAGCAAGTCAAAAAGAAAGAGAACAAGATCTTCGGATAGCAAAAAGAAATGCAGAAAAAGCAAACGCAATGAAAACGACGTTCCTATCTCAAATGAGTCATGACTTACGGACTCCACTGAACATCATTCAAGGCTACTCACAAATATCACTCTTAGAAACGAACGATCCACGTTTTCAGTCAAATATTCAAAAAATATATGATGCATCTAACAATTTATTAAATCTAATTGAAGAAATCCTGGACTTTTCTGCCATTGAGGCTGGAAAAGTAAGCATCAACAAAGAATACATTCATGTAAGAAGCTTTATTGACCAATGCATCAAATCTATTTTCGATATCAACCTTTCGAATCTCATTATTAAAGTAGACGATATCGACGACCATATGTACATTGAAGCTGATCGATTACGCTTAACTCAAGTACTAACTAATTTGATTACGAATGCGGTCAAATATACGCAAGCAAATGGTCACATATCTATATCTTTAGATCATGACAACGTTAAAGACCAAGTAACCATAAATGTAGAAGATACAGGGATTGGTATTCCTAGTAATGAACTTACGCTTATTTTTGACCCTTTTTACCGAAGCAAAACGACGATGAGCAAATGGAAAGGAACAGGGATTGGACTTGCTATTGTTGCGCAGCTTACCACGAAAATGCATGGTACGTACGGTGTCATAAGTAAAGAGGGAATCGGTTCAACCTTTTGGGTCTCATTTAAAGGATTTGTTACAAAAAAAGATGCAACAGATGTTTCTAAATCTCCTATCACCACAAACGTACTTCCTGCAACACCTAAAATGAAGATCCTTTATATTGAAGACAATCTAGATAACGTTGACTTAATGTCCTCAATGTTACACATTATTACAGAAGTCAAGCTATATAACGAAGCGACAGGTAAATCTGGGTATAATAAAGCAATTGAGGTTCAGCCTGAACTGATTCTATTAGATCTCCATTTACCAGATATGAATGGACTAGAGGTGTTAGACAATTTAAAATGTCACGCACTGACAAAATCGATTCCTGTAGTCGTTATTAGTGCCGAAGCGCTCGAGTCAACTATTGATCTATCATTAGAAAAAGGATGCCAAAGCTATTTAACAAAGCCCGTTCATTTAGAGAAGCTACGGGATTTGGTTTTGCGAAATAGTGGTTAAGATTAGACTTGTAAACTAACAAAAGGGTTGCCCATAAGTTTAAGAAAACTTTGTGAGCAACCCTTTGTAAGCTATTTACGGTCTTTATTATAGCAGTTTAAAGACATAAAACTGTTGTCCCCTGTTGTTTCATGTCTTTTTGCTAATTTCCCCCTTTCCCCTTCACGCCAAAAGTACAATCTACATCAAAAAAACCAATGTCGAACCGATTTCATCTATATGCATCTGATCCGCCCACAAAACAAAGTAATTGTAATTTGCTCCTTCAATTTTTATCGTCATTGGATACCTGACAATCAAAGCAGCTTGCCCTCTCATCTCAGCAGGTTGATCGTCCGATGGATAAATAAAACACGCTTCTTGATTTTGTATTTGTGTATGAACGATTCGAGGATCTGAACCATATGGGGCTAGTTGATGATATGCTTCGTTTTGACACACTTGATGAATCGGTTCCTCTGAAAATAACGCAGATACCTGGAAGAAACCATCTGGTCCTTCATATCGCTCAACATCTACTCTTTGCCAATCGGTTGGATATTGAAAATGAACCTTATAAATATTATTCATATATGTCTTTTTTGCAGAAGGAATTGGCGCAGGAGACCATTGGATCGATGCAATACTAGCCCCTTCTACTAGTTTAATAGGGACAGGGTGGAATACGTCGATTACCCACATTTCACTCGCCATCTCTTCGTTAGTACAACCTGAAAGATAGGCCACTTTCCTTCCATCTGGTGACCAAGTAACAGGTGTAGCAAAACAATTGGATATAGCTCGTGTTAGGTCGTCCTCCCCTCGCCTTCCCGATGTTCGAATAAGAGAGAAGTAGCCTCGATCCTCAAATGCCGTCGCACTGTAAGCAATGGTTAATGAATCAGGAGACCAAGATGGAAAATAGTTCTTCGCAAGTGGCCCTCCCCTTACTTCACTCATCCTGCCAGTTGCAAGGTCAACTGTAAAGATAATGGAGATGCTAACTCCTGGTGTCGTATATAGTGCATGCGTTCCATCATGGGAAAGACGAACATAATTGAGCCGACCACCCGTGTTTTCAGTAATTTGCCTTCTTCCTGTTCCATCCGTTCGTATTCGAAAAAGCTGACTGACCCCCGCTTGATCAGGCGCTTGAAAAAGTAGCTCCTCTCCACTTGGAAACCACTGAGCATCAGTCACACCAGGCTCAGCTATTCTTTCTGCTTGATGATTAATCACATCGTACAAAACAACCTCATTCTGCTTTGTATAAACGAGTATTTGACTATCTGGTGACCAATTTAATAAAACACTAGTCTCAACCTGATCGATTCGGGCAATTCCTGCTCCGAGCAAATCTACAACATAAATCACTCCACCTACTCCAACAAAAGCGATTTTCCGACTATCTGGTGACCAATAAGGTGTAGAAAACGTTGCCCCTATCCCGTTGGTAAGTTGTATACTCGCACCATCACGTGGATTATACAACCACAAATCGAATTCTCCCCCACGATTCGTTACATAAGCAATCATTCCCCGATCTCCGGGAGGCGCATACGGAATGATCAACCTCATCCCTGGAAACAAATCATAACTCGGGAGTTGATTCACTTGTCGTATTACTTCATAATTATTACGCCCTCCTGTAATTACATTAAATCGCCTAGCAATATGAAATAGAGTATCGCCGGGTTGAACAACATAATAGGGGTTACCAGGAGGAACTTTTATCAATTGACTAACTTGAATGTGATAAGGAGGAAGAAGACGGTTCGCTTCGATAATTACTTTTTGAGGAACACCGAAAAATTGCGAAATTGCAAAAACCGAACCCCCAGGCTTTACTCGAACCACATTCACCCCAGGAGGAACAGAAAGCTGCTGTCCCACATAAATCATATACGACGGACTAAGATTGTTTGCGGCAATCAGAGATGCAACCGGAAGCTCCCACCGCCTAGCAATATTATACAGTGTATCCCCAGGACGAACCGTGTAAAAAACTTGCATTATTACCCCCTCCGAATGAAAAAACTTTTTCAATTACTCAAGGAAAATAAGTTCAATTCATAGCGTATGCCTATATGCTATTCGCCTGAGCAACCAAAGATTCTTCCAAAAGATAAAAGTGCAACTTTATTATGTATCCCACGCTCTTAATCTCTTGAAAAAAACCACCTATAATAAAGTCTCGATACATAATATGTACATGACAAGGTAATAAAACTCCAGTACCGATTCCATTTTTTGTACTCTATTAGATCTGTGTATTTCTCTGTGAAGGTTTCTATTAAGGTAATTACACCACTATAACTAAAAACATAGATAGCCTTACTTATATAGCTTCTTTTTTCTGGATAATAGAGATTAAAAAGAATAGTGATCGCTGGATAAATAAAGAACTCAAAAGCAAAACTTGTTTTGTTTGATTTCTTAAAAAAAGAACGATATGGGTACTTAATTAATCCTTTCTCTACAACTAACAATCCAAAAAACCACGTCATAACCTGTTGAAATAAAAAGGACACATGAGCTTCCCTCATTTTATGACGAGGAACATATCTAAATATGAGAAACATTATAATCATGCATGATGCAGCAACTATTGAATCTTCTTTTTTTTTATTAAACATTTTATAAACATCCTCCTTTATGGGCATTACGAATGAAGCAGCTCTAGATTAAATTGTAAATGTTCAGAAGCGACTAGTCATATTATGACACAGATCGACAATAATATTTTGCGATTGCAAATAAAAAGGGTTCTCCCAAAAGGTGATTTGACCTTTTGAGAGAACCCCGAAGCAACGTACGGAGTCGCTACATCTTTTAAAATCCTTAGAGGAGTGGGTTTCTCCTCTCGAGGCAAGTAGCGAACCGAGCCATTGCCATCTGTTCCTGGCTTTTAAGAAAGCCCCTTAATCATTAATTGTTTTTTTCTCAAGATCTAAAATAGATGTGACACCATTAGTTAAACTTAATATCAGATGATGATTTAGCAACAAATTCACCGAATTGCTTTCCAATTAATTCATTACTCAGTAACGTTAAAACCTCCATCAGTTTAGATTGATCCTCCTTTGATATCCTATCAACCAGATGACAAATTTGTAAATCTGAGTTCGCAACATTATCATCTATAAAGTCTTTAACAACTTTTCGTCCTTCTTCTGTTAAAGCAACTTCTTTCGTTCGTGCATCATTTCCACTATTCACGACAACTAAACCTGATTCTTTTAATTTTATTAATTGCCTAAATATATTCGAGATGTTGGTTTGAGCTAAATAGGTAAGATCTGACATTCTTAAGTTTGAATCAAAATATAAAATCCAAAGAATACGAAAACCAGGAAACGTCAACTTTCTTTTTTCTACTTGTCTTCGTATGTCCTTTTCAATTTCAAAATTAAGCCCCCGTATCAGCGCAAATAGTGAATAACTATTTGCAAATTGTTCGTTCCCTTTGTTCATCTATCTCCCCCCTACCAGAAACGAGCATCCATAAAACGATCTAACAAATACAATTATTTCCAACACACTTCATTTTAAACTCTTAATAGTGTATAACGTGTTAGTATGAAAAGAAAAAACAGCCCAAAATGTTAGGCAATTTCCACTATTCATATTGACCCTAATCCTTCTATCCAACCGTGATCTCACGTAGATCCGCTATCTTTTCATTCAAATATTGTAAGTCTAACTCTTGACACACCTCTTTATTAAAACTTTTGTATAAATACCTGCTAAATTCCCAAATTTTCTTCTTCATAAGATCATCATTCTCTTCTGCTATCATAAAAAGCGCTTCATATGTAGCAAGCATAATAGATATATCGTCACGTCCATAATGACAAATTTGATAAAATGTTGCATACAACAGTTCATCTATTGTTATCTTAGGGGAAAACACTCTTACCCGCTTAGAATCCGAGTAAAGAATATAGCTGCCATCATGCTTGCATGCAGTGCCTAGAAGCTTACCTATATGTAGAATGCCATCTATCGCTGTATTAGGATCATTGATTCCTGGTGATAATGCTCGGAGTGTGACCTCGACAATTTTCTGGATACCGAAATCGACATCCTGCAAAATCGTTCGTTCATTTCCTAACTCAATGAACTTATGGATGTTTTCACTTGGCTTCTCCCCTTTATAATACAGATTAAACAATACTTTATTTGTTGTGACAAACGTCCCAATCGGTGGGATAATTTCAATTACAAGATCATGCTTCTTAGCTAGTTTATATAAATGGTTATACTCGATTAACTGAATATAACCAAACGTACGACTCTTCACTTCCTCAACCATGTAGTTCTCTAATAAGATATCAGGTTTTTCGTTAGTTAACGAAACGACTTGTCCTTTTACTTTTGATTTTAACCGCTCATGAGATGTTTTTAATGTCTGACGAGTTAGCTCGCTTATTAATTTATTAACTTGAATCGATGTTGCCACATGATGAATAAAATAGGCAAAAAAAGCTAAGCAAACAATGGAAATTAACACTCCAATTGTCCCAGCCATCACCTCATGCTCCAAATCTTCTCTCATAAAAAGTAACGCAAGAATGGAATACACGAATCCACCCATATAAACTCCAAGAACCCTCATAGTTACTTGATTTGTTACGAAATCAGAAAGCGTTCTCGGGGAAAACTGTAACGAATAGGTTGTTAATACAACCATAATGGTCGAAAACGTTATCGCAATCATCGTTAACAAAGCAGCGGCAAGAATTCCTAATATATTCTGAGCCAAATCAACACTAATCAATAAAGTCGGTGGTATCGCATTTTCTATTTTCTGACCATGAACCGTATCTAACCAAATAACGATTATTGCAAGTAAAGAAGCAACCAAACAATAGGCACTTGGGAGTAACCAAATGTTCTTTTTAACCTTCAAAATTAGGTAATAAAACAAAGCCTCCCACCTCCAGTATGATTATTTCCTTACTATATCCAAATTTTGAGCAGTTATTATAACCCCAAGTTAAAATAATCCATTATATTCCTAACAAAAAAACGCAATAGTTAGGAAATAAAAAGACGAAAGCTTGTCCTCTCGTTTTAATAACTAAGAAAAAATGGAGAATAAATCAACTTCTCTTTCATCAGAAACAATGATATACTAGTCTAGCGATGAGCTAATTTGCATAAGACGAGATTGATACGCCTTGTTAGGCAATGCACAATGTGGAGTGCTGTCTCTCGCAGCAATACGCACAAAGACGTCCTTTTGGGCGTTTTTTTGTTTTTTTAGTAACCTTTTCTTACTATCGCGCCACTATTTAGAAGTTCTTTACATTAACAAATAAAAACAATCCCAATCCTCTTTCAGAAAAATAGGGGGCAACCAATGATTGGTTGCCCCCTATAGTAAAATTCATAAAAAATTTATAAACATCCTATTCGCAAATATTATGTTTTTATAAGGTTCTTATTCACCAATGAAATAACATGACTTAATCGATCAAATCTCACCGGTTTGCTAAAAAGATACCCCTGAAAGATATCTCCCCCTATATTTTGCCAATCTGCAAATTGCTCTTCATCTTCAATCCCTTCAACAACGAGCTTAAATCCTAGGTTATGGGCCATCTGTCTAATTGGAATAATGACGTTTGTAAGTTTATTGTTTTTCATTAAACTTGTAATAAACCTTTTATCCAATTTAATATGATCAATTGGCAGGTCGACAAAGTCAGAAAAAGAAAAATACCCATTTCCAAAATCATCTAACGCAATTTTGTAACCTTTGTTTCGTAAAAATTGTAATTTTGTTTTTACATCTTCTCTTTTATAGATACTTATATTTTCTGTAATCTCGAAAAGAATTTGTGGTTGGCTTATACTTGCTTCCGTGATGATTTCTGAAATTATCTCTTCAAAATTTTCCATTAAAAGCTGATTTACCGATAAATTAACAGAAAAGAAAATTGGCTCATTTTTAGCTTCCATTTCCTTAATGCTCTGAACGACTTGCTTAATTACCCAAATAAAAATGTCATTAGCCAGTCCTATTTTCTCAGTTAATGGCAGAAATTCATCTGGACTGACCACACCTAGCTTGGAATGGTCCCACCGAATAAGAGTCTCAACACCTATTACTCTTCTTTCTTTCATACCTACTTGTGGTTGATATTCAATATAAAAGCTACCATCCCTTAAAGCATGCGGAAGATCAACTTCAATAACGACTTTTCGATAAGCGGACTCGTTAATATCCCCTTTATATAATTTGTACTTGTTCTTCCCTATCTCAAAAGCTTCATACATTTGAGATTTTGCTAACATCATCAAATCATCACTGTTCATATGATCATAAGGATATATACAAACGCCAATGCTCGTTTCTACTGTAAATTGATTGTTGCTATACGTATATGCTCCAGACAAAGTACCAATAATTCTTTCAACAATGAAGTTACATTCTTGTTCTGTCACATCTGTTAACAAGATCACTATATCAGTATCAGATAAAAATGAAGCAGTATCTATGTCCCTTATACTTGTTTTCAAACGTTCGGCTATCTGTTTTCGTAAAAAACTAAGAACATTCATTTCAACATGAGACTGAGACAATCTAACGTAACATACAGCTGTAGCTACTTTAAAACGATCACAGTAAGCCAAGTTCATATGTAATCGATCGTAAAGCAAATGTTCAGTTGGAAAACCTGTTACTTCATCTATTAATCCCAATTTATCTAAGGGGTTTTGCTTTTCCATTTAACCATCCCATTTTAGCAGCAAAGCGCTATTCGTTATTTACATTATAGATCTATGTAAACACTTTGTACCGGTACTGACAAGCATTTTTTTATAATCTAGCCACAAAAAAGACAGAAAAGTTTTGAAAGACCACTGAAAAAGTGAAAGTCACCTTTTTCAGTGCCCTCGGTTTGTCTGCCATCTTTTTAAGTAGTTTACATTAGTTCTCTTTTGTATTCACTTTCTTTCTCCTCGTTCTTTTCATTGCTTTTAAGAGGAAACCACCTTTGAATCTTCTCGGCTCATAAGAAATAATAAAGGCTTTCGGTTCATATTCTTCTATTAATAGAATGAGTTCATCTTCTCGACTTCTTTTCGTTAACAGTTCGAGTTGATAACGCTTACTATCTCTCCCTTCTCCCTCAAACACCGTAACTCCAAACCCTTCATTTCGTAGAAACGAAATCAACTCTTCATTTTTCCTTTCTAAATTAACAATCAAAGCCGTATAACCAATCGCTAATTTCCTTTCTACGTATGCACCCAGTAGGATTCCTATACCAAAACCAACTGCATAAACAATCATAGCGAGAGTAGACGGATTTCCAGATAGAACAATGGATAAGCCAAATACATAGACCAAACCTTCTAACACAGCAAGTTGCGCTGCAATAACACTCATTCCTTTCACGACAAAAATCGTTCTGAGTGTAAAGATGGGGACGTAAACCAACTGAAGTACTAAGATTAATAAAATCTCCTTCAAGCTCTCCCCCTCCTCTTGGCCATTATCAATACAAAGAAAATTAGACTTTCCTACAATATAATTTTATTAGCTGACATTTAGTACTGATTCCCCATAAAAAACACCTTGTTTTTACCCATACTCAGGTAGGTACATAATTTGTAGTAGTGTTTTAAACATAGCAAACCAGTAAGGAGCGGCCTTTTGTTCTTACAAAAACATGAAACCATTTAACATAGGACTACAAAACATAACCTCACCTTTATGTATAAAAGAGGAGATAATATAATATAACTCCCTAACCTTTCGTTTCACCCTTTTAAAAGATACAGAATTACTGAGAAAAACAAAAAGACATCAACGCCTAAACGTAATGCCTATTCACTATATTTTATGATGCTAAATTATTCCCTTTTAAAACCAAAGGTAATGTAATTTTAAAACAAGTGCCTTCTTCGTTCGAGGAGAGTAGTTGGATTGTTCCTTCATGACTTGCAATAATTTGCTCAATTATAGTCAAACCAAGCCCCGTTCCAGCTGCTTTGCTACTTACAAATGGTTCAAACAGATTAGATTGAATCTCATCAGGCACGCCTCTCCCATTATCTTTGATGAAGATGTGTATCTTATCCTGATCAACCTCAGAGGAAATCGAAATCTCACCTTTTTCTTCCATTGCCTGAATACTATTGATAATGAGGTTAAGAAACACTTGCTTCATTTGATCAACATCAATATTCAGTGTAATGGAGTCTAATTCAGAACGAATGAAGATATTTGACGAGTAATTGGAATGAATAAACGGCATTATTTCTTCAATAACATCAGTTAAATTAGCCTTCTTCTTATTCAAATTAGGTTTAGCCAGCATCAACATATCTTGAGCTATGCTATTAATACGTTGGATTTCCTTTAAAATAAGTAACGTATGGTACTTATTTCGCTCACTCTCTGAAAACTTACTATTCATCAATTGTATAAATCCTTGAATAACCGATAAAGGGTTTTTAATTTCATGCGCTGCTTTCGATGCTAATTCACCAGCTAATGCTAACTTTTCTGTACGAAGGACCCTTTTCTCTAGTTCATCTATTTCAGACACATCAACAAAATAAAAAATTCTGCCAATAACATTCTTGTTATCTACTATAGGTGATTGAGAGACCAATAATACATATGATAGATCCGATGCCTGAAAAGATACTTTTCTCGTTCGAAAAAATTCTTCAGAATAAAACAAATCCCAAAACTCTTTATTTACTTGAGAAGTCACTTTTTCTTTATAAAGACTGTTTATTTCTACCTCATCTAAGTTCGTTACCTCTTTGGCCTTTCCATTTAATTCAATCTCACTATTTTGGTTTTGCACTGTCATAATACCTATTGGAATTGACGCTAGAATTTGCTCACGAAATAACTTTTCACTTGAGAGGTTATCAAATGACTGCCGTAAGCTTAGAGACATTTGATTAATGGCTTCTGTGAGTTTTCTAAACTCATACTGGTCGTCCGAACCAATCGTTACTCCATACTGCCCTTTCGAGATACGCCCTACATCTCTTACTAAAATATCAATTCTACGATAAATCCTCTTAAAGAATTGAGAGGTTATGAGATACATTACAAGTATTGAAATTGATCCTGTCACAATAATAAGAATAGCTTGTCGAGTAAGAGGCTCACTCATTTTCCCATAGTTAAAAGCCGTATAAATTACTTGATCAGCCCCAAAAGGAAGAAAGACTTTATACAATTTCTTTCCATTAACCTCTTCTATATAAAAAGTCTTCTCGGGATTGGTTACCATATTTTTTAATACATCAAGGTCTTGCTCACTTTTATAATCATATGTACCATGAACAATTTGTTTTAGCGGTGGATACAATTGGTCCTCAAATGATGGGTCAACGAAAATTTTTGGATTTAAAATAGCGACTTCATCCAAATATGGGTTGTCCGTTTTCATCTGTTCCATTATCGAACTCGGCCCTACTTGATTTAACAAATCCTCAACTTCATCTACTTCTATATAAGGATTAATAATATATGAAGAACCAGGAGGGTGATAATAGCCATATTTGAAAAAAACCGGTTCTCCCTGTTGTGATCCCGACTGAGCAACTGGTAAAACGAGAATATGGTTATCAACTAAAGAGGCTCCCTCTACATAAACTTTCTCACCCTTTAATAGAGTGTCTATCGTTTCATAATAACCATATTCCTTGAAACTAAATCCAATCTCATGAAGATCGGTTGATCGAACACCTACAATATCATCTCCTTCTCTAGCAAACAAAGTAATCCCAGCTAATTCTAACTCTTCTCTTAACACTAGTAAATCTTGATTTGTTATATCTTCTAACCTTTTTTCCTGTAATCTTTCTGCTGCATGTTTTGCAAAAGAAATTAATTTCAAATCAATTTGATGCTCTAAGGATTTTGCTGCCAAGTTCGTGTTTTCAACTTCACGTTTTATACTTTGAGCCGTCAAAGTTGATTGCTTATTTACTTCAGATACAATCTGTAAATTATTAAAATAGAGCAAAATAGATCCCGATACTAAAACTAGAATCAGAGACGCTAAAAGAACCCGAACCAAAAAGAGGGTTTTTAACGTTGCATTCTTCTCTTTCATAATAAAATCCTTCCCATGCCTTAGTCTTGTAAGTTTCTTTAAAACTTCTATTACTATAGTTATCTATGTTAAATTAAATCACGCAATAGACATTCATAGATTGGAAACATTTACAATTTCAGACCTAAACAATATGTCAGAATACTGCGCAAAATACAAACACTGAACTCATTTTATGTAAGCCAATTAACCCATTTCACCTAATTATTATTAGTAATAATCATAAAAACAATTAATTGCCCCTAAGAAAGCTAAAAATAAGCTACTTCTTAGGGGCTAATAATACATTCTTTAAAAAAGCTCATCATAATCAATATTATCTACCTTTTTAGCAATCTCAGTCGTCAGTTCTTCTGAAAACTCTGCCATAGCTGTTTGAGTTGACCCTCTCATCATATTGAATTGATTGTTCTTAATGAAGTTACTAATCGGTTGCTTCAATGATTGAAATCCATTTTCACGATTCGTTAGAAGGCCGTAAGCCGCTACTCCAATTCCTATTCCTAATATTGAGTACATCACTCCTCCACTGTTATTGCGTCTAGCTCCAAATATTTGCTGTGTCCTCCTTCCCAAATTAAATACAGATCTTATCCAGCTAATGTGATTGATCAAGGAATTCATCATTTAGGTTTCGTAGTCCCCTTTCCTTCATTTAACTTTATTATTTTGATTTCTACATTAATTATGAGGAAGAATTTTGCCTAAACCTAATCAGCGCTCTTGGCGAACTCCAATTACCAATCTCCTGGACATACTCTACAGCAAAACCCATCCACAGTAATTGGATGGGTCGTATATTATAACTTCATCTTACACCGGCCACTTCTCTAACGTGTAAGACATCTCCCAAAACATATACTCATACCTGCTGCTTGTAACAAAAATAGCTTCCATACGTTGCTTTTCTTCTTCTGAAGCTTTTTCTGCCCATTCATCCAAACGGTCTATTTGTTCCTTTACTAACGTTGCAAACCACTCGTCACCATACGTATCAATCCACTTTTGATAGACGGGATGTCCTGGAGTAGAACCTTTATACTTTTCTCCGATTTCCCAATACAACCAATAACAAGGAAGAATTGCAGCAATGACTTCCCCTAAAGAACCCTTATACGCAACAGAAAACAAGTGGTTCGTATAGGCTACTGCCGTCGGAGCAGGTTCAGCCGCCATATGACCTTCGTTATTCTTTTCTAATCCTAAGTCTTTGGCAAATCCTTCATGTAGCATATGCTCTGCATCAAAGGTTGATTTAGCATGAAATGCCATTTGCGATGTCGTATGAAAGTCTAGTGCTTTCGCAGCCCCAATGGATTGTACTTGAGCAAATTTCGAAAGATAAAAGGAATCTTGTTGCACATAATAACTGAAACATTCGATTGGCAATGAGCCATTAGCTACTCCTGTAACAAATGGATGCTCAAAGCTTGCATTCCAAATAGAGTCTACCTTTTTACGAAGTTGTTCTGAAAATTTCATATCATTCATCCTCTCTTCATCATCTATTTAGTTCATTTCGTACAGAGCGTTCATCAATTGCCTTTTTAACTCTAAATATTCAGGAGTGACGGTCATTTCCTTTTTCCTTGGTCTTGGCAATGGCACCTTTACTTCTAGTATGACTTCAGTAGGACGTGGTCCTAACACATAAATACGGTCTGATAAAAAGATTGCTTCATCAATACTATGTGTAATAAATAAGACTGTCCGTTGCATTTGACTCCATATATGCAAAAGCCAACTATGCATTTTCTCACGAGTTAACGCATCTAACGCGCCAAAAGGCTCATCTAATAGCATGAGTTCTTTTTTATGCAAGAACGTTCGTAGTAGCGCAGCCCTCTGCTTCATTCCTCCTGATAACACATCCGGATAATATTGCTCATATCCTTCTAAACCAAACAAAGGAAAAAGAGTAAGGGCCTCTTCTTTTGCTTGTTCTGTTTGGTGTCTTGTTACCTTAGGACCTAGAAGGACATTTTCAAGTACAGTTTTCCATGGGAACAATAAGTCCTTTTGCATCATATAACTGCTATGCCCACGTTTCCCTTTCATATCCTTACCGTCAAATAAAATTTCTCCCTCATAGGGAACTTCAAGACCCGTAATGAGATTAAACAAGGTGCTTTTGCCACAACCACTTGGTCCAATTAATGAAACAAATTCACCTTTTTGAAGAGAAAGGTTTATTCTTTTGATGACAGGTTGCCCGTCAAACGAATGACAGAGATTACGAATGCTGATTTCCATATCGACTACAACCTTTCATTAAGGCAAGAACGTATTTGTCATCGCTTCTTCTGTTACTTCTGTTTCAATCAAACCTGCTTCAAGCAGCCACTCTGAAAAATCATTCCAAATATGTTCCTCTTGAATGCCCCATTTTTCTGCATCCCCTTTGTAGCGTGGACTTAGCCACTCTTGTGATGCACGAATCAGTTCTTCATTTGTTTCTGGGCTAGCTGAAATTAAGATTTCCGCTGCTTCTGATGGCTGCTCAATCGCAAATTCATATCCTTTCGAGACAGCTCTTACAAATTTTTCAACTAACTCAGGCTGCTCTTCAATCACAGCTTCACTGCTAAAAATAACCGGCGAATAATAATTAAAGACAGGATCAATATCTTTCAGATAAATCATATTAATGTCCTCACCACGAACTTCAGCTTCAATTCCTGTCCACCCATAAAAAATCCATTGAAAATCTATGTCTCTTTTCGTATTAGCAAAAAAGTCAGCAGATCCAACGATGACATTATCTACCGAAGAAGGATCAACCTCATGCTGTTTTAATACGGTTTCCAAAATCGCCTCTTCTTCAGCACCTCCAAATCCACCATATGTCTTTCCTTCAAAATCCTCTGGTGAAGTAATCTCTTTTTCCACTGGAGAAGCAAAACCAGATGTGTGCTCCTGAATGACTGCAGCAATCGAAACGACTGGAATACCGGTTGATCTAGCAATTGTAACGCCTGTCTGAGATCCAATCCCAAAATCAGCTTGTCCTGCTGCTACAACTGGTACGGCACCTTCCATGGCTGGTTCGATAATTGTTAAATCAATCCCTTCCTCTTCAAAGAACCCTTTTTCTCTAGCGACATAAATACCCGTATGATTTGTGTTAGGTACCCAATCTAATATAAACGTTGCTTCCATTAACTCTGTAGATTCGGACGGTGCCTCTTCCCCTGCTTCAGATTCAACTGCTTCCCCTTGGCTTGACTCTTCTGCTTGGTTACAACCAACTAACGCAAGCATGATAATGAAAAACAAAAATGCACTTAGCTTTTTTGACATCGAACTCTCTCCTCAACTTAATTCGTTTATTTTTTTTGAGACTTGTGTTTCCACGGCATCATGAGTCTGCCGAGTAAGACAACAACTAAAAATAAAAGGCAGCTCAATAGTGAGATAAGCACAATAACGACGAATACCCTATCTGTCGCAAACGAGCTTTGAGCTTTGATTAGATAAATTCCTAATCCAGAACTTGCACCGACCCACTCTGAAATCACCGCTGCCAATACACTATATGTAGCGCCAATTCTCAATCCTGTAAATAAGTAAGGTAATGCGTGCGGGAACCTAACAGAGGAAAATACCTGCAGGTGCGATCCCCCCATCGACCGAACAAGTCGGATCATATCGCGATCACTTGATTGCAGTCCCTCAACGAGACTAACGACTACCGGAAAAAAAGTGACTAATGCGACGACGAGAACTTTAGGCAAAATTCCATATCCAAACCAAATAATGAGCAAAGGTGCAATCGCTATTATAGGAATCGTTTGCGAGAATAAGAGAATCGGATAAAAACTTTTACGTAAAAGCGGTGAAAAATCTAAAATAAAAGCCATTACTAACGCAACGATAATTCCTAATAAGAAACCAAGCAGCGCTTCTTTTGTGGTCATCCAGATATGTTCAGGTAATAGATGCCACGTGTCAAATAACGTAAGAACGATCAAGCTTGGCGCTGGTAAGATCCAGTTTTCAACGTCCCAAATCCACACAGCCACTTCCCACACGACAAGAAACATAATAATGGCGATGATCGCTGGAGCAGCTGAACAGATCGACTGACGCAAACGTTCCATGAAACCCTCCTTTCACAAAAAAAGTCTACACACCACAGAGGCGTGTAGACTTTACATGTCAACATGTAATTCTAATAAACATCCCTCCGCTGGCATTACCCAGATCAGGTTAAAGGGTCGATATCTTCATCGGGATATCCTCTCAGCCAACCTCATAGCTCCCCTATTACTATTCATAATTTTTCCTAAGAAAGCTTATCACACATTTTGACTTTGTGCAATATTCCGTTCTTTCAAACTATTTAATACAATTAGCCCCCCTAAGTCAGAATGGAGCAATCACTCGTCTTGACCCATGTGAACCTTTTTCTCCTTGCTATAACAGCGAACGGGCTTTCATCTGCTTCATAATGACTCAATTCTCCTAGAAAGCCTGAAAAATGAGACGAAAATCCTAACGATTTCCGTCTCATACAGTGTGTATCTTAACCCTTTTCCCTCTGTTATAAAGATCTTACTTTTCAAAAGCCCTCTAACACTTCGCATTATATGGATGTAAATGGACCTTTCTTTAAATAATGAACAAAAATCCTGCTCATGATCGGATAAAGGAGTGAAAAGAAAATCATATTCCCTATCGCATGGTTTGTGTCAAATGGGAGCCCAGCTAAGTAATACGCTATAAAGCGATCGCTAATGAACAGCATATTCAGTGAGATGACAAATCCATAAAAATAACCACAAAATCCTGCGTACATGATTAGAACAAGGAAAGGGATGCCCCACTTTGTATGAACTCTTCCCATCCAGCCTGAGACAAGCCCAATCACGGACCAAGAAATGATTTGCCAAAAGGTCCATATGCCTGTTCCTAATGTCATATTCGTTAATACCGTACTGACAAAACCTAGAATGAGGCCATTGACCGGGCCCATAAACATCGCTGTGATTATAATAATGGACGTAACCGGTTGAACATTAGGAATATGAGCAAAAGCCATTCGGCCAACCACACAAAGGGCACTGAGCATGGCTAGCAACGTAATTCGGCGAATTGACATGCCTATTCAATCGAAGCGTAATGAAAATGAATCAAGTCTCCATGTTCAAGTTCGTATTCAGCTGCCCCTACTAACGCTTCTTCTCCGTTGATCGTATAGAGCCAATAACTTGATGTTTCATCATCTGCTTCAATTTCGTTAATTCCTGAAATAAACGCACCTTCATACGCTGTTGTAATGTCATAATGTTCATCCATCACATCCATAAGCGTTTGTCCTTGTTCGAACGATACCGTATCCTCACTTAGGATATTTTCAGGTTCTTCTTCACTTATCACAATCGTTGCATAGGTTTCCTCTACACCCTCTGCCCCTTCTTGTACTTCCTCAGTAGCTTCCTCTTGAACCGGTTCTTCCACCGCTTCATTGTTTGCTCCACATCCCGTTAACGTGAGCAAAACTGCAAATAAAATAGAAAACAAATATCTCATTCCCATTCCTCCTAAACTTGTATCAATAGTAGTTTGTCCGCGTTACTTGTAAGCATGTATTCAAGACATATAGGCCGGGTGAACAGCCTTTTGGCATCATCCTCCTACCTTCCTTTTTACACTCGGTTCGACCTGCTGCATGTTTGTCAGCTTAAAGAAAGCAATAGCCCCAAGCATTGAAGTAAAAAACAAAATGGCTCCCATCGGTACCGCCGTCGTTTCGTTAATCCCAACAAGTGGGGAAACCATTGAGCCGAGGAATAAGGAAAGCGTACCTAGCACCGCACTCGCGCTACCCGCACGGTGGCCTTGATTTTGCATCGCCAAAGAAAAGGTACTTGTTGTGATCATCCCCATGGAAGTCATATAAATAAAGATTGGAATTACGAGTGTTGCCAGTGGTCCTTCAACGATGGTCATTACTAGCAGGAAAGACGTAGCACTTACCGCGATGATTACCGCAATACGTAACAAACTTCTTTCATGAACAATTCCACCTAAGCGTCCGATAGTAAAACTCCCTAAAATAATAGCAAGCCCATTAATGCCGAACAACACGCTGAATACCTGAGGAGACACATCATAAATCCCTTGATACACAAAAGGAGTTCCAGCAACATAAGCAAAACTTCCGCCATGGATGAAACCAACCGTTAATGCGTACCCAATGAAAGATCGATCCTTAAACAAGCTTCCCATTGTCCGAACAGAATGCCCAACTGTACTAGGAATTCGTTTTTCCGGAGGCAACGTCTCCTTTAATTTTAGCGCTACAACCAATACAATGAAAAGACCAATCAAGCTTAAAAAGTAAAAAATCGAACTCCAATTAGCAAATGGCAAGAGCAAGATCGCTCCCCCAGCCATTGGTGCCGCCATCGGTGCAACTGCATTGATGACCATTAACAGCGCAAAGAATTTCGTTAACTCACGTCCGCTAAAAACATCACGGACTACAGCACGTGAGATCACTACTCCCGCCGCTGCTGTAAATCCTTGTAAAAAGCGAGCTACGACCAGAATGTAAATATTAGGAGCTAACGCACAAAGCAAGGATGAAATCGCAAATAAAAAGATGGATATCAATAACGGCTTTTTTCTCCCCTGTGCATCACTAATTGGTCCAACAACGACCTGACCTGCTGCAAGACCAAGTAAACATGCAGTTAAACTAAGCTGAACAAGTGAGGCACGAGCTCCTAAATCATCAGCAATTTCAGGAAAACTCGGCAAATACATATCAATATTTAGTGGCCCTAATACCGCAAGCATCCCGAGTAAGAAAGCTAGCCCTAAACGTTCTTTCCCCGTTGGATTTTGTAACATAAACAAAAAGCACCTTTCCTTAAAGTTTCTAAAGTCTCATAACCTATGTAAATAAATTTGAATGTTACAAGTAACGTCGACTTATCAAAGTATAATACAAAAAGTCTAAAGATCAAATAACATCAATCACAAAGGCAACTTATTTGTTTACGTTCGTGGAATGGGACACACTGACTTGCCAATGTTTGTAAGAAAATAACACTTACTTAAACATGACACCCTTTACTCTGAAAATGGTAATAGGTGTCTTTATTATATCTAGCCATAAAAAAGCGTTATGACCATGAATAAATCACCAATCATAACGCTTTTTTTCTTACGCTGTTTCTACCTTATCTTTTTCACCTTCGCTACGATCAACAAAAACAGCACATGCTGCGTCTCCAGTAATGTTAACTGCTGTACGAAGCATATC
This sequence comes from Halalkalibacter sp. HAAS-P013, assembly GCF_056619925.1. Lineage (NCBI taxonomy): Bacteria > Bacillati > Bacillota > Bacilli > Caryophanales > Bacillaceae > Halalkalibacter > Halalkalibacter sp. HAAS-P013. The sequence continues at coordinate 23,767 of NZ_JBWQTU010000015.1, forward strand.
AAGGATTCGATCAACGGCTAACACTAGCGCAATTCCTTCAACTGGCAATCCGACAGATTGTAAAACCATGGCAAGCATGATCATCCCAACTCCAGGGACTCCCGCCGTTCCGATACTAGCAAGTGTGGCCGTTAATACAACGGTCACTAACGCCCCTACTGATAATGGCTCAGCAAATACTTGCGCAATAAACACCGTCGCAACAGCTTGCATGATCGCCGTACCATCCATGTTAATCGTTGCCCCAAGTGGCTGTACAAAACCAGATACGGGCTTTGACACACCTAATTTATCCTGAGCGGTTTTCATGGATAGCGGAAGCGTTGCATTACTACTTGATGTACTAAACGCCACCGTCATAGCCGGTGCAAAGTTTTTAAAGAAATGAAGTGGGTTCATTTTTCCTAAGGCATAAACGACACCCGAATACACGACCGATACATGAAGAACCAACGCTAGCACGACACATAGCATGTACATTGCCATCGAAGACAAGGCATCTAAACCTAGTTTTCCAATGGCTGATGCAATCAGACCAAAGGCTCCATATGGCGCAAGCTTCATCGCGATCGTAACAAGGAACATCATAATCTCATTTCCTTGCTCAATCAATTTGTAAATCCCACTTGTCTTTTCACCAAGATGTGCCAGAGCAAACCCGACAAAAATAGCAAAGAAAATGATCTGCAGCATTTGACCTGTCGCTAATGCATCAATTGGATTTGTTGGAATGATGTTTAATAACGTCTCCATGACGGGAGGCGGTTCTGTTGCTTCAAAATTGGCCTCTTCAGTCCCCATTAACCCCTCTTGTCCTGGCTGAATGGCTAACGCTACTCCAAAAGCAATACATAGTGCAACAACAGTAGAAAGCAAATAAAACCCGACTGTCTTAATTCCGATACGCCCAAGTTTTTTCGTATCACCCATTCCAGCTGTCCCAAGGACAATCGAAAAGAAGACAAGTGGCACCACCAACATTGTAATAAGCTTCAAGAAAATTTGCCCTAACGGTGTCAATACATAAGTGTCTAAAGGTGCAAAAACTCCAGGAGCAAATAAATTAAATCCAAGCCCTACAGCTACCCCTAGGATAAGTGCAATAATTATCTTTTTTGTTAATCCCATTTTTCTACTCCTCTCTTTCATGATGTCGTAACTCTCATTAGATGCTGCCAGTTTTTTTCGACAAATACTATGATTCCATTTAATTTACGTCACGTCAACTTTATTTGTAATATAATCTTACGTAATCTCTTTACTGTCTAACTTCGCTCATTTACTGTCCAAACGCTTTAACTTTCTATCGAAACACGCTAAGGCAATTCCGCCACACTTTTTAGAATTGAAATAATGGGTATTTATTATAAATAAGAAGCTAAAAATGAAAAGGTGCTTCATCAAATTTAGCACTACCTACTTTAGACATACTTCACTCTTCCGATAAGGAGAACCCAAATGGAAAATAGGCCAAATCATAACAATAGATATTTACACTTTTTCATAAAAGCATTAATCATCGCCAATTGTGCATCCATTTTACTAGGCCTCATTTACATCATAACGAAGGCTTCACATAGCTTGTGGAATATATCCGGAGTACTCCTGCTCATTACACTATTAGGAAACGTCACTGCCTCGCTATTTCAAACTAAACACAGAAGCTTAGATTATATTTATTTAGTTCTTACTATTATTTCAATGCTGCTCCTACCTTTACTGAATAGAAGTGCGTCTGAAGATGTTTTGAACACAACATCACGCAGTGTTATTTCAATAACTTTGCTTTTATCTCTCCTCGTTCTTGGGGGTGTTTTAGCCGTGTTGAAATTACGAACTATCAACAAGACAGACGAAGCTTCATCACATGAAATAAACCATACACTGAGGATTACCATTCAAATTTTACTAATTGCTTCTTTAGCACTAGGAATTTATTTAGCGTATCAATTAATTACAGGACGAAGCGCTAATAAAATTGAGATGGTACTTCCGACAACTTCTTTATTTTTCAGTATCATTTTTTTCACTATTTCAATGCTCATATTAAAAATGTTGCAAAAAAAAACGAAAGCATTCGTGAAAGCAACAGTTATCATCATTGGGCTTTCATTAACTGTTATTTTCAGCTTACCTTTAGTGATAACACTTGCGACGATCCAAGATGTTGAATCTAACTATATGAAAGAATTTGGTGTAAGAGCAGCCGATATCATACCAGTAGAAAAGCAACAGTACTTTTCAAATACTCCTTTTTTGCTGCCTGATTATTTCTTCGGTGCATCATCGGGGGATCATCGAGTAAAGCAAGACATTCTCTATTTCAAAGGAACAACCGGCATTGACAAAGGGATTCGGCTTCACTTTGATGCATATATGCCACCTGAAGGACATGAGGAACTTCCTGGGAACCATACAGTATTAATTAGAATTCATGGTGGAGCTTGGACGGCAGGTGATAAAGGGCACTTAAACAGAGCGCAAATAAATAAACATTTTGCAAGCCTCGGTTATGTCGTATTTGATGTGCAACATGGTCTCAGTAACGAAGAACGGCTTTTTGAATTTCTCGAAGTGCCCGCAAATAAAGTTGCCGGCTTTTTCGTTGATGATATGGTTCGTCACATTGGCATTTTTACAGACTATTTAGCAGAACACCATGAGGAATATGGAGCCAATTTAGATTCAGTGTTTATCTCCGGAAGATCCTCAGGGGGGCAAATAGCGAATGCTGTTGGGTTAGGATCAAAAAATAGACAACACAACGTCTTAAATCCACACCTTACAATAAAAGGAATTATATCTGTTTATCCAGCCAACGGTTTATCAAAAAAATCCGGCATAGATGGTAGAAGGGAGTTAATAGACCCAAGCCTTTTAGTGACAGAAGATAGTCCGCCAGCTTTAATCTACCAGGGAACTCACGATGGTTTCGTCGATCAATCTGTATCAAAAAAATTCAACCAAACCTATTCCGAAAAATCGAAATCTGCTTTAATATTGCTTCCACTTGCAGGTCATGCGAGCAATACATATTTCTCAGGCTACTACAACCAAGTATTTATGTATTATATGGAACGGTTTATGTATCAACATCAATAACTACCAAAGAGATGCCTTTGGTAGTTCATCATCCTAATTTTTCCATAGTGAAGTACTTAACCAATGATCGGCTACGTACAAAGAATGACTGCTGATCAACGATAACGACAATGATTTACTCTTCAAAATATCCATATCGTAATTATATTAGCGTTTTACAAAAAAACAAATAGGGTATATGACTATTACACATATGAAAGGAGTTGGTTATAATGCACCATGAAAAAAGTGACCGAAGCTAGTATGGTCATCGACCTCCCTACTTGACCTTTCGACACTCAAAATAAGAGTACTACTCTGAGAAACTAGTTAAGCAACCGAAGAAGGATTACTCGTAAAAACGATACAGAAGGGATGGATGAAAATAATGGCTACCGTTACAGCTGGATTTCAAATTTTACCAAATGGAAAAGATATGCATACTGGTGGAATAATCCCCGAAGTACTTAATTTAGTGAAAGAATCAGGACTTGAATTTCATATTGGTCCAATGGAAACCGTTATTGAAGGAGAGTTAGAAGAAGTATTTGAAGTAATTAAGGAAGCACATTTTATTGGAGGTGCACCTGAGTGCATCACGAATATAAAGGTTCATTATAAACCAAGCGGCGTCGCGATAGAAGATAAAATATATTAGAAATAACAAGTAATTAAAAGTACATTTGTATACAAAAACGCTCGGGCAAAAAATGAGCTTCAATCCCGAGCGCACTTTTTTGTGCCGCGCAACCATTATCGGTAGCTAATTTTGTCCGTTATTCCTCCCTTATGCAACGAGAAGAATCACACCATAAAAGCTATCACTAAATAAAAAACATCATAACCGTTCCAATGATTGTAAGAGCAATGAAATGATATCCTACTGCGATCAAATAAATCGTTGTAGGTTTTTTACTATTTGTTCCTAATCCAAAGATAAAGTCTTTAGCATAGGCAAGAGCTACTATGATCCCTACTCCACCACCAAGTAATGCTCCATCTACTAAGGTTTGAGCTTGTGATAATTGTAGCACGCCATACAATACAATAGAGGTGAATAACGTCACAAAACTTAACATCCCATAATTGGGTTGTTCGGGCTTAATATTTAATAGATCTACCCATCGATTTCCTAACACTGAATAATAGATCATTCCACTTACCATGTATATTATGACTCCAGTTAAGACTGCTAATATCACATAGATCCCTACTTTCACTTTTTTATGAATCACAGGTCAGAGGTAATTTTGTCATCAATGAATTGGTGAATTTATTATTATTCACTCTTATCCCATTCCTATTACTTGAATATATTATCACAAATGATGGCCTTTTTGCTTAAATAAAATCCTAGTTTGTTTCCTTTTCCCTCATCCAATTAATTGTCGCCTCGATGCCTTCTCTGTACGAAGTCCGAGGCAATGATTTTATTTCCTTTTCATATTTCTCACCACTAAGAATCACTGGCTGTTCAGTTAAATACATCATCTCCACCATTTCCCTCATAAAAGGTGAAAAAATACCGATAATACGAATCATATTAGTCGATACTGACCTAACCGCTTTTTTGTACCCTGTGATGTCTCTTATAATGGTCATCAACTCTTCTCCTGTTATCGGATGTGTTGATGGAACGTTCCAATTTTGATTGTATGTTTCTTCCCGAAGTGCCAATTCGACCATCGCTTTTGCTCCATCAAGGTTATAGAGATATTCTCTACCTACGGTTGTACTTCCAATGAAATTTGCTTTTTTATTTTTTACGACGTTCTTGAGAGTTTCGTGGAGAATGGTATTTCCACAATTGGGCCCATATAAATCAGGCATATGAACAATCAACGTCGGCACATCACTTTCCTTCAATCGATTTTCCATCTCTAATCTTATTTTTCCTTTTTTCGCATGCGGCTCCTTCTTCGTCTGCTCGGTCACCATTTCCTTGCTTTGTCTACCATAAGCGTAAACGTTATCTACCAATGCAACCTTTGCCTTTTGAGCTCTTGCCACTTCTAACATAACATCAATACAAGGGAGATGAGTTTCATCCCAATCTGGATATGGGAAGCTCACGGAATGAAACATTACATCAACACCATCAGCTGCTCGCGTTAATTCACCTTGATTTAATGCATTCCCAGGAAAAATGGTTACATTGGATAGGTTCTTATAAAGAGATTCGAGCTTTTCTTTTCCTCTTGAAAAAGCCACTACTTCAATCCCTCTTGAGAGTAACTCATGAACTAACGCATATCCCATTCCACCTGATGCCCCAACAACTAATGCTTTTTTCATTCCCATCTAACCTCCTCTTAATTAACCGCTGGTCAATAACACTAAAAATATATGCTCTAACATCAAGAAGGTTGACTTAGAGCTTTAGCAATAAATATTACGTGTAAGTGAGCAACGTCTTTTGCTTCTTCAAAATTTGCTACATATCCACGATAATGAGACACAAAACCATGTAACGAAATAAACGCTGAATAAATTTCATTAATCTTTAATTGAATATCTGATAAGGATTGAACTGACTGGGCGAATTTTTGATAACAAAGATTTGCAGCTTCTTGTGATAAACCATCTACCTCGTTATTTCTCATCATAAACATCAGTTCATACTGACTTTGATTATTTAAGCCAAACTCAATAAAACGAAGAAAAATATTTTGAAGCTTAACCTGGGGATCACCAGGACTATGAACAATTTTTTCCATGAGCTTATTCAAGTTCTGAAAATATTCTTTTATCACCGCATAAAATAGTTCTGCTTTGTTTTGAAAGTGATAATAAATTGCACCATGACTACACCCAAGCTGTCTAGCGATACTACGCATCGATACTTGATGAAAGTCCTTCTCAACAAATTGAGTTCGAGCTTCATTTATGATCATTTCTTTCGTGAGTTCCTGAGAAGTTGGTTTGCGGGGTGACATAATCTCCTCCTTAATTTAATTAACCACTGGTTAGTTAAATTGTAATGTGAATATATGGATATTTCAAGCGAAAATTGTGCAATTAGTGTCTCGAAATTTTGATCATGAAACTTCTTACTGTCCAACTTGAATGATACTCTGTCGAAAACGGGGGATTTACTGACGGAACTGCTTAATATTCTGTCCTATTCATTAATTTGCTGTCGGAACAAAATAAAAGAGGTCGAGCTTTTGAATGAGCTTGACCTCTTTCACTTCTTTTCTACTTCAACTAACATATTCAACACACACACTAAGTGTATTGCCTCTATGTTTTAACTACGTGCTTCCTTTATCGCACTAACAAACTCTTTTGATTTCCTCGTTAACTCTACTAACGTTTCCTCGTTCATATCTAGTTTTGTATCAACAAGCGCACTTCCTAAACCTACTGCCTCCGCTCCTGCTTTAATATACTCAGATAGATTCGATAAATTAATTCCTCCTGTTGGCATAAGAGGAATATGAGGAAGAGGACCGTGAACATCTTTTAGATAGGTCGGTCCAAATACATTTGCCGGGAACACCTTGATTACATCAGACCCACTCTCATAAGCGGTTAGAATTTCAGTCGGTGTTAATGCTCCAGAAATACAAATTACACCATAACGTTTTGTCATTCGAATCGTTTCTGGATTAACTGTTGGAGAAAAAACAAATTTTGCCCCTGACAAAATCGCTGCTCGTGCCGTTTCAGGATCTAAAACGGTACCTGCACCCACAATCACATCATCTAATTCCTTAGAAACCTTTTCAATGAGAGATAGTACGTTTGGAGTTTCAACTGTAATCTCCAATGTTTTTACCCCTCCGTCACGGAGAGCTTTTGAAATTGGAACAATATTATCAACGGTTGCTCCTCTAATAATGGCGACCACGCCACTGTCTTTTATCTCTTGTAGTAAACTCACCTTTTCTCCTCCACCCATCTTTTATTAACAACTTAGTATTTTCTTAAAACCTGAACTTCATCGTCTTTTCCGACAATCACGTGATCTGTCATCCCAATAAAAAGTCCCGTTTCAACAACACCAACTATTTGTTTTATTTGACAATGAAGATTAGTTGCATCTTCAATTAACCCGAATTGACAATCTAAAATAAAATTACCATTATTAGACACGTAAATGTCATTCTCTCTTTCTCGTAGATCCCAGCGGCAGCCCATCTGCGATAGACGCCACGCTGTAACTTCCCAACCAAATGGGACGACTTCAATCGGCACACCAAATTCACCGAGAGTGTTAACCATCTTCGTTTCATCAACAACTGTTATGACCTTTTTTGAGGCTGCATTAACAATCTTTTCTCTAACTAGAGAACCTCCTCCACCTTTAATTAAATTGAAAGATGGATCGACTTCATCTGCACCATCTATTGCTAGATCGAGCTCTGTAACCTCTGAGAAATCTGTTAAGGGAACACCAAATTGTTTAGCCCATCCTTCTGTCCGAATCGAGGACGGGACCCCTTTAATATTCATTCCTTTTTTCACAAGTTCTCCAATTCGTCTAATAGTCCAGTAGACTGTTGACCCCGAACCTAGCCCAATAATCATCCCATCTTCTATCATCTTAACTGCTTTTTCCCCTGCACGTCTCTTACTCATCTCTACTTGATTGTTCAATCGAACCTCTCCTTATGAAAAGAAGAGAAAGATCTCTCTTCCTCTTTTCTTTTTATCCAACTAAATCCTCTCTAATAGGTGTAAATACATCGAGAATAATACAATCCTCTAGAACTTTCACACGATGTTTAACGTTTGAAGGAATGTACTGTACATCGCCTTCTTTAAGAATTGACTTTACTCCACCCACTTCAAATTCAACAGAACCTTTATTAATATAACTAACCTGCTCATGAACATGTTGGTCTATATCTCCATAAAAACCTTTTTTTAAACCAACCTTTACGACCATTAACGATCCTTCATGTGTTAAGACTTCTCTTTCTACCATTATCTCACATTCCTTTCATACTAACTTTAGCTAAAACAGAGTTGGATTAAATAGTTTAGGGATATAGAAAGCAATACTTGGGAAAAATGCTACAAATACAAGTACAACAAGAATAACTGCTATAAACGGGATAACCGATTTAAATGATTTTTCAATTGAGAGATCTCCTATTTTTGCAGCCAATAGTAAACATAAACCATACGGCGGGGTGATAAGACCGATTGCTAATGTCATGATCGTAATTAACCCTAAAAGAACAGGACTTATTTCGTACATGAGAGCAACTGGTAAAATGACAGGAATAAATAAAATCATCGCTGGTATCGCATCCATAAATGTTCCGATAAACAAGAAAAAGATAATAATAATGATTAAGAATAAAAACTTACTATCGATATTCGTAGTGAAAAATTCTTGTACCCAAGTTGAGACTCGATAGTAACTCATTAATTCTCCTAATGCACTAGCCGCTGCTAAAGCAAACAACGATAGGGAGCTTAATGTTAACGTATCAACTAATATTTTTGGTAAATCCTTCACTTTAATTGTTTTATAGAAGAACATACTTACAAATAATGTATACAAAGAAGCAAATGCCGCCGCTTCCGTCGCTGTAAAGAAACCGGTTACAATACCGCCAATTAATATGATTGGCGTAAATAGAGCTGGTAACGTATCGATTAACAATCTAGAAAACTTACTTAACGACGTTTTCTCATATTTTGGATACCCTCGTTTAATCGAATAATAGTAAATTAAGATCATCATCCCGATTCCAACAAGAACTCCTGGTATAATCCCCGCGAGAAACAATGCCCCAACTGATGCATTGGTTAATCCAGCAAAAATGATCATCGGAATACTTGGAGGGATAATAACACCAATGGTTGAAGAAGCCGCCGTAACACTTACCGCTGTCTCCGTGTCATAACCTTGCTTTTTCATATTTGGAATTAGGATTTTACCTACACCAGCAGTATCAGCTTGAGATGCCCCCGAAACCCCTGCAAAAATCATGGATACTAAAATATTGGCATGGGCCAGACCGCCACGAATATGTCCAACAATCGAAAGTGAGAAATTAATTAATTTTTGAGAAATTTGACCATGATTCATTAGATTAGCAGCTAGAATGAACAATGGTACTGCTAATAAGACAAATGAATTAAGGCCATTGAGCATTTTCACTGGGACAGACACTTCAGGAATATAGGGAATGTTTACGATCCCAAGCAAAGCGACAATCCCAATAACAAATGCAATAGGCACGCCAATAAACATCAAAACTAGAAAAAGTGCAATTAAGATGAACCCCATTTTTCATTCCCCTCCCCTGCTGCTATTTTTTTCACCGTACCTGTAATATGGGACAGTAGATAAATCACCATTGTGATACTCATAACTGGTAAAGAAAGCCACACGTACCCCATTTTCATTGCCGGTAATGAAACCCACTTATAGTCCCAGAATGTAGTTAAGGCTGTTAAGCTATAGAAAAATAAAGCTGCACAGAAAATCAATAAGATCGCGTCGATCACAATATGAAGTGAGTGTTTCGCAATTCCCTTCAACTTCTTCGAAAGTAAATCAAAGTTAAAGTGATCTTTTCGATTTACCATAACAGCCGCGCCCATAAACACGGCCCAGATAAATGAGTAATTGGCTACTTCTTCTGTCCATATAACAGATATTCCAACATATCTAGTGATGACCTGAATGATAACAGCAATAAAGAATATCGTTAAAAAGGTTACACCTAGTGTTAATTGAAATTTTTCTAGTCGTTTAATAAACATGCTCTCACCTTCTTATTTTAGAAAGTAAAGGGAAGGGCATCAGTGCCCCGTACCCTTCCCCTCATTATTTTCATTACTTTAAGTCGTTAATTTTTTGTAATAATTCTTCTATGCCCATATTTTGAGCTGCTTTTTCATTTAATGGTGCAGCAATCTCAATAAATGGTGTACGATCGATTTCATTAATTTTGGCACCTTCTTCAAGTGCTAGTTCTTTATATTCGCTTTCTTGATCATATAATGCTTGACGCTCTGCTTGAACAGACGCTTCTGCAGCTTCAAGAATGATTTCCTTTTGCTCCTCTGTTAATGAATCAAACTTATTGCCGCTAATTAATAATAGTCTAGTAGTATAGTCATGACCTGTTTCCGTTGTATACTTTCCGTTTGGTGTTCTGTGATGATTTTGCTGAATATAGTACGGATATGCATTCTCAGCTGAATCTACAACATTTTGCTGCAACGCTTGATACAATTCCCCCCAAGCTACTGAAGTAGGAATCGCTCCCACTTGCTGCCAAAAGTTAGCTACTACACCAGAAGTCTGTGTACGGATTGTCATTCCTTTTAAATCATCAATGGACTCAAGCGGCTTCTTTCCATAATAATGTCTAACACCAGCAGTCCAGTACCCAAGAACTTTAAAATCGTTATTTGATTTTTCGTTAATAATACGCGCTAATTCTTCTCCTACTTCACCGTCAACAACACTTTCCCAATGCTCGTAACTTTCAAATAAATAAGGAAGAGCAAATAAGTCTACTTCATCAATTCCAGCAGATGTCATAAAACCTGGTGAAACTAGAACAACATCTGCACCACCTAACTTTAATCTTTCAACTAACTCGGATTCCTCTGTACCCAATGTCCCAGCATGAACCTCTACTTCAATTGCACCATCAGATTCACTTTCTGCCACCTCTTGAAACTTCAACAAACCAGTTTGGTACGGATTATCTGGTGAAGTTTGATTGTGTGCTGCAATGATCTTTAGATTATCAACTGCACTTGGGCTTTCACCGTCACTACTTGTTTCTTGTTGTCCGCCACCACAACCCGCTAAAATCGTAGAAAGTGCTAATACTGCTATAGCTGTTTTTGAGAAAAACTTTTTCATAATATATTTCCCCCTCAGTTTCTTTGTTTTTTATTGAATACTCTATGAAATTTGACTTACCTTCTACAGGTACTATTCAAGATTTGCATGACGTTTCGTCATTTCAGCAAAACTTGGTTGATCTTTCGACATTTGTAATGTGCCGATGATAATCGCATCTAACACTAAATGAACGGCTTGATCAAACTGGTTACCAAGTGGTTGAATGGTTTCTGGTTCCTCAGGCCTGCGATACTTTGTTGCTGCTGGAATCACTAGGGTTCCATCACTAATCGAACTTATTTTTGATTCTTTGTTCGTCGTTACTAACAACACCTGTGCTCCGGCCTCTTTCGCTTTTGTCGCAAATTGATAAATCGCCCCTGTCGACCCAGAGCCTGAGATAGCAATAAGCAGATCTCCTGCTTCTATACTAGGAGTAATGGTTTCACCAATAACGTAGACGGTAAAGCCTCCATGCATCAAACGCATGGCAAATGCTTTGCCCATTAGTCCTGAACGCCCCTCACCAGTAACAAAGATTCGCTTAGCTGCCAGAAGATTCTGGCTAAACAGTAATGCTTCATCTTCCCTTACTTGAGATAAAACCGTATTCATTTCTCTTGCAACAGTCTCAATTGTTGTTTTCATACTTGTTAAACAGTCCTTTCATTTCCTTAGCCATGTCTTTGCTATCTTCTGCTTTCGTGATAGCGCTTCCGACAATGATCGTATTAGGTGATTTTTCTATAATGTCAGGTAAGGACTCTAAGTTTATCCCCCCAGCAACAGCTACTTCAAAAGTTAAATTATTCTCAAGCAATTTGAATAAATCGATATGCATTTCTCCATCAAGCTGCATATCCTTACCGAAATGCAAACTGACTAAATCCACCCCCAGTTTCTCAAGCTCCCCTATACGCTTTGAATCTGTAATACCAAGTAGGTCAATCATTATTCGTTTTCCATGTTTTCTAGCAACCTCTAACGTATCCGAAATTGTTTTATCAGCCGAAAACGCCATCACAGTAGTAATATCAGCACCTGCTTCAAATGCCTGAGCCGCTTCAAACTTACCAGCATCACATGTCTTCATATCTGCAACAAGGACTTTATCAGGAAAGGCTTCTTTTATTTCTCTTACAATGGACATTCCATATTCTTTGATGACCCCAGTCCCCACTTCAATCCAGTCAATGGATTGTTCTGTATTCTTGATAAGGTTGAAGCATTCCTCTCTACTTAACCTATCAAGAGCTAATTGAATGTTCATAATCTCACTCCTCTAACGTTCGATAAATTCATTTTCACCTAACTGAACGAGAATATCATCTAAGTAAGGCAATCCTTCATTATCACCTGATACACTTACGACCATAGATCCAATCGTATTAGCAAAATGCAAGATTTTCTCTAAAGGCCATTGTTGCAAGACTCCGTAAATGAAACCTGCATCAAATCCATCACCGGCCCCAACTGTATCGACAACCTTCTTTGGTTGCACTGGAGCAGATTCTATGAACTCGTGATTGTGATAACCGATAGATCCCTTTTCGCCTTGCTTTATTGCCACATAAGAAATGCCTAATTTTCTACTTTCTTCAATAATAGCTCTAGGATCATTTGTACCAAGAATGATTTCTGCTTCGTCTAAACCCGTTAATAGAATATCTATATATGGTAAGAGTTCAGTTAAAGCTTCTCTTGCTTCTTCCTTTGACCACATCTTCAAGCGTATATTGGGATCAAACGAAATGAGCATATTATTATCTTTCGCTAAAGAAATCGCTTTCTTTATGACGCCGAGATTTTTATTTTTATCAACTGCTGGGAAAACGCCCGTTATATGGAGAAGCTTTGCCCCTGTGAATTGTGATTCATTCAATTCATCAACTGTTAACGTTGATGTCGGCGAGTTCGAACGATAATAATACGTACTACCGCTTCCATCTTCTAAAATCTCTTTAAAGTGAACCGATGTTGGATACCCTTCCACTTGCTTCACATCCGTAACATCAATGCCTTCCCCGCGAACAAAATTGTAAATATACCTTCCAAATTCATCCTTACCTAACCGACTAATCCACTTTGCATTCAACCCTAATCTTGAACACCCAATGGCTACATTCAGCTCAGCACCTCCTACCTTGCGCTCAAAAGTTGAAACAAATCTTAGTGGGCCTTTTGACTGCGGATTTAGCGATACCATCGCGTCCCCTATTGTTACTACATCAACCATAAGGTCACTCTCCTCTCCATTGAACATCGTTACATTAACACGACTCTCTAGTTATTAATGTTGGTTCAAATTTGTATACTAGTGTTTCCACTTCTTTTTTCTGTATTGATGATAAAATTAAGGTTGCTGCCCGCTTTCCCATCTCAAACGCAGGCTGAGAAATGACTGTTAATGCAGGGCTATAAATACTTGCAAAAGAAACATCGTCAATTCCTATAATCGCTAAATCATTTGGTATATTGATAGAGTTAGCTTTTGTATATTTCAAAATCTCCATCAATACACGGTCATTACCTGCCAAAATTGCTTGTGGTGGAACATGTAACGTGAGCATTTTCTCTAAAATTGATTGAATCTCATTTATTTCTGCACTCTTGATGTAATCTTCATTGATTGATAAATTTTGCTCGCTCATTGAATTCCGAAAACCGTTGATCCTCCCCAACCGAGCGGAAATACTTCTTTTAATAGACGAGGTAATGATTCCAATACGTTCATATCCTTTTTCAGCTAAATGAGAAACAGCTAAGCTTGATGCTTTTTCGTTATCTAACACAATTGCTGGAACGTTCACGTTATCGACAGTTCTATCGATAAACACGATTGGAAATTGATCCTTTACCATTTTTTCATACAACTCAACATTGTCTCCAGTTGGGAAAACAATCAGTCCGTCGACTTGTTTTGCTAATAACATCTCAATATACTTCTTTTCTTTTTCCGGGTTATCATCTGCATTACAAACGATAATGTGAAAATCAGATTCATGACAATAATCTTCAATTGCTCTAATCACTTGCGTGGAAAACGCATGAAGAATATTCGCCACAATCACCCCAATTGTTGACGTAGACTTTTGTTTTAAGCTTCGGGCAACAATATTAGGTTGATACCCAAGCTCTTTAATAGCTAGCTCAATTCTTTCCTTTGTTTTTTCACCCATGTAATCAAATCTCTTATTTAAATATTGAGAGACCGTACTCTTAGATACATTTGCATGTTTTGCAACATCTGTAATCGTTACTGTCTTTGCCATTTATAATATCACCACGTTCCTTCTAAACCGATTTACTAAATCGTTTTACTAAACCGGTTTAGTGAAACTATAAATCAAATGTAAGCATTTTACAATACCTTTTCAAAAAAATATTATAAAAATTAGCTATAACCACTTACTTTTTTCATACCATTTTTTAAAGCCAAGATAAAAGGCTCGACACGAATGCCGAACCTTTATTTCTTATAATAAAACCTAGAAAGCCCTAAACCAATTGTGCCCAACGCAATAAATAAAAGAGCTCTTACAATCATTGAAATGGCTTCAATATCTACAAAGATAACTTTTAACAACGTTAAGAACAATAAAACAATCCCCAAGATGCGAATACTTTTGCTGTCTTTTAGTACACCACAGACAACAACAAATCTCGATGATTAAGCGATTTCTGGTACGCTGATTGAAAGGTAGCAAGCAACTTCCTTAAAACTAACAAGCTACCAATCAAAACAATCCAGGCTACACTTTCATAAGAAGCCACATAAGTAATCAAAAGCTGACTAAACAAAGAACATCAAAAAAGGCGCTAATTCTATCAAGAATTAGCGCCTTTATTTATGGGAAGTTTCTCCTTCACACCTCAACTTTGAAAGAACGCTTTCCTTTTATACCGCTTTATCTACTTTCAAGCTAGAGTCGCCGCTTCCTTTTTTAGCTCTTTGAATCACAATCGCTATTAAAGCTAGACCAATAGCAACTAAATCCATATAGATGTTTGCATTTATCAATGTTAATGATGCAACCAATAATAAGATACGAACACCCCAGTTGGCACTAGCCCCCGCAAACCAACCTTGAACCATGGCAGCTAAGAAGTAAATTCCAAATGATGCTGTAATTACAGCAATAGCAATACTCCCAATTGAACCAATCATCATAATCTCAGGGCTGTAGATGAACATGAATGGAACGATAAATGCAGCAATCCCTAATTTAAACGCAGTTACACCAGTTTTAAATGGATCTGTCCCTGCTACTCCGGCTGCAGCATACGCCGCTAGAGCAACTGGTGGTGTAATCGCTGACATAACAGCATAGTAGAAGACAAACATATGAGCTGATAATGGCTCTAGCCCCATTTGGATCAGACCTGGCGCTACAACCGAAGCCGCAACTGCATACGCCGCTGTTGTCGGCATCCCCATTCCTAAAATAATGGAGATTAACATTGCAAAGAATAAAGCTAGAAGCATGTTGTTATCAGCAATACCTAGCAGCATTGAACTAAAACGTTGGCCTACCCCTGTTAATGCGATAACCCCTACGATAATACCAGCACATGCACAAACTGCAAGTAATTGAATCGTGTTTTTCATACCAAGTTCAAGCGCCTGTAATACTTTTTTCAAGCCCATTCTAGTCGTTGGATGTACCCAGCTGACAACTAAACAAGCAAGAATCGCTACTGTACCAGATCGAATAACAGAAAATCCCATTAATAGCGCGCCAATTAATAAGATAATTGGTATAAACAAATATGCTTGTTTCATAATCCCTTTTAAAGGTGGCAATTCACTCCGCTTTAGTCCTCTCATGTTATTTTTAATAGCTTGAAAATCAACCATAAAATATACAGATAAAAAATAAAGGAGCGCTGGGATCGTGGCAGCAATAATAATCTCTGAATACTTGATTCCTGTAACCTCAGCCATGATAAAGGCACCGGCACCCATAATTGGAATCATAATTTGACCACCAGCAGAAGCAGTTGCTTCCGTCGCTGCTGCAAACTGTCCTTTGTACCCAACACGTCTCATTAACGGAATCGTCAAGGAACCCGTTGCAACAGCATTACCGGCAGACGTTCCGTTCATCATCCCCATCAATCCACTTGAGATAACTGATACTTTCGCTGGTCCGCCTCGCATTCCCCCAGCTAATGAGAACGCAAAGTCGATGAAGTAACGACCAACACCAGACATTTGTAAAAACGCACCGAAGACAATAAAGAGTAAAATATATTTTGATGATACATCTAACGTAACACCGAAGATACCGTTATCTTTAAAAATATAGGTAACAAAACGATCAAAGCTATATCCTCTATGATTTAAAATCCCTGGTAAATACGGACCGATAAAGGCATATAAAGAGAAAACCCCAGCTAAAATCGGGAGCGTCCACCCACTCGTACGGCGAGTTAATTCCAATACGACGATGAAACCTAAAATCGCAACAATTGTATCATGTGTTTGCGGTACCGTACCAAAACGACTTAATACCGCTGTCAAGTTCGTATAGATATAGAACGTCACATACAGGATTGCTGCAATAAGCAACCAATCAAAAATCGAAACCTTATTCGATTTGGTCTTCCAACCTTTAAATAAAATGAAGCCTAATACAGCTCCAAAAGCTAAATGAATACTTCTGAAAATCATTGGGTCAATCGGATGAAAATTTAAAATATATAAATGAAACAATGCTCCAAATACGGCAATTGACATAAACGCATATTTCAACCATCCAGATAATACCCTCATGTTCGAACCATCAACAGCTTCTTCAAGCTCTTTTGCTTTTTCGTCGCTGACAATCGATTGAACTTCTTCTTTTTCTTGTTGATTGTTGTTTTTGTCTTTGCTCAAAGGAATGACCTCCTCTTTTTTAATTCTACCTAGAAAGAACTCCTCAATTCGAGGATGTTTATTAAATGGTATTCAAAAAGGCAGCTTATCTTTTTGAACCTTTTGGAATATCATTTTTGAAGGTGTTCACTCTTCCATTCTAGAAGAGTGAACAATAGCCTATTAGTTTTGATACTCAGCTGGGTAAACAGAATCTGGTAATTTAATACCAATTTCTTCGTAGTACTTAATTGCACCTGGGTGTAATGGTACTGTTTCATTAAGAAGAATTGCTTCTTCAACTGCTTCTTTAGCAGATGAATGTGTTGTAACGAGAAGATCATTATTTTCGTGATAAGCTTTTACTAGATCATAAACGAAGTCGATGTTCATGGTTTTGTGAACAATACCAAAGTTAAATTGAGCAATTGTCTCAATGTCGTCATGGTCAATATTTTCGTATGTTCCTGCTTCAATCGTGTAAGGAGTGAAGAATGGGAATTTTTCAATGATTTGGTCACGTTGCTCTCCATCTACACCAAATAAGTTGATATCACGTAATGCAGCTACCTCTTGTACAGCTGGAATTGGAAGACCAGCGGCAAAACCAATAACATCAAGCTGACCATCTTGTTGTTGACTTGTCATATCGCCAGCACCCGCATAAACAGGTGTAACATCTAATCCAAGTAACTCATGAATTTGTGGCAAGTACGTACCAGAAGTTCCCCCCATCGGACCTACTCCCGTACGGTTAATTCCTTTTTCTGCGATATCATCTAGAGAAGCGACACCACTTGAGTCTAAAGCCCACCAGTGAAAAGGTGTGTAATACATTGGAAATACGACACGAATATCATCATGTGGTTGTCCTTCAAATTCAGCACCTACACCATGGATGGCTTCATATCCTGGACCTGTTGTAATCATCCCGATGTCTTGATCGCCGGCCTCAATTAATCGAATGTTATCAACCGGTCCACCTGTTACCTCTACATTCGCAGTAACACCGAGCTTTGTTTCTAGTAGATTGCCAATCCCTCCACCGTATATATAGTACACGCCACCTTGTGAAGCGGTACCAATGACAACAGTTGAAGGTGCTTCCTGATATTCAACGGCTACGTCACCATCTTCTCCAGCGTCACCGTTATCTGCTGGCGCGCTTGTATCACTGCCACCACAAGCTGAGGCAAACACTAAACCAATCCCTGTAACCGCTGTCAACATTGAACGTCTAAAAAATTTTTTCATATCTTGTTCCCCCTAGCGAATACTATTTTCTAACTATTTAGATTATAAAGCGCTTTCATTATCGTGTCTGGATTTGGTCTTAATATTCTTTTTGGTCTTTTTGATCTCAAATTCCTAACAAAGTTTTGTACTACAGATTTTTATAACCATAAAAAAAACAAAAATCTCACTTAGATTTTTGTTTTAATTGATCCATATTTTATAAACTTCATCCATGATGTTCCCCTATAACAGGAGAATATTTTAGATAAACTGCTCAAATTTTGCTATCCATTGATCCTTCTCAGCTTCGGTTAAATAATGAATAGTCGTTAATCCTGCCGCATCAATGCTAGCTGACTTTTCACAAAAGTCCTATTTTATTTACCAGTCGAATTTATTTAAATTTTCCCAGTTTCCTAATAAACGTTATTGACTTCCTATCATAGTTTTGGCCTGAGCTATAATTTCATGAATCGTCTCCTCAGCCGTTTGTCCATTTTTCATAAGTCGAATCCCTTGTCCTGCCCATAATGATAAGAATTCTCTTTTTCCTTGTAGTTTTGCCGCTTTCCTTATTTCATTTGTAACTTGATTCTGGATCGGATAAGCCAACGGTTGTAGTTGTTGCTTTAGATGAAAATCGATAAATTCATTTTTAATGGCTCGCGCCGGTCTTCCAGAGAAGCACATCGTAACAATTGTACTGTCTTCCGTGCTGTCAAGTAGAGCTTGTTTGTATTCTCTGTCCGCTCCACTTTCGATAACGGTTAAAAAACGAGACCCTAACTGAACTCCCTTTGCCCCTAACATGAGTGAGGCCGCAAGCCCTCTCCCATCCATAATTCCACCTGCAGCAATTACAGGAATTTGAACTTGATCCACTACTTGCGGAACTAAAGCCATTGTCCCAATTAAAGACCCTTGAGAATTAGAAATCGTAAAGGTTCCTCTATGCCCTCCTGCCTCACTCCCCTGAGCAACAATGATATCTACTCCGGCTTTCTCAGCTTCTAGCGCTTCATCAACAGTCGTAATCATCGTCATTACTTTGATTCCATTTGCATGAGCCAACTCTATTTCATCAGGATCAGGGATTCCAAAGGTTGTTGAAATCACCGGGACTTTTTCTTTAACGAGAAAAGAAAATTGCTCTTTATAATAATCGACAGAAGTAACCGGTTCCTCTGGTGCCGCGATGTTCAGTCTCTTGTAAATCGGTTCATACATTTCCTGAATTTTTTTTGTTCTCCTATCGTCTTTTGCCATCTCCACTTTAAATAAATTGACAGCAAAAGGGTTGTTCGTTAATACTCTTACTTTCTCTATCACATCTCTTAGTGCCACTGGCGTCAAATACCCTGCACCTATTGCCCCTAATCCTCCAGCATCAGATACCGCCGCCACCAATTCTGGTGTCGTTACCCCGCCCGCCATTCCAGCTTGAATAATGGGATATTTAATGTTCAACAATGTACAAATTTCAGTCGTAAGATTCATCCTCTGTGCCCCCACATCTACATTTTTTATATAATTTCACTGTAGCTCAAAAACCTGTTGGGTTCACATAGAGGGCACTGAAAAAGTGAAAGGCTACCTTTTTCAGCACTCTCGTTACACAGGTCCTTCTTTTCTATTAACTTTAAGACGTCACACACTTAAACAGATTGCTCCCTATGAGTTTCATAGTATTTCTCCATCATATCTACAGTAACTCTAATATTGAATTCGCTTTCGACCATTGTTATTAATATTCTAAATCCTAACAATACAATTATTCAACAAATCTAACAAAGTTATAGACTATTTACTTTCTTTTCAAGATAACCCGAACGAGTCCTAGACTCTAATTTCATCATTTTTATTCCTATAAATGCTGTAACAGCAAGTACGAAGATACAGCCGATGATAATTCCATTCCAGTGCCAAACCGACCAAAAAGGTTCTAAATAGAAGGGCCCCAAGCTTCCCCCAATATAATAAAAAATTAAATACAAGCCGGCTGCACTTGCCTTTGCTGAACTCGCCCGGCTACTCACCCATGAACTCGCTGAGGAATGTGTAAAAAAAGAAACCAAAACAATTAAGAAAAAGCCCGGAAATAATGGCTGTCATATTCTCTTACAATCGTGAATAATAAACCACTTACCATGATAAAAATTCCTATTTGGATACAAATGGACTTTGACCATCTTTCCGCAAATTTCCCTGAAAGTGGAGAACTGATTGTACCAGCAATATATGTTAGAAACAACAATCCAATAATACTTACTGGAAGCACATACGGCGGACTACTCAAAAGAAAGATTATATAGCTGAAATGTCCAACAAAGATTAAGAATAGCAATCCTCCCCAAAAAGTATTTTAATTTGATTTTTACTTTCAGTTAGTGCTTAAAACCCTTCTGCCACAACCTCATCTAGTGTAATTCGTTTTGTAACTAAGTCCAACGCTTTTATCTGTCCATTTGCAATAAGCTGTATAACTTCTTTTAATTTTTATTAATCTTCACAAATTTTCAGTATAAAACTAGAACTTAGAGAAACAATTTACTTAGTATCTTTAATTTTCCAATTCCTGCACCTTAAGCCCCTTTACATAATTCATTAGGAAACTAATTACATGGGAGGTAAAAAAGTATGAATGAGGAACAACAAAACCAATCCAGCAACTTAGAGGGTAAAAAGGATCAACAGCTTGAGGCTTTCCGTGTCGACCACAAAAACAAGAAACTGACTACGAACCAAGGTGTTCCTGTTAGCGACACAGATGATTCGCTCAAAGCAGGAGACCGAGGACCTACTTTAATGGAAGACTTTCATTTTCGTGAGAAGATGACTCACTTTGACCACGAACGAATTCCAGAACGGGTGGTCCACGCTAGGGGATTTGGCGCTCATGGATATTTTCAAGTGTATGAGCCAATGGCAGAATATACGAAAGCTGAATTTTTACAAGACCCTTCAAAAAAGACACCGGTTTTTGTTCGCTTTTCTACTGTTGTTGGTTCTCGTGGTTCAGCTGATACCGTTCGAGATGTCCGAGGATTTGCTACTAAATTTTACACAGAAGATGGCAACTACGATCTAGTTGCAAATAATATCCCTATTTTTTTCATACAAGATGCCATTAAGTTTCCAGATGTTGTTCATGCCTTAAAGCCAGAGCCTCATAATGAAATCCCTCAAGCTTCCGCTGCTCATGATACATTTTGGGATTTTGTCGTGAATAACACAGAGACGGCACATATGATTATGTGGTTGCTTTCTGATCGAGCAATTCCTCGAAGTTTTCGGATGATGGAAGGCTTTGGTGTGAATACGTTTAGACTCGTTAATGAACAAGGCAAAGCAAGGTTTGTTAAATTTCATTGGAAGCCTTTACTTGGTGTACATTCCCTTGTATGGGACGAAGCTCAAAAACTCGCAGGTAAAGACCCTGACTTCCATCGTCGCGACTTATGGGATGCTATTAATATGGGCGAATACCCTGAATATGAACTTGGTGTACAAATGATCGAAGAAAAAGATGAATTTAATTTTGACTTTGATATTTTAGACCCAACTAAATTTTGGCCTGAAGAAATCGTTCCTGTTCAAAAAATTGGGAAAATGACATTAAATCGTAATCAAGATAATTTCTTTGCTGAAACAGAGCAAGCTGCTTTCCATGCTGGTCATGTCGTACCGGGAATTGATTTTAGTAATGATCCTCTGTTACAGGGGCGACTATTCTCTTATACAGACACTCAGCTCCTGCGTTTAAGTGGTCCAAATTTTCATGAGATCCCTATTAACCGCCCTATCGCACCGGTTAACAATAATCAACGCGATGGATTCCATCGTATGACCATTGACAAAGGTGCTGTTAGTTATTCACCAAATTCGTTAAGAAACAATTCACCACACCCTGCCTCAGACATGGAGCATGGCTACACTCATTATGCCGAGAAGGTTGAAGGCCAAAAAATCAGAAAACGTAATGTAAGTTTCGATGACCACTATAGACAAGCCACTCTCTTTTGGAACAGTATGTCGCCGGCAGAGAAACAACATATTATTAAAGCATTTCACTTTGAAGTAGGAAGCGTGAAAGATAAACAACTCAAACAACGTGTTGTAGAAATGTTCAATAATATCGACGGCCAACTAGCCATTGAGATCGCCAAAGGGATCGGAGCTAATCCACCACAGTCATCTGGTGGAACGGGTGTTACCACTTCTTCTCCTGCTGTTAGTCAAGAAAATACGATTAAAAGTGCTCGAACAAGAAAGGTAGCTATCCTCATTGAGAATGGATTTACTTTTAATGATGTCACACAGGTTATGACAGCCCTATCCGGCGCAGGAATTCATGCAGAAATAATCAGTATGAATTTAGGAATGATCTCAAGTGCTGAAGGCAAACAATTGGAGGCAAACAAGAGCTATGCGAATAGCCACTCCGTTATGTACGACGCTCTTTACATAGCCGGTGGACAGCAGTCTGTTAATAGTTTAATGATGCATAAAGATGCAAAGGACTTTATTAACGATGCCTTCGTACATGCTAAACCAATCGGGGCAACGAATGAAGCTGTAGATTTACTTATGTCTACAGATGTACAACGGATTTCTATTGCTGGTGTTGAAACACAAGGACAAGTATTTTATGACTTAGGAATCGTCACAGTCCGAAACACTACTGACTTAACTGCTTTCAATCTGGAATTTATTAATGCCCTTGCCGCACACCGTCATTGGATGAGACAGAATCAAGATGGAAAAATGAGTGGTTAAATTCATCATACGTTACACTTACTATGGTTGGGAATTTCATTGAAAAAATTTTAAAGATTAAGTATGACTTACAAGATTTTTGAGATGATATGAAGGTAACAAAATTCAACACCTTTAGGAGGGTACTTTCACATGCAACAAAACCAACAACAAACTGTTCAACAGGCTTCGCAAGCAATCCAACAAGCTCAACAGTCAATTCAACAAGCTCAACAAGCAGCTAATCCACAAGCGATTCAACAAGCTCAACAACAATTACAACAAGCGACTCAACAATTGCAACAAGCTCAAAACGGTGCTCAACCAGCTCAACAACAACAATTCCAACAAGTTCAACAAGAGTTACAACAAGCGACTCAACAACTGCAACAAGTTCAACAACAACAAAACCAACAGCAATAATATGAACAAAGCACCATTGGTCACACTCTAACGGGTATCTATGTCCCGTGCCAAACTAAACGTACACTAATCTTCCATAGAGGATTACATAGTGTAGTTTCTTAGAAGCTTAGAGGGAGTATTCCTCTCTCTAAGCTTTTTTAAAAATTAGGTGAGAAATTTCTTTCGAAAAGTTTTTAAAACTTGGATAATTATTCATACCTAAACTATCTTCATTTCATTTCCTTCCTCTTAAAACATGAATAAATATACGAAAAAATACAAAAGATTATATTATTAGATGTTATACATAAGGAGAGACACTAGATGATTGAAAATCACCAAACTAGGTTAACGTCTTCAGAAATAGCTACACTTTGGAGTAGTTTTCAAAACAATAGCATGTCGGTCTGTATTTTTAAGTATTTTATAGAAAATGTTGATGACCCAGAAATTAAATCCATCATTGACTACGCACTTAAGATATCAGAAAAAAACCTTATCCAATCAGAAAAACTTCTTAAAGAAGATAACCACCCGATCCCAGTTGGATTTTCAAATGAGGATGTAAGTCCCTCTGCTCCACGCCTATATTCAGATACGTATTACTTGTACTATCTTAAAAACATGGCAAAAGTTGGGCTGTCGGTTTACGGGGTTGCATTGGCAACAAGCGCTAAAACAAGCGTCCGAGAATTTTTAAGTCAAGCTATACAATCATCTACAGATTTATACAATAAAACAGCAGACCTTTTATTATCAAAGGGGCTTTTCGTTAGACCACCTTATGTTTCAACTCCTGCTGAAGTAGATTTTATTGATAAAAAGAATTATAAAGGTGGTCTATTAAATATAAACCATAGGCCTGTGAACGTAATTGAAATCACCCATGTTTATGCTAATATCGAAACTAACATAACCGGTCAAATTCTCTTAATGGGGCTTGCCCAAGTGGCTAAATCTAAGAAGGTTCGTGAATATTGCTTAAAAGGGATCGATATAGCTCAAAAACATATTAAAGAATTCTCATCCATTTTAACGAAAGACGACATTCAAGTTCCAATGCCATCTGACCTAGAAGTTTCCAACTCGACTTTAGCACCATTCTCAGAGAAAATAATTATGTTTCAATCGGCTTTGTTAATACAATCAAGTACTTCAAACTATGCAACAGCTGCTGCGGCTAGTTTAAGAACAGACATAAGCGCAACGTACGTTCGTTTAGCAGCAGAGGTTGCAACCTACGCTAGTAATGGTGTAAACATCATGATCGAGAACAGCTGGTTAGAGGAACCCCCTCAAACAATGAAACGAGAGCATTAATCAGTCCTATCTTACATTCAAAACATGTAAGATAGGACTGTTTTTCATACTTACATTCACTCCAAAATCCAAAACACAAATTTTTCTTTTCAATAAATTTGTAACTGATCACTTTACGTCTCTCTCTTTATGCTATTGTCATAACCATCTTTTTTAACGTACCAAGATTTTCTTTCTCCTTTCAAGGGTAATTCCCCCAATTTCATTTTTTTATCTTACTTGAGTATAATTTTGCACAAATAACAATTACAAAATTCAGAAGATGCGAACGTTTACAAAGTTTGGTAGTACTACCTATAATGAAGTTAACTAGTTAATGGATTTTGCAAAAAATCTAAAATTGCACATGTGCGAAGGTTGGGTTGTATATGGTTCTTGATGAAAGGTGTACACAGATCATCACAATTCTTTTGAATGCTAACGCATATACGTCCGTTGAAATGATTACAGATCAAATAGGAATTTCAAAGCGTACGTTCTATTATGACATTCAAAAAATAAACAAGTGGCTCGAGGTAAATAAGTTACAACCTGTAAAAAAAGACCACGGCAAGGGCTTCTACTTAGAACAGGAAGGAAAAGAAAAAGCTCCTAAACTAGTAAGTAAACTTAATAAGTTTCAATACTTTTATAGTCCAGAAGAAAGAATCACCTTAATTGCTGTTAAATTGCTAACAAATCAAAAGCCTGTTTTTCTTGAAGATATTATGGAACTTACACAAGTTAGCAGAGCCACATCATCCAACGACTTAAAAATAATCAAAAAGGTTTTCACAGAACAACAGTTGAAATTAGGGTTTCATAGAAACAACGGCTATGAAATTAAGGGGACAGAGCAGAACAAACGGCAACTGTTAGTCACCTATTTGGCAGAACTAGTGACTTCGAAAAAGAACTTGACTTATCTTTTAGAACAAATCAGACTCCCCTTTTCCAAAAATAGCTTCGGAATCGAGGGTATAAACATTCAATTAAACAGCATTAAGCCACTTATCGAGGAGTGTGAAATTGAATTATCCATTGAGCTAACCGATGAAATGGTTCACCTGTTATCGTTAAAATTGTTAGTTATCATACAAAGGTTATTGTACGGGAACCGGATTACAATTGACTCTGCTGAACAGGAAGCACTTCAATCAACTAAGGAATACTCTGCTGCTAAAAACATTGCTCAAAAATTAGAAACCACTTATAACATTCTTGTCCCTGATAGTGAAATCTGTTTTATCACCATGAATTTACTCGGTTCAAAAATAAACTATTTCGGACTTGAATCTAACGAAAGTGTAGAAATGAAAAAATTGAAACATACGGTCAAAGGGATTGTTCAAGATTTTCAAAACTATGCATGCGTTCTGTTTAAAAACAGCTCTCAAGTTGAAGAATCATTATTTAAGCATTTAAAGCCTGCTTACTACCGTATTAAATATAATGTTTGCTTAAAAGAAAAAAACACGGATCATGTAAAACAGGAATTCCCTGAGATTTTCCAATTGACAAAGAAGTCAATCAACCAACTTGAATTATTAGTAGGTTCGAGTATCAACGATTCAGAAATTGCGTACGTTGCTATGCACTTCGGCGGTTGGCTTCAACGGGAAGAGAAAAAACCAATCCAAAGGAAGAAGGCTATTATTGTTTGTGAGAATGGACTCGGTACCTCAAATATATTATGGGGACAAATCGAGAAAATCGTTACGACGGTTGATATCATTGGATGTATTTCACAACGACAATACGAAAATAAAGAATATGAAGTAGATTTGGTTTTTACTACATCTGTTATTAAAGATAAAAGACATCCTGTATTAATTGTCAATCCAATTCTTACGGATAAGGATAAAGAAGCTGTTTTATCTTTCGTAAACAACCAACATGTATCTGAACAGACGGTAACGACCCCTTCCCTTTCTGCCATTATGAATATTGTAAAAAAACATACAACCATTATGAATGAAAAGGAATTAACTCAAGAGTTGTCTTTACTTTTTAACATGAACCATAGATATAACAAAATGGAGGAGAAACCTGTGTTAAATGAATTGCTAACAAAAGAAACCATCCAATATAAATCAGAAGTTAGCGACTGGAAAGAAGCCATAAAGGTAGCTTCAGAGCCACTCCTAACAAATAGATATATATCTGAAGAGTACGTTCAGGCGATGATCGCAAATGTAGAAAATCTAGGCCCTTATGTTGTCATTGCACCAGAAATAGCTCTGCCACATGCAAGACCACAAGATGGAGTGAACAAAATTGGTATGAGCCTACTTCGACTAGAAAAGAGTGTCTATTTTTCAGAAAAAGAGAAACATAGAGCTAAACTAATTGTCGTTTTAGCGGCCGTTGATAACGAAAAACACTTAAGAGCTTTATCACAATTAACGACGATGCTTTCTGATCAAGATGTTCTGCTAAGAGTGATGTCAGCTGAAAGTGTTGAAGAAATACTCACGTATATTAACCAATATTCTACTATTTAACAGGGGGAATGTAAGATGAAAAAAATATTAGTCGTTTGCGGAAATGGACTAGGTAGCAGCTTTATTGTTGAAATGAATGTAAAAGCCATCTTAAAAGAGTTAGGAATAGAAGCTGAAGTATCACACACCGATTTGACTACAAGTAAAACAGAAAGTGCCGATTATTACCTAGGAGCAGCCGATTTAGTTGAAAACTTAGAAGATGGAAATCGAAACGTCATCAAATTAGATAATATTATGGATAAACAGGAGCTTCGTGTAGCGTTAGAAACTAACCTAAAGGAGGTTTAACCTATGATTGATTTAATTATGAATGATATTTTAGGAACACCTGCAATTTTAGTTGGTTTATTCGCGTTATTAGGATTACTTCTTCAACGCTCTCCTATCACAAATGTTGTCTCAGGGACGTTAAAAACCGTAATGGGCTTTGTTATTTTAGGAGCAGGTGCCGGAGTCATTGTTGGATCCCTAGATCAATTTACAAACATGTTTGAGCATGCGTTTGATATTCAAGGGGTTATTCCAAATAACGAAGCAATCGTCGCTTTGGCTCAAGATGCATTTGGTACCGAAACCGCCATGATTATGTTGTTCGGGATGATTGTCAATATTTTACTAGCCAGGTTAACACCTTTTAAGTATATCTTTTTAACTGGACACCATACGATGTTTATGGCTTGTATGATTGCTGTTATATTGATGACAGGCGGAATGGAAGGATTTGCACTTGTCTTTGTAGGATCTGTTATCCTAGGTTCTCTTATGGTTCTAATGCCTGCTTTAGTAGCACCATACACAAGGAAGATCACCGGTTCAAATGATTTTACAGTAGGACACTTTGGATCTGTAGGTTACTTTGTCGCAGGATTTGTTGGAGAAAAAGTCGGTAAGAATTCTCGTTCCACAGAGGAACTAAAAGTTCCAAAATCACTAGGCTTTTTACGCGATACCTCTGTAGCCGTGTCATTAACGATGTTTATTCTTTTCTTTATCGTAGCTCTTTACGCAGGTCAAACATTTATTGAAACGGAACTAAGCGGCGGAGCAAACTTCCTAGTATTTGCTTTCTTGCAAGGGTTAACATTTGCTGCAGGTGTTTATATCATCCTTGCGGGTGTACGTATGCTATTAGCTGAAATTGTCCCTGCGTTTAAAGGTATTGCGGATAGGGTTGTACCAAATGCTATTCCAGCATTGGATTGCCCAGCTGTTTTCCCATTTGCTAACAATGCCGTAATTATTGGTTTCTTCTTTAGTTTTGTTGCAGGGTTAATCAGTATGTTCCTTCTTCCACTATTCGGTTTACGCGTTATTGTTCCTGGACTTGTCCCGCACTTCTTCACAGGAGCAGCCGCCGGGGTATTCGGTAACGCTACAGGAGGAAGAAGGGGCGCGATTCTTGGAGCAATGGCTAATGGATTTTTAATAAGCTTTTTACCAGCTCTATTACTCCCTGTCCTAGGTACACTTGGCTTTGAAGGTACTACTTTCGGCGATTCCGATTTCGGTGTAGTTGGAATCTTACTTGGAGGAGTGGTTGAACTATTTTCTTCACCAGCTGTATTTATTACCGTTATCCTTGGAATTCTAGCTTCAATCTTCGCTTTAGGCTTTATTAAAAATAAAAAGGATCCTTCTAGTGATCAGTCAGCAAATTTATAGGGTTGTTATGGCGTATGGATACTTATCCATACGCCATTTTATTTAGGTATCAGTCAACCATCTGTCATGTATAAGTTAATAAAATACAAAGATAGGCTTTTGTAATATCAACTTATCAAAAGCAATCAGCTCCGTCTCCCTATAGATTGAGGCATATAGGTCACACCTGAAGCAAGGGTTGAATCAACCTTATTAACAATTCATTCAGTTTTAGTGTTTTGAAACGACAACAAACAAAAATAAAGCATCCCTAGCAATACCGAGTACCAGAGACGCAGAACAGTGATTTTAACAATAATAACGACTTAACCCCTAAATAAAATACGTATTTCTCACCACAGTCAACCCACTATATAAAACGACGAGTCCAATAACAAATATCAAATCATATTTACTCCAGCGAACTCTGTGATAGTAGCTTCGTTGCCGATCGCCGTCAAAGCCTTTTGATTCCATGGCTATGGCCACTCTTTCTGCTTTTCGTATTGAACTAGCTAACAAAGGGATGATGTAACGCTTTGTTTCCTTAATCCGCCCCTTGATGCCTCTCTCTTCCCCTAATCCACGAATTCGATGAGCTGCGCGAACCTGTATTAATTCCTGCCTGAACAAAGGAAGAAACCGATATGCAGCCATCATACCATACCCAAAACGAGGCGGTAGCTTCCAATGTTGAACCAAACTCAACATGAATTTTGTCGGTTCCGTTGTCAGTACAAATAATAGAGACCATGACACAAAAACGAATGAACGAAGTCCTAATGACAGTCCGACCAATACATTTTCTAAAGCAACTGGCATACTTCCAATACTAAAAAGAATCGTTTCACCACGCTCATCAGGAAAGACAATACTAATCCAAATAAAACTAAAGGCAAATAAACTAAACGGTAGAAGAACCACCAATAAAAAGCGGAAAGATACGCCTCCCAAAAGTGCGATCGCTATGATCGTCAAAGTAAATAAAACGAATGGAGTCCAAGGATCAAAAATCGATATCATAAAGAAAATCGCGATCAACATGCTAATGAGCTTCATCGTTGGATTTACTCGTTGTAAGAAACAGTCGCTTTTTTGATAATGTTCTAGCATAACAGCCCTTCCTCCTCAAATGCCTTGACCCACCGTTGAAGTGAATAGGAAACCGGCTTTCGAATCGATGATTTCGCAAGTAAGTCTGTTTCTTCAAAGAACGGAGTTACCTCCCCAAGGTATGCAACTTTGCCCTCATGTAAAAGCAAAACCTTATTTGCGTACTTCGCAACCAGTTCCATATCGTGCGTAATCATCATGACCGTTTTTCCATCTTGGTTAAGCTCTGTCAGTAATTGCATTAAAGCTTCTGTGTTCACATGATCTTGACCGAAAGTTGGTTCATCCAAAATAAGAAGCTGCTGATCATCGGTGAGCATTGTCGCCACTGATAGACGGCGCTTTTGTCCCTGGCTTAATGAAAACGGATTAGACACCCGTTGTTCTGTTAAATGAAATTGCTCTAGAAGTTTAGTAACACGCGGCTGCCAATCTTGCTTCTCCCAACCAAGAATCTTTAATCCATATGCCAGCTCTTCTTCCACGGTATCACAAACAAATTGATGCTCAGGATTTTGAAAAACAAATCCAACCTTCCGCATAAGTTCATGTATCTTTAACCCTTGTACCGAAACATCATTAAAATAGATATCCCCTCTATCAGGTTTTAACAGCCCGATTAAAATTTGAGCGAGCGTACTTTTCCCCGTACCGTTTGGACCTAAAACAGCAACAAAATCACCCGATTGAATGGAGAAATCAATGTCTTTTAAAACGTGATGATCTTTATATGAATAAGATACATGCTCGACATGTAAGATTGCTGGACCTAGCGGAGGTAGCTCTTTTGTTTTGATTTCGGTATCCGAAATCCTAAGTTTTCTTTTTTCAAACTCTTCTAACCAATCTTCTTGTGAAAGTGGGAACGTATCCCATTGCATCCCCTTATCTTCTAGGGACTTCGCATAGGCACAAATTTTAGGAACCCAAATGCCTTGTTCCGTTAGTTCATTAAAATGGTTGCTAAAAATGACACGCGGTGCGTCATCAGCAATCACTTCTCCAGTTTTCCCAAGAACGATCACGCGCTCTAAATAAGGTAATACCTGATCAAGTTTGTGCTCAATAAATAACAATGTTTTATTTAATTCAGAGGAAAGCTTAATCATTAATTCAAAGATTTCTTCCGTACTAGCAGGGTCTAAGTTCGCTGTAGGCTCATCTAAAATGAAGACCTCAGGATCCATCGCTATTAAGCAGGCAAGCCCCAGTTTTTGTTTCATCCCACCTGATAATTCTCCTATTTGAGCTTTTTTCCAGTCTGTCAACCCTACTAACTGCAAGCTCCTATCCAATCTCACGTCCATTTCTTCTTTTGAAAGATGGAGATTTTCTAAACCAAAAAGAATTTCATCCTCAACGGTTAACATGCAGAATTGCGTATCCGGATCTTGAAAAAGAATACCGATATGGTGACAAATTTCGCTGAAGCTTAGTTTGATTGGGTCCTTACCGTCAATAGCGACCCTTCCACTCATTTCAGCTTCCATCGATTTCGGAATAATTCCATTGACAGCTAAAGCTAGCGTACTTTTCCCACCGCCACTCGGCCCAAGTATCAGAACTTTTTCCCCTTTTTCAACAGTCACGTTAATGCTTTTTAGCACATCTTTAGTTTGAAAAGGGTAACGTACGGTTAATTCATCAACCTTAAGATACGACATCATGATCTATCCTTTGCCTGCGTTTCTCTTTTCCTAACGCAAAATTATCCAGGACTCCCGTTTTACAGAGCGCATCCGCAATGCTCTTACTTCCCCATCCTGCTAATAGAGCCCCACTAATAAGCATCGTCACAAACATAAGTCCCGTTACAATAGTAGAATATTGACTGTACCCATATAAATAGAAAAGAGTAATAAAGTTCGCAATAACTCCAAACATCCCCGCTAGCATTAACACAGGTAGACGATAGCTTCGATATAAAAAGAGTGCTAAAGCAAGCTCCGCCCCAAGACCTTGAGTAAAGCCAAGAATGAGAACAACACCAGCATTCACCGATCCAACAAGAATTTCTGTAACAGCTGCTATCATTTCTGCACTTAATGCAACACCAGGTTTCCGAATAATGTAAGCACAAACAATCGGAGCCATAATCCAAAACCCTGTAATCAATCCCCTTCCGACTGGCCCGAAAACACCTTCAACAAATTGACCAAAGAATATCCAAACAAGATATAATACTCCAAAAACAACCGAAATCGAAGACATCACAACGATTTCTCTTAAATTTAACCCTTTTGAATTTTTCATCCTAGTTCACCTTTCTTAGGTTGTTCAAAGGGTTCGAGCCCCTTTGAACAACGATCTATGAATCTATACATTCTTACTTTCTTTTTGAACAGGCCACTCTTCTAACTTATACGGCATATCAAAGAACATAAATTCAAGCTGGCAACTTAACACAAAATGTTCTTGCATTTTTCGCTTTTCTTCTTCTGTAGTCTGTTCAGCTAATTCATCAAGCCTTTTTAGGGACATATTCATTCGTGGTTCCTCTTGTGCACCGTAAAAGGTAATCCACTCGAAGAACGGATGATCAGGCTGAGGATTGTATTCCTTCATAATTCGCTCTCCAATATATAAGTAAATCCACGGGCATGGTAGAGAGACAGCAATGATTTCTCCAAGCGTCCCTGATTGAGCAACGTTTAGCATATGGCTAATATAGTGTTGAGCGGTTGGTGCGAGTGGATACCCTTGCAAGTCCTCATACTGTACACCTGCGACTTCGCAGAAATTACGATGTGGATGAATTTCACTATTTAAGATAAATCCAATACTCGCATTAAACATTTCCATGTCTTCACGCTTAGTACATTTGGCCATACCCAACGCTTTCGTTTGGATCATTGCGTTTAAATATTCATAGTCTTGTTTGACATAATGAATCAAGTGTTCCTTATCAACCTTTCCTTCAGCCACTCCTTTAATAAATGGATGGTTATAACATGCTTCAAAAATGTGATTCGTTTCTTGACGTAATTGCTCTGAAAAACTCATAAAAACACCCTCCTATTTTAAAAAAAATCCTACTAGTTCGGACCAAAAAAGGCCGCCCCGAAAATGGAGCGACCTTTCTGAAAAATAAAAGAATAGATTCGTTTCTAATCTTTGAAACTACGACTCGAATCTATGTACATTCGTATTTCTCATAAAATATACTAAGCCTGCTCCACTTTCCTACGCTGGTACTAACCAGATCAGGTTCAAAGGGATGAAGGAAGTCCTTCTCTCAGCCATTACGGCACCCCTAGTGGATTTCTTATTAAGTTGGAACCACTATACCACATATCCCCAGTTTGGGCAAAGTTTTCTTTTACTAACTTTATTCGTTGTGCCCCCCATAGTCTCAACTCACCTCGTTTTATTTGTTGCTCAGAGTCTCCCAACCTTCGCTAAAAAGATCATTATTCTAAACTCAATAAGTGAATAATTCTTACACTGGTTGAAGTTTCTTTTTTCGTATTCACATAAAAAAATAAGCTGTTTCTCATATTCTAAAAAAATACATTAGTAGATAATATAACGACATTACAGAATAATAAGAAAATATAAGTTTAAATTTATTGAACAAACGAAATTGAAAAGTCATAATCCGCATCATAACGGAAGGGCGGAATCTTGATGGGGAATGCAATACGTAAAGTAGATACAGAGTTAGAAATGAAGCCAAAAACATCATCAATAGAAAAAAGACCTTGGTGGCAAGCGTGGGGGCCTAGCGCCATAGTAGCGGCAGCAATAGTTGGACTCGGAACCGTTACAACTGTTTCTGTGACAGGGGCTACTTACGGTTTCCAGGCTGCATGGATTATTGTCCTTGCCTGTTTTATAGCGTACTTTGTACAAAAGCCTGTCATTAAATGGACCATTCAAACCTCGTCCGGGGCAATGGAAGGTGTTCGGAATGAGATTGGAAAAGGATGGGCTATCTTGCTATATATTGCTCTTTTAATAGGGGCTTTAGCCTTTCAGGCAGGAAACTTTTTAGGTGCAGCAATGGTCCTTAATTTCTTTGCTTCAAACGTTCCTTTTGAAACATGGGTTACAATTTTATCCTTTGGGGCATTAGCTATTTCATTAATTGGTGTATATAAATTAATCGAGAATATTAATCGTACAATTATTGTGCTTATGTTATGGCAGCTGCTTTCTTAAGAGCTTTCTCGGCCTCTCTTCCTTTAACTCGCCTTAATCATTAGCATTCTTTCACGACCTTAACCTCTTAACTACCTCATAATTAGCTTTAATCATCACACCAACTCAATCACAAACAAGATTGAATTTCCATCTCAAGCCCTCCCTTTCCCCTTAATTCACAACATATATTTCCTATGCAATAATCGCGGAGTATCAGTACTTTCAGGCCTCAAAAAGCGACATCCAAACACAAATTACCACAAAAACAGACACCGTCTTCTTACTGAAGATAAGTGTCTGTTTTCAATAACTTATATAGTAGATATCTTACTTAATCCCCCAAAAACATTCACCTACTCTTTAAATGCAAAATAAAAATAACAACCATTCAAAACCGTCAATAAAGCTAATCCAATGAAAACATTGCTATACATCATCGCACTCCCCTGTGCAACAGAAAAAGGATTTAGCAAAACTCCACTTTCATAGTCTAAAATCTTCCCAATAATCGCCCCGCCAATGGCCCCAGACATGAAATTAAACAAGTTGTAAATCCCCATCCCCACTCCTATTTCATCTCTAGGAAGAGACGTTGAAATTAACGTCGCAGTCCCCGTCTGAAGGAAAGGAAATGCAATATAACTCATAATAACTACCGCCCCAATAACCCAAGCTGGATTTCCGATAAAGGTCGATAACAAGAAAAAGCCCAAAATCATAAGTCCAAATGCAATATAGACGACTTGCTTTGCTCCCCTCCTGTCAGTTAATACCCCAGCCACTTTTCCAATAAATGCAGCTGCCATTGCAGCAGGAAAAATCGTCAGTCCAATATAGAGCGTATTTAGCCCATTAACCTCACTTAACATTAGAGGAAGCATAAACATCATGCCAAACATCGTCATGATTGCTAAAAAGCCAGAAATAATAGTGGTTCTAAAAGGTCCGTTTCGAAACAAGTCCGGGCGGATAAACGGATTCTCACTACTCAATGTCCTCCCGGCAAATACAACCTACTAAACGAATACGAAAACAATAACGTGTAAAGAGACTTGCACAGAAACATCAAAAAGCTATCAAACACTTTTTGATGTTTGATAGCTTTTAGTAGCTCCTGACCTTATCGTAATCTCTTATGAATACGAACCTATTTTCACTTCATCTGAAATGATCAATGTAGGCTCTGTAGAATTTTGAATATCCTCAATCGTATAACCCTCTGCAACTTCAATTAACTCTAAGCCCTTCTCCGTTACATCAATCACCGCACGATCTGTAATAATTCGATTCACAACCTTTTGCCCAGTTAATGGCAAAGAGCACTTTTTCAAAATCTTCGGTTGGCCCGCTTTATTAACGTGTTCCATAATAACGACGATCTTTTTAGCACCATGAACTAAATCCATGGCACCACCCATTCCTTTAATCATCTTTCCCGGGATCATCCAGTTTGCCAAGTCTCCATTTTCGGCCACTTCCATTCCACCTAAAATAGCTAAATCAATATGGCCTCCTCTTATCATCGCAAATGACTCAGCATTGCTAAAATAACTTGCTCCTGGAATGGCTGTTACGGTTTCTTTGCCGGCATTTATTAAATCTGGGTCCACATTATCCTCTGTTGGGTAAGGTCCAATTCCTAATAATCCATTTTCTGATTGCAAAAAGATGTTTTTGTTCTCAGATATGTAATTAGCAACCATCGTTGGCATCCCAATTCCTAAGTTAACGTAAAAGCCGTCCTGTATCTCTTTTTCTGCTCTTTTCGCAATTTGAATTCTAACATTTTTACTCATCGTTTCTCCTCCAATTTTTTATCCGATTTTTTTTACGCTTGCACCGTTAAACGTTCAATTCGTTTTTCTTGCTTTCCGACAATCAGACCTTGAACGTAGATACTTGGAGTATGAATTTCGTCTGGATCTAATTCACCCACTTCGACAATCTCTTCTACCTCAGCAATCGTTACTTTTCCAGCAGCCGCCATCATTGGGTTAAAGTTTTGTGCTGTTTTTCTATAAACTAAGTTCCCGAGCTTATCTGCTTTCCACGCTCGAACTAAACTAACATCAGCGCTAAAGGCTTCTTCTAATAAATATTCTTTTCCATTAAAAACTCTTGTTTCTCTTCCTTCAGCAATTGGAGTTCCCACGCCAGCCGGAGTATAAAAAGCCGGAATTCCAGCCCCGCCGGCACGAATTTTTTCAGCTAAAGATCCTTGTGGCACAAGTTGAACTTCCAATTCGCCACTGAGTACCTGTCTTTCAAATTCCCTATTTTCACCGACATACGAGGCAATCATTTTTTTAATTTGCTTATTGTTTAAAAGAAGTCCAAGACCCCAATCATCTACCCCGCAGTTATTAGAAATAACCGTTAAGTCTTTTACATTTTTTTCACGAACAGCCTTGATGAGGTTTTCTGGTATTCCAACAAGTCCAAATCCCCCGACCATTAATGTCATGCCGTCTTTAACTTCCGCTACTGCTTCTTCAAAACTAGTATATAATTTTTTCATTTTCCTGCCCCTCTTCCTAATTGGTTTCTTTCAAATAATAGCTACGACGCCTTGATCACTGACGATACATACTCACTACGATCTGAGCCACTTCTCCGTTCTCATTCATGACGAATATCTGGTAACGCTTACAATTAATACTTCATTTATATGCTTTCTCTCGTTCCTCCTTTACCAGAACCTTTTTTGAATTTTCCAATATCCCTTAACCCAAGTTTACAACAACATCTTTTATGAGTAAAATGAATAAAATGAATAAAATTTATTCCGATATTAAATAAATGAGGGATCAACTTGGAACTGAAGGATCTACGGTATTTTATAGAGGTTGTTAATTACGGAAGCTTTACAAAAGCAGCAGCCAATACTTATATCTCACAGCCGACTTTAAGTAAATCGTTAAAAAAATTAGAATCGGAGCTAAAAGTAGAGTTATTTGAACGTTCTACACGAAAATTAAAATTAACGGATGCAGGTAAAATTGTTTATAAACAAGGATTAAAGGTATTAGGAGCTACAAATGAACTCACAACATTATTAGATGATTTAATCAATTTACCGACTGGAAAAATAAAGATAGGAATCCCGCCATTAATAGGGACCCTCTTTTTCCCTGCCATTGCCAAAAGCTTCGGAAAGACGTATCCAGAAGTGATGTTAGAGTTGGTCGAGTTAGGGGCAAAACGGATAGAGCACCTAGTTGAAGAGGGACAAGTGAATGTAGGCATCATCGTTTTACCGATCGATAACAGTAAATTCGATATCCTCCCCCTTATGAAAGAAGAGTTTATGCTTTATACCCATAATAGTCACACCTTAGCCGAAAAAGAAGTGGTTAACATCCAACAACTAGAAGAGGAAAGCTTTATTCTTTTTAACCGGGAATTTGCCTTACATGAACTCATTATTGAACAATGCCAACATGCAGGTTTTCAAGCGAACATCGCTTACGAAAGTTCACAATGGGATTTAATAGCAGAACTTGTAAGTGCCCAATTGGGAATTACCTTGTTACCTAAATCAATTTATACAAAGATGGATCCAAAAACCATTCAAAGCATCCCCTTACAGGATCCTCCCATGTGGGAACTTGGAGTGATTACGAAAAAGGGTCGCTAT
This sequence comes from Halalkalibacter sp. HAAS-P013, assembly GCF_056619925.1. NCBI lineage: Bacteria > Bacillati > Bacillota > Bacilli > Caryophanales > Bacillaceae > Halalkalibacter > Halalkalibacter sp. HAAS-P013. Next base: position 61,272 of record NZ_JBWQTU010000015.1, read on the forward strand.
CAATCTTTTGCGGTTCGAACATTGCTTACGTTTCTATCAGAAGAATTTAATATGTAAATGGAAAAGTGAAAAGGAGTGGATCTCATTATGAGATCCACTCCTTTTCCTTTCATTCTACAATCGGCCTATAATTTTCACTTTTTGAGAAATCGTTTTCAGTTACATTAACTAATTTTTCTTTCTTCTTCAGCAGCATCTGCTTCTAATTTCTTATTTGTTCTATACCAGAACAATGCGACTGCCCCTACAATCACCAAGTTGACAACAAGGAAGACAACCTGAGATGGCGAGTAAGCATTTGGCATAGCATCTGCCACACCAATTGGTGAAAAGAATGCGTATACCCCAAGCATTATTACAACTAGAACTGCTGAGAAAGCCTTCGCATGCTTCCATGGCGTTAAATCAACTTTTTTCGCATCATTTAACACAAATGGCGTTTTACGAGGATCTAATCTTCCAAGAACAAGCATAACGAAAATATCAACGGCTAACAGAATTGATAGAACATATAGGAAGTTCACATCTGCTAAGAAAACTTTCGATAAAGAATACAAGACAATGTGAACAACAATTACTACTTTACCAGCATAAGCAGGAACTCGTTTACTAAAGAAACCAACAAGGATCATAGCAATAATTGGTAAGTTATAGAATCCGTTCATTTCTTGTAGATACGCATATAAACCTGATGGCGCATACATAATGAATGGAGCAACGATAACTGCCGCAAACGCTAACATAAAGGCAAAAATTCGACCTACTTTAACGAGTTCTTTATCTTTTGCATGCGGTTTAAAGATCGGCTTATAAATATCTAAAGAGAACAATGTAATTGCACTATTTAACGTATTGTTAAATGAACTTAAAATGGCCCCAAATAACACAGCAGCTAAAAACCCTGATAACGCAATTGGAAGAACATCAACAACAAGCGTTGGGTAAGCAGCATCATTATTGCTTAAATTATCTCCATATAACAAGAACGCAATAATTCCAGGTAATACTAAGAACGTCATACCAAATACTTTAAATAAACCTGCAAATAATACCCCTTTTTGTCCTTCTGCTAAGTTTTTCGCAGCAAACGTACGTTGGATAATCGATTGATTCATCGCCCAATAGAAAATGTTATTAAATAACATACCTGTAATTAATACTGGCCATGGAACAGATGATGTCATACCACCAATGGAGTTTAACTTTGTTGGGTTCGCATGTAACAATTCATGAACACCCGTAGATAAATTTCCACCTCCAAGAGCAACTAAAGCTAAAATTGGAATAAGCAAACCACCAATAACTAAACCGATTCCGTTAATGGTATCACTCATTGCAGCAGCTCGAAGTCCTCCAAGGATGATGTAACCTAAGCTAATAATCCCAATAGCTGCAGAGATAATGAGTACAAGCATAAATGGACTCAAGGTTGTGTAAGATGTCAATGAGAAAATACTATCTAGTACCAATGCGCCCGAATAAAGAACTACTGGTAAAAACGCAACAGCGTAACTGATTAAGAATAAGATGGACGCGATTTGTCTTGTCCTTAAGTCATAGCGTCTTTCAAGAAAATCCGGGATCGTTGTTAATCCAGCTTTTAAATATTTTGGCAAAAGAATTAATGCCATAATAATTAACGCAAGCGGTGATGTTACTTCCCATGCCATAACAGGCATACCTTCACCAAATGCTTGTCCGTTAAGTCCAACAATTTGTTCGGTTGATAGATTGGTTAAAATTAGTGATGAAGCGATTACAATACCTGTTAAACTTCTTCCACCTAAAAAGTAACCATCCGTTGTCGATAAATCCGTTCCCCTAGTTTTGTACCATGAAAACCACATAACAAAAACTGTATATATTAGGAACGTTGAAACGATTAGCCAAATCATATGTAGTACCTCCTCTTAAGAGAGACATGCTGTTAAAGATGTTCTCTAAATATCATAGTGTTAAAAACTTGATGTTAAATCAGTTTTTCATTTGTGAAACGCTCTCATTTTTCACTTAAATCATCCAAGCATGCACTCGTGATTTAGAGTCAGATACATTATTATACTATTAACTTCTATAATAGTTAACCTACGTTAACATGCTTGGAATCGATTTCATCTTGTCGTACTAGTTTGTTACTTTCTGAGTTACGCTAGACAATTGAACTGGCTTTCCTGTTTGAAGCGATTGTTTCGCAGCTTCTGCAATTCTTTCTGCTTGAAGTCCATCGAAGCCAGTACAAGTAATTTCATAGTTTTCTAGACAAGCTTTTGCAAATTCCGTTACTTCATTAATATACGCTTGTGTGTAACGTTCAAGGAAGAAGTAAAGCGGCTTATCTTTTGTTACAGTTTCAGCTGTTGAAACTTCAACATTCGTTGCACGATTATTGTCAGCTTGAGCCGTTCCTTTGTCACCAAAGATTTCAACACGCTGATCATAACCATATACAGCTTGACGGCTATTATCAATTACACCTAGTGCTCCATTCGCAAACTTCAATGTGATTATCGCTGTATCAATGTCACCAGCTTCACCGATAGCCGGATCTACGAGAACGTTTCCATGAGCGGATACTTCAACTACTTCACTGCCCATTACATAACGTGCCATATCAAAATCATGTATTGTCATATCCATAAATAGTCCACCAGAAGATTTCACATAATCAACATTTGGAGGCTCAGGATCACGCGACGTGATTTTTAAGATGTGCGGAGTTCCGATCGTGCCGTCCTGTACAAGTGAGCTAATTCTTTGGAAATTCGGATCAAATCGACGGTTAAACCCGATCTGGATCTTGACGCCAGCCTTCTCAACCTCTGCAAGTGCTTCTTCTGTGTCTTCTACTGAGAAACTAACTGGTTTTTCGCAGAAAATATGTTTCCCTGCTACAGCAGCTTCTTTAATTAAATTTGCATGTGTCGTTGTTGGAGAACAAATAAACACGGCATCAATTTCTGGATCATTTAATAATTCTTTATAATCTGTTGTTAACACATCGATCTGTTTCTCTTCCGCCCAAGCTTGAAGATGATCAATAGCAACATCTGAAACACTTTTCACATGAATTTCTGGAACTAATCTTAAATTATCAACATGTAATCTACCAATTCGTCCTGCACCAATAATTCCTAACGTTAATTTATTCATTTTTATATTCCTCCTACTCGCTGATTAAGCGCTTACCCAAAATGTAAAAAAATTAAGCGCTTTCTTAAATCCTATTATAAACACCTTATAATTAAAATACAAGGTAATTTATAATTTATTTCCATACTGTCAATTACCATTTACTGCATTAATGGTATGTAATTTCTTAACATTCACTTGCTTTTTTCAATTGCTTTAACAAATTGATGATGTTCACTACTTTTTCGGTAAAGCGCTTTCCTTAATTGTTATTTTAACTCAACGTCATTTAATGTTCAATCTTTTTTTGAAAAATTTCAAATATGATTCTTAAAGCTTCATAATTATAGAGGATTTTCACGTCTCGCTACTACTTTTAAAACAACACTTATTGAGTTGAAAACATATATCAGTTAACGATTTACCACTTTATATGTTTCCTTGATTTGCTGTCGGAAAGATAATGAAGTGGCTTTATATTGAATTGAAAGCAGATGCTTCACCAGTTCAATATTTAAATAACTATCGGAGTAACAATTAGATTCGCCCTCTTCTAAATTATGGTAAGATTAAGTCATAGATAGTCTCATCAAGGAGAGAAAATATGTTCAGTTTCGATAATTACTTATTTGCCCTACTCGTCGTCTTAGTTCCCGTATTCGTGTACTATTCTTACTTTTATAAGAAGGAATACACAAATGAGAATTCTTTCTTATTCGGCATACTTTGTTGTATATCCATTATACTTTCGATGACTTACCCTCTTGAACTTAGCAATGGACACATATATGATTTACGGACCATTCCATGGCTCCTGGCCTTTCTTTATGGCGGGCTTAATATGGGGATTCTCGCAACAGCATGTATCTTCATTTATCGACTTATTATAGGGATTGATTTTGGTTTTTTTATCACTTTATTTGCATATAGTACGTCTGCCATTACGGTTCTAATGTATTTGAAGAAATATAGGAATTTTAATTTGAAGGACAAACTAAGAACAAGTTTCATTTTAACCTTCATTAATACGCTGCTTGTCTTAGCTGGTTTATTGTACCCTTACCGGAATTTAGAATTTATAAATCTCCCTATGTTCTTAACCTATTTTATTGTCTCTCATTTGGTTACTATTATGATTATGATTTTCATCATAGAAACCTTACGGGAGGCTGAACAGAGTAAATTGAAACTTCAGCAAGCGGAGAGAATAAAGGTCGTAGGGGAATTAGCCGCATCTGTAGCACATGAAGTACGGAATCCATTAACGGTCGTCAAAGGATTTATCCATATTTTCAAAAACGAATCCAACCTAACGACTTCCCAAATCAGCTCTCTTGAGTTAATGGACTCAGAATTACAAAGAGCTGAAAAAATTATACATGACTATCTATCTCTTGCAAAAACGAACACAACCGACTTAGAAAAGCTAGACGTGATTGACCTCGCTAAAAATGTCATTGGCGTCACAGAATCGTATGCTCTATTAAAAGGAGTAACGATTTTTAATCAATTACAAGGTTCTTATTATGTAGCGGCTAACCGCAGCGAACTGAGTCAAGTGTTTTTAAATATCATAAAGAACGGCATTGAGTCGATTAATGGGAAGGGTACGTTGACATTGAGCGCATCAAAAACGAAAGGCTATGTCCAGATCGACATTACCGATACAGGAAAAGGAATGAGCGAAGAGGAAATCCAACGCTTAGGTATCCCTTTTTATACAACGAAGGATCAAGGTACAGGATTAGGGACGATGTTTTGTTATAAAACCATTGGTCACTTACAAGGGGAAATAAAAGTAAAAAGTAAACTAAACGAGGGATCAACCATTTCGATCTTGCTTCCGTTATGTAAGGACTAAATGCAAACCTAGTAAGCCCGCTATGAATATGTTTTTAGCGGGCTTACTGTTTTTTCTTATTCCTTATCAAGGTGCTCTCTTTCACGGTGAAAAATATAATTGGGACAGATACACGCTCCGCTTTACTCTGCCCTTTTTTCCCCTCTATAAGTCCTCTCCATTACTTTCAATTACTTGTTTATACCAATGGAATGATTTTTTCCTCTTTCGTTCTAGTGTTCCACTTCCATCATCATTCTTGTCGACGTAAATAAATCCATAGCGCTTCGACATTTCACCAGTTGACATACTGACTAAGTCAATACACCCCCAGCTTGTATAACCCATGAGATCCACACCATCTTCTATGGCCTCTCCCATAGCTTTTACATGTTCACGCAAGTAATCAATCCGGTAGTCATCATTAATAGAGCCATCTTTCTCTCTCTTGTCATATGCACCTAAGCCATTTTCAACAACAAATAGCGGAACCTGGTATCTTGAATAAAGCTTGTTTAAGCTGATACGTAAACCAATAGGATCTATTTCCCAGCCCCAATCACTAGCTTTAAGGAAAGGGTTTTTCACTCCTCCAACAATATTTCCTTGTGCTTTTTCCTTTTCGGTCTTTTCTTTTTTATCCGTACGGGACATATAATAACTTAAACCAATATAATCGACCGTACCTTCTTTTATTATTTTCAAATCTCCATCCTGAATGTCTAATTCGATCTTTTTTTCCTTAAAGTAACGCTTAACGAAAGCTGGGTACTCACCACGTACATGGACATCTGCACAGAAAAAGTTAAACAACTCCTCTTCCTTTAAAGCATACATAATATTTTCTGGATTGCTATCGTAAGAATACACGGGTGCAAAAAGAATCATACAGCCAATTTTCGCATCCGGAATGATTCCCTTACAGGCTTTTACGGCAAGGCTACTGGCAACAAATTGATGATGAAATTCCTGGAAAGTCTCCTGATAACGACCTTTTTCTGTTTGAGGAGAGAAGCCCATACTCATAATCGGCATCTTCAAAGCTCCGTTGATTTCGTTAAAAGTCATCCAGTATTTTACTTTATCCTTATAACGCTTTAGAATCACATTCGTATATTTCTCAAAGAAGCTAACAACTTGGCGACTTCTCCAACCGCCATATTCTTTTACTAAGTGCAACGGCATTTCATAGTGGGAAATCGTAACGACTGGCTCAATGCCATATTTGAGCAATTCGCCAAAAACCCTGTCGTAAAAAGCCAACCCCTCTTCATTCGGTTCTTGCTCATCACCATTTGGGAAAATCCTTGTCCAAGCAATCGACATACGAAATACTTTGAAGCCCATTTCCGCAAACAGTGCGATATCTTCTTTGTAGCGATGATAAAAATCAATGGCTTCATGATTAGGATAATGGTATTTTTCACGGTCAATTTCAAAATTAAATCCAGATGACATTAATATGTTAAGGCGCTCTTTGCCGCCCGGCAGAACATCGGCAATATTTAAGCCTTTATTCCCTTCATTGAATCCACCTTCTATCTGGTTCGCTGCCGTAGCACCGCCCCATAAAAAACCTTCAGGAAATTTCGCCTTTACTTCCATTCCTCTTAACGCTCCTTGTTAGATCAATAAGTTAAACAATCAATAGTATGCCCATATACAATTTGGCAATCATCACACACCACAGCGGAACACGCAAGTTGTTTAAGTAGATAACCATTGGCCCAAGCAAAGCGATTTTTCCTTCTTTCCTCACTATAATATCTGTTCTAATGTGCAGACTAATTAAAGGCTATTTTTGTATAAGCATAGAATAGTAAAGAACGTACTTTTTATTCAGCTCCAACATCGACTACGATTGCTAATAGAGATTGAAAGGAAATTATGAATATGATAACAGATATGCAGTTGGTCTTTCTCATTTTAGTCATTACGACTATCTGCTTTTTGGTGCCACGATTTAGAGCCGATCTAGTTGCGATCAGTTCTTTGCTCACTTTATTGTTAACTGGTCTCATTACTGTCCCTGAAGCGTTCGCTGGATTTTCAAATAGTGTCGTAATAATGGTTGCCGCTTTATTTATCGTTGGTGCAGGCGTTTTCCAAAGTGGATTAGCGCAGAAGGCAGGGGATTTACTTATTAAGCAAACGAGAAATAGCGAATGGAAATTAACGATTTTTATGCTCGTTTTAGTGGCTGTATTAAGTGGTTTTATCAGTAATACAGGAACGGTTGCGATTCTCCTTCCGATTGTTGTCAGTTTAAGTAGACAAATGAAGCTTCATCCCGGAAAGCTTTTGATCCCTTTAGCCTTCGCGAGCAGTATGGGGGGAGCTCTAACACTGATCGGAACGGCGCCAAACTTAATTGCCAGTCAAAGTTTACATGATGCTGGTTATGGTGAACTCTCCTTCTTTTCGTTCACACCAATCGGTCTGATTATGCTAGCAGCAGGTATCCTTTTCTTATGGTTTGTTGGTCGAAAGATGCTCGATAAACCCGCAGAGAATAACACAGGTACAACTATAGAGTTTGTTGCAGCGGAGCTAGTGGAAGAATACGGAATTTCAGATTATTTTTACGCAGTGAAAGTACCAAAGGAAAGCAAGTTCATTGGTCGTACGATCGCACAGCTTCATTTGCCAAGTACATACCATATTACGGTGTTAGAAATGATAAAAGAAGAAACAACCGCACTTTCACGTCTAAGCGGACGTAGTCAGCCTCAACGGATTACGGTGGAACCGAGTTATGTAGTGGAAGTCGAAGATATTTTTCTCATCTACGGAGAAGAAGAAGCACTGACAAAGTTCGTTGCTGATACCGGTCTAATTATCGAAAAAGGAGCCTCCTATCAACTCGAGGAAGGTCATCTAGCGGAAGTTATCTTAACTCCACAGTCCAGATTAATTAATCAGACGATCAAGCAAGTCAAATTCAGAGAAAAATACGGATTAACCGTTTTGGCAATGAAGCATCAATTTAAAAAGGCAAAACGAGCTTCAGCAGACGAAACATTACTTTATGGAGACTCGATCCTCGTCCACGGAAAGTGGAAGGATATTAACCTTCTTTCCTCTGAAAAGAATGACACCGTCGTATTGAAATCGGCTGCCGAGGAAACAGACCTTGCGAATCAGACACAACAAAGTGTCATTGCCGGGATTATCCTCTTTGGAATGCTCCTTGCCATGGTACTCGAATGGGTTCCAGCAGTCGTCTCGATTGTAGTCGCTGCTGTACTCATGGTTTTGACCGGATGTGTAAGACAGACGGACCAAGCGTACCAAGCGATTAACTGGCAAACCGTCATCCTGATCGCGTGTATGCTGCCAATGGCTACGGCATTAGAAAACACTGGTGGTGTCACGTTTATGTCAGAAGGACTCATACAAAGCTTAGGGGCTATTGGGCCATTTGCTGTTCTTGCAGGATTATACGGTCTTACATCATTGTTCAGTCAATTTATCAGCAATACAGCTACAGCGGTTTTGTTGTTTCCCGTTGCAATATTAACCGCCGAACAAATGGGTGTGAGTCCATTACCAATGGTTATGGCCGTTGCCTTTTCTTCTAGTATGGCGTTTGCTACACCTGTAGCTACTCCACCTAATGCGATGGTTATGGCTGCAGGCAAGTACACATTCCTTGATTTTGTCCGTGTAGGTGTCCCTTTACAGCTAATTATCGCTCTAATCGCCATATTATTGCTGCCGTTGTTTTTTCCTTTTTAGCACGTTTAAATTACGGTAATTGAAATTTAACTACTATTTAACACTTACCTCCTTGCTGCATACTGATTGAACCTTTTTTAGTCCTCACCGCAAACAGTGATTATGGGAGTATGATTTACGTATATAAATCATACTCCCATAATCCAAGTTGTCCTTTCGCTGTTAGGAATTCATCCAACATCCTCATGTCCTCAATTTCCCAAACATACCCTCCCACTTCTAAAACCCTATATCCCCCTTTTTAATCCAACCAATTGTGTTCGTATTATTTAAATGATGAAAGAACAATTTATCTTCTGTTTCAGTTGCACCAGTGATTTCTGTATATGAGCTATCTGGGTCTTGTAAATCAGCTAAGATATCTCCTGACTCATTAATTGCTATAACATGAGAATATCCGTTACCTTTAGGCAGTAGAAACGATGGTAATCGCATAGCGATAGAACGAAGCCATGGTTTGTTAGCACTGTAGTCCAAAAAGTCGTTTCGAGGATAAATTAATCCGATCCAGTACCTTCCATCCTTCCCTTGCTTGATGTTATCAGGCAAGCCTGGTAAATTATCAACTACTATTTGTGCAGATTTATCCTGTTCAAGTGCACTGATGTTTTCTGCAGTTACGTCTAGTTTCCAAACACGATATTTGCCTGTTTCGTTTATTACTAAATGCTGTTCATCTTCGCTTAAAGCAATTCCATTTGCAAAACTTAAGTCATCCATTAATACACGTGTCTGTTGTGTTGTAGGATTGTACTCCAATACCCTTCCCGTACTGCTATTCGCTAATATGTCTTGTTCACCAGCTTTCCCAACATCACCGATTTCCTTTGCCTTCACAAATAATGAAGCATCAGAAAAATAAATCAAACCGTTTGTTGCCACTACAACAGCGTCAGCAAAATGAATCGGATATCCACCGGCGGAATCTGTTAGAAGTTCTATCTCTGCTCCCCCATCAAGGTTAGTCACTCGAAGCAATCCTCCATGTTTTCCATACAAAGGATCGGCAATGATAAGCGCTCCCTCAGAATCGAAATCAAATCCAAGCGGACGTCCCCCCGTATTTACGACAACTTCACTTTCTGATCCATCAGGGCGAACGCGAATCAATTCTCCACCCTCCATCGCGGCATACAGCCAATTATCTCGATACACAATATGCTCTGGTTGTTTAAAATGATCAAGTTCGATAAATTCCATCCCCGCTAACCTACTATTCACTTTATGAGGACCTGTATATCCTTCCGACTGCGGAGCATCCCAATAAGGAGGATGGATCGGTACAGGCCATAACAATAAATAAAGCGTGAGTAGGAATAACCCACTTAGAACGATAAATAAATAACCTTTCTTCTTTAGCTTCATAATCTTTTTCCTTTCGTATATGCTGAGGGCTGGCAGTATTAATAGAAACGAGCGGAAGTGAAAGATATGAACAACGGGACAGTTCACTTCACTAATCCCCTCTCTCTACTTAACCACTTAAGGAATAAGAGAAATTTTCTCACTGGCACCACACCTCTCCTCTTGCTTTCTAATTCACGTTCATAAATTTTTCTCAACACCCAATGCTCGAAATCTGTTTAATTATACCAAGTTTGAAAGAATACTAGTATCTCTTAAACTTCTTTTTCATGTAAAGGAAGCGCAAGTCCCCCTCACTTCTCTTGCTTCCAATAAAGAAAAAAAACGATCCTCCCACGAGAATCGTTACTCAACAACCTATTTAATTGCTTTACTTACTTTCAACTTCTTCCCTTTAATCGTCGTATTTTCCATCGCTTGTAACACGATTGAACCTTTACCATTTAAAATATCAACATACGTTAACGTATCCTGAATCGTAATAATACCAATATCCTCTACAGTTACACCTGGAATTTTGGCAATGGTCCCAACAAAATCAACTGGTCGAAGCTTTTTCTTTTTACCTCCAGTAAAATGAAGCTTCATAATATCTTTATTGATACGCGCCGTTTTGTTATTTTTTACAATTCGACGTCCACTCATTTTTTCGTCAAACGCATCTTTTGAGCTAATTACTTCGCTCTGACTAGGCATTTCTAAAGGAGTGATCTCATAACCGATGTATTTCTCAATAGCTTTCAGATATTTGCCCTCACTTGCTGTTGCAAATGTAATCGCTTTGCCTTTATTTCCAGCACGGCCGGTTCTTCCTGTTCGATGAACATAGCTTTCTCTTTCCATTGGAACATCATAATTAATAATGAGAGTCACATTATCAACGTCAATCCCTCTAGCTGCAACATCGGTTGCAATCAGATAACGAAAATCGCCATTTCTAAAGCCATTCATCACGGCAAAACGATCTTCTTGCTCTAATCCTCCGTGGAGCTTTTCACAAGAATAATCAGAGTCCAGTAACTCTTTAAATATTAGATCAACATGTTCTTTGGTATTGCAAAAAATGATACAACTATCAGGATTTTCAATAATTGTTACATCTTTCAGTAGAGCAACTTTCCCTTCTTCTCTCACTTCAATGATCCGATGCTCGATCATATTCGCGGTTCCTTCAGATGCTTCTATCTCAATATGAACTGGTTCTTTCATATATTTATGACAGAGAGCTTCCACATCTTTAGGCAGCGTAGCAGAGAAAACCATTGTCACTCGGTTATCAGGTAATTGTTGAATGATCTTTTCCACATCATCTATAAAGCCCATATTTAACATTTCATCTGTCTCATCTATAATCAGGTACTTGATCTGATCTAAAATCAAGGTTTCTCTTTCAATATGATCCGTTACTCTCCCTGGAGTCCCTACAACGACATGTGTTTTTTGCTTCAACTCTTCTTTTTGTTTCGAGAAAGGCTCTTTCCCGTATAAAGCTATCGCTTTAATTCGTTTAAACCTTCCAATATTCGTAATATCCTCTCGCACTTGAGCGGCAAGTTCTCGCGTTGGAGTCAAAATCAATGCTTGCGGCTTTTTCTCTTCCCATTCAATCATTTCGCAAATAGGAATCCCAAAGGCTGCTGTCTTTCCACTCCCCGTTTGTGATTTTACAACAAGGTCCTGTTGGTCGATTGCTCTTGGGATCGTTTTCGCTTGGACCTCTGTTGGAGAGTTGAATTTCATTACCTCAAGTGCTCTTTTTATCTCATCACTTATTTTCAATTCATCGAAATTTGATTTATTCATGCGCAACCTCTTTTTCTGGTTATTGTTTTATATAGGTTCTCTCAAGAAATTCATCATATACAAGCAAATGAATAAGCAGAAAACCTATTTTTAGATATAAAAAAAGGACCCTTACTAGAGTCCTTTTCCTTACTTAATATGCTTTGTTAACGTTGACAGCTTGAGGTCCACGTTGACCTTGCTCAACGTCGAACGAAACGTTTTGGCCTTCATCTAATGATTTAAATCCTTCGCCTTGGATAGCTGAGAAATGTACGAATACATCATCTCCACCTTCAACTTCAATGAAACCGAAACCTTTTTCTGCGTTAAACCATTTTACTGTACCTTGTTGCATGTGTATAATCTCCTTGTGTGGACGAAGCCACTATTTATTACTATTGTTGCTCAAATGATATCAAAGGCGAAAAGTTTAAATACTAATTCGTAATTTGAAACAGCCCGAACAAAAATAACTTCTTAAATATAGCATAGATATTTTTATAAAGCAACAAGTTACTTGTTAATTAATACGATTGACTAGAAAAACTTATCATCTATTGGCATTCTCGTAACAGCATGTATCTTCATTTATCTTCTTATTATAGGGTTTGATTTTGGTTTTTTTTATCACTTTATTTGCGTATAGCAATGTATTTGAAGAAATATAGGATATTAAATTTAAAAGAAAAACTAAGAACAAGTATCATCTTAACCCTCATTAATACATCACTAGTCTTAGCGGGTTTATCTTACTCTTACCGGAATCTAGAATTTATAAACCTCCCTATGTTTTTGACCTATTTTATTATCTCTCATTTGGTTACTGTCTGTAATTATGATTTTCATCATTGAAACCTTACGTTAGTCTGAACAAAGTAAAGTGAAACTTCAGCAAGCGGAAAGAATAAAGTTCGTAGGCGAACTAGCGGCATCTGTCGCACATGAAGTACGGAATCCATTAACGGTCGTCAAAGGATTTATCCATATCTTCAAAAATGATTCCCGCTTAGGTCCCCCTTTTTATACAACGAAGGCTCAAGGGACTGGGTTAGGGACGATGTTTTGTTATAAGACCATTGGCCACTTGCAAGGCGAAATAAAGGTAAAAAGCAAACTTAACGAGGGATCAACCATTTCGATCTTGATTCCGTTGTGTAAGGACTAAATGCAAACCAAGTTAGCCTGCTATGAATATGATATGTTCATAGCGGGCTAACTGTTTAATCTAAGTTTTGTCCATTTGATTCAATTACTTGCTTATACCAATGGTAGCTTTTCTTTTTCAGACGTTTTAACGAACCATTTCCTTCATTTTCCTATTATGAGCCTTGGGTTCTCCCCAGCTACAGAAGATGTTCGTCTTCAAGAAAGCTTCCAAGGCTTACACCACCAGTTTGTTGCGAGCAGCCTAACTGTAAAAGCTTGTCACGACATCATTCCTGGTTCGCAAATTGGTTGTATGTTAATTTATATGCCTGTTTATGCGTATGATTGCAATCCACAAAATGTCCTGCATGCCATGAAAGAAGAGCAAGTCTTTAACTATATTTGTGGTGATGTTCATGTTCGTGGGGAGTACCCTGCCTTTTCCAAGCGTTTCTTTAAAGAAAATGACATTAACATCAAAATGGAAGATGGCGATTTAGAAACACTTAAGCAGTACCCAGTTGACTTTATTTCTCTCAGCTATTATATGTCTCGTACAGAAAAGAAAGAGCTAACAGAAGAGGAAAAAGCGTCAGCAAACCTCATAGCTGGTGTGAAAAATCCACACCTTAAAGCAAGTGACTGGGGCTGGGAAATCGATCCAACAGGACTGCGAATTGGCTTAAATCAACTATACGATCGTTACCGCGTCCCTCTTTTTGTAGTAGAAAACGGTCTTGGTGCATACGACACTGTCGAAGAAGATGGTAGCATCAATGATGATTATCGGATCAACTACTTACGTGAGCATATTAAAGCGATGGGTGAAGCCATTGAGGATGGCGTTGAATTAATGGGCTATACAGCTTGGGGTTGTATTGATCTTGTTAGTATGTCAACAGGTGAAATGTCGAAGCGCTACGGTTTCATTTATGTTGACAAGCAGGACGACGGAAGTGGCACCCTTGAGCGTAAGAAGAAAAAATCTTTCTATTGGTATCAAAATGTGATTGCGACGAATGGAAAGGAATTGGAATAAAGGAAAAAGCAAAGATCAAGAGTCCATGTGGCTCTTGATCTTTTTCATGCGCAGGAAAAGGACATGTTATCTCTTTAAAAACTATTAGAATGCCTCTGCCAAATGATTTTCAGCTACCAAAAAGGCATTTAAATAAAATTGTTAGTTTTCTTATTGCTCTACATTTGGCTCCTGTCACCATTAACTAAAAAATAAGTAGACTGCCCCCTCTGAGACAGTCTACTTATTTATTTGTTTAGTAGAATCTCGGATAATTAATTCGGAATCAATGACGATAGATTCAGCTGTGTCCCTTGCTTTTTTGTTCGAGCTCGTTACTGCTTTGACTATATCTAGTATCATCTTTGCAGCACTTTCGCCCATCTTACTTTTAGGATGTTGGATTGTCGTCAATTTAACTTCCGTTGCATTGGCCATAAAGGAATCATCAAATCCTACAATCGAAATATCTTCAGGAACTTGAAGATTTTTTTCTCTAATAACATCAAGCAGTCTAATTGCTAGTTCATCATTATAACAAACAATAGCAGTTGGTACGTCTTCATCTACGGATAACTTCTCCCGCAAAATTTCAACTGGTTTCGTTACTTTCTCTTCGGAACTGTAGGTTACGATATTACTCGGGTCAATGAAGATCCCATGCTCACGGTGTGCTTTAAGATATCCCTTCATCCGTTTATTACCTTGTATATCATCCGTTTTAAAGAATCCAACAATATTGGTATGTCCCAATTCAATGAGATGCTCTGTTTGAATATAGCCACCCTTCTCATCATTCATCGTAATGCTAAGTGGATCTAATTCATCATAAAAAGCATTGATCATAATATATGGGATATTTTTTCTTTCTAAGTTTAAATAATAATTAATATTTGGATTAAATAATGCACTTTTAGTTGGTTCAATAATAACACCATCAAAACGCTGTGTTAAAATTTTTTTTAGTGCCTTTCGCTCGTTTTCATGATTATTATTTGTGCTAAATAAACTAACATGATACCCGTGCTGACTTAGATAAGATTCCGCTCCTCTAATGATAGACGGAAAAATATAATCGGAAATGTACGTCGTGATAATCGCAATACTCTTTTGATTACTTGCATTCGTACTTGCTTCAACTTCTGACCGGTCTACACAAAACGTCCCCGCACCCTGCTCTCGATATAACCAGCCTTGAGTGACGAGCTCACCAATAGCAACACGGACAGTATGTCGACTGACGTCAAATTGTTTCATCAATTCACTTTCCGAATAAATCTTTTGATCAGGTTGGAATGTGCCGTCAAGTATTTTAGACATAATCGCTTGTTTTACGATATTGTATTTTGTTTCGATATTCATCCACCTCCATAACACGCAGCTCTCTTCATTATAAATGAAACTTTAATACTTAGGGTAAAGAATACAAAGGAAGTAGAGATTTAATTCTCTTAAACCTCTACTCCATTGATGCTATCTTCTCCAAATTACTTCATTCCATTTTAATTCATTGCGAAATTGTCTTACTTTCGTATCCTTATCGATGACAACCACTTCTATTTTTGCCATATCAGCAAAATCGTATAATTGTTCTGTTGTTACATCAAAAGAAAATACCGTGTGGTGTGCACCACCAGCATAAATCCAAGCTTCTGTAGCTTCACTTAATGATGGTTCCGGCTTCCACAATACTTTAGCTACTGGTAAATTGGGTGTCTCAATCGTTGGCTGTTCAGCTTTTACTTCATTAATTACTAGACGGTATCTACCACCTAGTTCTACAAGGGAGGCATTCACTGCATCGCCACCTCTACCATCAAATACTAGACGTGCCGGATCCTCTTTTCCACCGATGCCTAGAGGGTTAACAACAATTTTAGGTTTAGAAGCAGATACAGTCGGACAAATTTCAAGCATATGTGAACCGAGAATCAATTCATTACCAGGTTCTAAGTGGTACGTATAATCTTCCATGAAAGAAGTTCCTTTATTACTTGAAATAATTTTCATTAGGCGTAGTAATGCAGCTGTTCTCCAGTCACCTTCACCGGCAAATCCATATCCTTCTGCCATTAGACGTTGCGCAGCTAGCCCTGGAAGTTGCTTCATCCCATGTAAATCTTCAAAGTTTGTGGTAAAAGCATTGTAATTTCCTTTAGACAAGAATGCTTTTAAACCTAACTCAATACGTCCCTGCTCAAGGATAGAGTCTCTAACCGCTCCTGGCTCACTCGCTTCTGCTGGGAGCTCATATAATTCACTATACTCTTTATAAAGTAAATCTACCTCATCATCAGTTACTTTGTTCATCTCTACAACGAGATCACCAATACCATAATAATCTACTGTCCATCCAAATTTAATTTGTGCTTCAATTTTATCTCCATCAGTTACCGCAACATTTCTCATGTTATCACCAAAACGAGCAACGCGAATATTCGGACCTTCTGTCACACCTACAGCTGTATTCATCCAGCTACCTACTTTTGTTGTTACATCTTTGCTCTGCCAATGTCCAACAATCACTTTTCTTGAAACATCCATACGAGTTCCAATAAATCCATACTCTCTATCACCATGAGCTGCTTGGTTCAAGTTCATGAAGTCCATGTCGATATCATCCCATGGGATATCACGGTTAAATTGGGTATGCAGGTGAAGCAATGGTTTTTGTAGAGCAGTTAGCCCTGCGATCCACATTTTTGCCGGAGAGAAAGTGTGCATCCAAGTAATTAAACCCGCACAATTTTCATCTGCATTTGCCTCAATTGCTAGTTTCTTAATTTCATCTGCAGTTTTTACAACAGATTTGAATACTATATTAAAAGGAAGGTCTCCTTCTTTATTTAACCCTTCTACAACTTCCTGTGAGTTGTTTGCTACTTCGCGTAATGGTTCTTCTCCGTATAAGTTTTGACTTCCAGTAACAAACCAAAATTCATAAGGTCTTGTTTGTAACATTTGAATTCCCCCTAAAATTTTATAATAGAATCATTACTCACGTACAATCGTTTCATGACATGATAGGCTTCGTGCGAAATCGACGTATGCATATTTAATTACTTAATTCTCTCCGATTGCTTCTGCCCATAATATGCATTTCCACCATGTTTTCTTAAATAGTGTTTATCTAATAACGCTTGATCCATCGTTTGGATTTCCGGGTTAATTTGATATGTGTGAAAATTCATTTTCGCTACTTCTTCTAAAACAACCGCATTATGCACTGCTTCATATGGATCTTTCCCCCAATTGAATGGAGCATGACTATGTACTAGTACACTAGGAATCTGCATAGGGTCAATTCCCTCAAATGTTTCGACTATGACATTCCCAGTTTCCAGTTCATACTCACCTTGTATCTCTTCTTCTGTCATTCTTCTCGTACAAGGTACGGTACCGTAAAAATAATCCGCTTGCGTTGTTCCTAATGAGTGAATAGGTTTACCCGCTTGGGCCCAGCCTGTTGCCCAAGGAGAATGTGTATGAACAATCCCCCCAATGTCAGGAAAGTTGCGATAAAGAACTAGATGTGTGGGTGTATCAGATGACGGTTTTAAATCACCTTCCACAATATTCCCCTCTAAATCTAGTACAACCAAATCTCCTATAGTCAACTCCTCATAAGGAACTCCACTTGGCTTAATAACCACTAAACCTGCCTCTTTATTGATACCGCTTACATTCCCCCAAGTAAAAGTCACCAACCCATATTTAGGTAAAGCTAAATTCGCCTCTAACACCTGCTTCTTCAAGCTCTCTAACATTAGTTGTTCAGCTCTCCTTTCAACCAACCAATAACTCGTACGTATAACTTTCCTTGCGTAATTAAATATTAACGCAACTTGTACGTATAATCAATAAATATTTTTAAAGAAGAGAATATAGTTTGTCATGGTCGCCTGAGGAAAACGTAAGTGTTTGCACCGTCCAGCGGCAACAAACATTCAAATTCAAAATAGCAAAAAACGACAGGGATAACTCTCTCCCCTGTCGCGCTATAAATCCCTTCTATTTATTGATGATTTTCTACCGCCGCCCTTTCGATCGCTAGTCCACCCTTGTAACGTTCCATAAATCGCTCATAACCTTCAACATCTTTCGGGTCTGGAGATACCGTCTTCACTGCTTGACCTACAAATACGTTCTCGTTTAAATACTCTTCCAAAGTTTCTTTTTCCTTTTTGTTAATCATATACGATCCAAGCAGAGCAATCCCCCATGCTCCGCCTTCTCCTGCAGTTTCCATAACTGAAACAGGAACATTAAAAGCAGCGGCCAAAATACCTTGTCCGACACCTTCTGTTTTAAATAATCCGCCATGACCTAAAACTTCATCCAGTTTTACATTTTCTTCTTTAAGCAAAATATCCATACCTATTTTCATCGCTCCAAATGCTGTAAGTAAATGAACACGCATGAAATTAGCAAGATTGAAATTACTACCTGAAGAACGTACAAACAACGGACGTCCTTCTTCAAAGTGGGTTATATGTTCACCGGAAAGATAGCCATAAGATAATAGGCCGCCGCCATCTGGATCTCCTTGAAGGGCTTGCTTAAATAAAGTTTCATATAACTTATTCGAGTCACCTTCGATACCTATTGCAGCTAAAAATTCTTCAAATAATCCTACCCATGCATTTAAGTCTGAAGAACAGTTATTGGAGTGGGCCATCGCTACCAAATTTCCTGTTGGTGTGGTCACAAGATCAATTTCAGGATAGACTTTGGACAAATCTTTCTCCAATACAACCATTGCAAATGCAGAAGTCCCGGCCGAAACATTACCAGTACGTTTCGCTACACTGTTTGTGGCAACCATACCAGTTCCTGCATCACCTTCTGGTGGACAAAGCGGAATACCCGCCTGCAGCTCTCCGGTAACATCCAGAAGTTTTGCACCTTCTTCTGTAAGTACACCAGCGTTTTCACCCGCTACCAAAACATTTGGAAGAATCTCCTCCAAGTTCCAAGATAGGTTCTTAGGGACAACCAATTCATTAAACTGATGAATCATTGTTTGATTATAGTTCTTCGTGTTCAAATCAATCGGAAATACGCCAGATGCTTCTCCAACTCCCAAAACCTTCTGTCCTGTTAGTTTCCAATGAACATAACCAGCTAGCGTAGTTAGGAAATGAATGTTACTAATATGTTCTTCCTGATTCAAGATAGCTTGATACAAGTGAGCAATACTCCATCGTTGAGGAATTTGATAGTTAAACAGTTCTGTCAATTCTTTCGAAGCCCGTTCGGTAATATTGTTACGCCACGTACGAAAAGGTACTAAAAGCTCTTCATCTTCGTCGAACGCCATATACCCATGCATCATTCCACTAAAACCAATTGCGCCAACTGTTTGCAAGGTGATACCATACTGCTGTCTCACATCATTAGCCATCTGTTGATAGCTGGCTTGTACCCCCTCCCAAACTTCCTCCACACTATATGTCCAAATATGATTCACATAGCTATTTTCCCAGACATGGCTACCAGTTGCGATCGGTGCATGATCTTCACCAATAAGAACGGCTTTAATTCGAGTTGATCCAAGTTCTATTCCAAGTACTGTTTTCCCACTTTGAATTGCATTTTTCACATCAAGATTCATATAATTTTCCTCCAATACTAAATTCGTAACCGCTTACATAATCTGTGTAATGAAACCACTTAGGTGATGTTATATCGATCTCTATTTCCCATTAATCAAATTGACTAGCCTTAGATTATCAGCAAACCTTTTCTAAAAATGAACCGAAAAATCTTGTACGTATATATATATATGATTTCAACCTTCATAGTACTACAACTAGTACGTACAATCAAGTGCAATCTTGTTGTGAATGGGACAGCCTCCTCTCAGTCTTGTAAATCAATTAAGGGATCACCTACTCATTCATTGCTACTAAAAAATAAGTGTATCATGATATAAACTATACTATCTTTACTTCTTCATTCCCTTTCACATTCAAGGACAAAGTGATGAATTAAATAAAGGGTTTTGTATATACATATAGAAAAGCTTAAAATGAGATATGTAAGTGAGAGAACTTGTGAACCTTTATTTCTATGAACCCCCGTAATTGGAAAGTGTTTCCTTACAAAATTCTCATCCACGGTTCGCTCATTGAACAAAAGAAAACCCTTTTATAAACTTCCCCTCTAAACATAGTAAGCTATCATTCCACCTATAGTTTCTACTATGAAGGTGTTAACAAAGGCATTCGAAATGATATTTTTTTGAACATAAGTCATTCTTCTTTACTTTAGCTGATATTTTATTATAATGATTACATAAGAATAATTATTGTAAATTAGTATGTATTTCTTACGACTAGTTGCATAATTATCTACTACTATATGTAGTTAAAAAAGGAGGAGTAAACATATGGACACTAAAAACAATACTACCACTGGAAAATGCCCGTTTTCGCACGGCAGCGCTACTAGTAACAGCTCTACTGTTACAACAAATAAAGACTGGTGGCCAAATCAATTAAACTTAAATATTTTGCATCAGCATGACAGAAAAACGAACCCTATGCGTGAAGACTTTGATTATACAGAAGAATTCCAAAAGTTAAATTACGATGCTCTTAAAAAAGATCTTCATGACTTAATGACAGACAGCCAAGATTGGTGGCCTGCTGACTATGGTCATTATGGTCCATTCTTTATTCGTATGTCTTGGCACGCAGCAGGTACATACCGTACTGGTGACGGCCGTGGTGGCGGCGGAACTGGTAACCAACGTTTCGCACCTCTTAACAGCTGGGAGGACAACGGTAATCTTGATAAAGCTCGTCGTCTATTATGGCCGATTAAACAAAAGTACGGTAACAAAATCTCTTGGGCCGATTTGCTCCTTCTAACAGGTAATGTCGCGATTGAATCCATGGGTGGTAAGACATTTGGTTTTGGAGGTGGACGTGCTGACATTTGGCATCCTGAAGAAGATATCTACTGGGGTTCCGAAACTGAAATGTTAGGTGATAACCGTTACACAGGCGACCGCGAGCTTGAGAATCCTCTTGCTGCCGTTCAAATGGGTCTGATCTATGTGAACCCAGAAGGTCCAAACGGAAAACCAGATCCAATTAAAAGTGCTCACGACATTCGCGAAACCTTTGGACGTATGGGAATGAACGATGAAGAAACCGTTGCGCTAATTGCCGGTGGACACACGTTTGGTAAGGCACACGGAGCAGGCGATGCTTCACATGTTGGACCAGAACCAGAAGCTGCTCCTATTGAAGCACAAGGCTTAGGCTGGCTAAGCACTCACGGTAGCGGCAAAGGCGCTGACACCATCACGAGTGGACTTGAAGGTGCTTGGACGGCTAACCCAACAAAGTGGGATAATGGTTACTTTGATTTATTATTTGGATATGAATGGTGGCTGACTAAGAGTCCTGCAGGCGCATATCAGTGGATGGCTGTAGACCCTGATGAAAAAGATCTTGCACCAGATGCTGCAGATCCATCAAAGAAAGTTCCAACGGTTATGTTCACCACTGATTTAGCATTGCGTCATGACCCAGCATACGAAAAAATTGCGCGTCGTTTCCATGAAAATTCGGAAGAGTTTGCCGATGCCTTTGCTCGTGCATGGTTCAAACTACTTCACCGTGATATGGGTCCTAAAGCAAGATATCTAGGTCCAGAGGTCCCTGAAGAAGATCTTATCTGGCAAGATCCTGTCCCAACTGTTGAGTATGAATTAACTGATGCAGAAGTAGCTGAACTGAAAGAAAAAATCCTAAATTCAGGACTTACAGTAAGCGAGCTAGTCACAACGGCTTGGGCTTCAGCAAGTACGTTCCGCGGCTCAGATAATCGCGGTGGTGCAAATGGTGCCCGCATCCGTCTTGCTCCACAGAAAAATTGGGACGTGAATCAGCCGGAACAACTTGAAAAAGCCCTAGCTGTATTTGAAGACATTCAAAGTCAATTAGATAAAAAAGTAAGCATTGCTGATTTGATTGTACTAGGCGGGAGTGCGGCAGTTGAAAGAGCTGCACAAGATGCAGGCTTTGATGTTACGGTTCCTTTTGCTCCTGGTCGTGGCGATGCTACAGAGGAGCAAACAGACGTAGAAGGCTTTGAAGTGTTAGAACCGGTCGCTGATGGCTTCCGAAACTATCAGAAGAAGAAATATAGTGTGAGTTCAGAAGAGTTGCTAGTAGACAAAGCTCAACTGCTTGGCCTTACTGCACCAGAAATGACTGCACTTATTGGTGGTATGCGTGTTCTAGGTACAAACCACGCTGGTACTGAGCACGGCGTATTCACGGATCGTGTAGGCACACTCTCTAACGACTTCTTTGTTAACTTGCTTGACATGGGTGTAGAATGGAAGCCTGTGGACGGCGACGTATTTGAAGGTCGCGACCGTAAGTCAGGTGAAGTCGTACGTACAGCAACGAGAGTGGACCTTGTATTCGGATCGAACTCCGTGCTTCGTGCGATTGCCGAAGTGTATGCTCAAGACGATAACAAAGGGAAGTTTGTAAATGACTTTATCGCTGCTTGGGTGAAGGTCATGAACGCAGATCGTTTTGATCTAAAGCTTAAGAAAGCTGAACTAACGAACAATTAAAGGGTAAGGAAAAACCGCCGTCAGTTAGTGACGGCGGTTTTTCTTTTTACTGATTAATAGTAACAACAGGTTGACCTTGTCGCTATCGTCATCTAATCATATTGACTCTCGGATCCTTAAAAAAAGATCTTATTTCACGTGTTAAGATGATTCTCTCAAAAATCAAATAATGGGTAGAGGTATTTCCACTTTTTAAGTACAATTTATTGTATATACTCTTAATTTAAAGGGAATTTGATCAGTATTCTTTTGAAACAAATTAAGAACATACTGCCTTTCTGTCCAACTTGACTATTTTACTGTCGGAAGTGGAAGTTTTACTGTCGGAACTAGTGAATATACTGTCCAAACTCCTTATCTTTCTGTCGAAACGACATTATAAGCGTTGGCACAACGCACTTTACTAATTCGAGTATTCTATTTGTACGCCAAATGGTGTTAGGCTCACTATTCACCCGCGGAAAGCGAAGTGTATTATTAGACGGCTTAAATCATTTGTATTTGGTATTTGTTAATCGAATCATATTCCACGATAATTTCGGCAAAATACCAACTACCTTACCACTTTCCATATATGATTCTCCCTTATTATGTGGTTTTACTTGTTCCTTCCCTAATGTATTGGTTGCCTTTGGATCATCATTTTGTAATACTACATGTTCTTCTACTTCATACCCTTCAAATGAACGAGCATCTATATCCACTTGTAATGAATTTTCCATATGACGGTTTGTCGCAAAAATAACAACTTCATCTTTTTCTTCATTATATACGACAGATGAATCTAAAAAAGGGACATCAGTAAAGTCAATGCTGTCATATTTAGGTGAGTTAATTAATGGCTTAAGTGCCACTCCTCTACCATAAACAGAAGTGTAATAATAAGGATAGAATATGGTTTGCTTCCATACTCCTCCACCATTCTCTGTCATGATCGGAGCAATGACATTGACTAATTGCGCCATCGCTGCAATTTTTATTCGATCTGAATGGCGGATCATTGTATTTAACATACTCCCCACGAGAAGAGCATCCTCAAATGTATATACGTCTTCTAATTGAGGCGGTGCGATTGACCACGGTTCTATTTTTTTATCTTGGTCGTTGGAATGAAACCAGACATTCCACTCATCAAAACTTAAATTAATGGTTTTCTTACTCCGCTTTTTTGCTTTTATATAATCACAAGTCGAAATAACCGTTTGAATAAAACTTTCCATTTCCATTGAGTTAGCTAGAAAATTGGCTGTATCATTATTTCGATTACCATAATATTTATGCAAAGATATATAATCGGTATATTCATAGGTATGATCTAATGTTATTGCCTCCCACTCTGGAAAGGTAGGCATCCCCGAGCCTGAACTTCCACAACTTACCAATTCTATTGTAGGGTCTACTAAACGCATTGCTTTTGCTGTTTCTGCCGCTAGGCGACCATATTCAACGGCCGTCTTTTGCCCAATTTGCCATGACCCATCCATTTCATTTCCAAGACACCATGTTTTTATATTATGGGGTTCCTCATATCCATGTTGTTTTCGTAATTCACTCCATGCTGTACCACCAGGATGATTCGTATATTCCACTAGATTCCTAGCAGCATCTATGCCTCTAGTTCCTAGGTTAACTGCCATCATTACTTCCGCATTTGCTTTCTTTGTCCAATCTATAAATTCATTGGTACCAACTTGGTTCGTTTCAATAACACGCCAAGCCAATTCTAGTCTATGTGGACGATCCTCTTTTGGGCCAATACCATCTTCCCAATTATAAGCAGACACCATGTTTCCACCAGGATATCTAATAATAGGTACTTGTAATTCTTTCACTAAATCAATGACATCTTGTCTAAATCCTTGTTCATCAGCACTTGGATGTCCTGGTTCATAAATTCCACCATAAACAGCACGCCCGAGATGTTCAATAAATGAACCGTAGATGCGCTTATCAATTTTGGAAATTACAAAATCTTTATCAATTACCATTTTTGCTTTCGATAATTCTTTGCTCATTTTCCCTCAATCCTTTCTCAAGTACTTGCAATCTGCTATGTAAGATTGTTTTAAGAACTGCTTTCTCTACGTATTGAAAAAATTGCGCTAAAAACGGTTAAGCATTCACACTTTTTGTGTCGCTAGGGAAATAGCCTTTGCAGATAGAGCGCTTTCAATAAAAGGTGATCATTTTCCTGATTCCTCCTATCAGTTAAAACAAGTTGGCTTTCTTTTTCTTGTTAAAATGCTTTCATATTTACAATTAATACTGCAAAATCACAAACCTGATCAAAACTTCTTCTGTTCGCTCCCTTTAAATACACCTAGCCCCCTCCAATTGTTATAGTCTTTCTATTATAACAACAATGACTTTGTTCGTACATTGAATGAACTAAGTTTTTTGGCTTTCAAATCACATATTGAGCAAACACGAACGTTTATTTTTAATTGTTCTCTTTTATGAAAGCACTCGAATATATTGATGAACTACATTTTGCACATGACAATTTTGTATGCTCGAGGATTATACACATCTGTTGAGTCTTAGCAGTTTTTTTGTATATAGCAAAAAGAAGCAGGAGTCCCCCTGCTTCTTTTTCTTCCCTTTCGTTAGCTAGTTTTTAACACTAGCGGTTTCCCCTTTTGGTGATTTTTTTCTTTAATTTGATTTTTAAAGTAACTAATAATGATCGAGTAAACGGCAATGCTCATAATCGAATACATTCCGTTCAGTAATCCTAAATAATAGAAACCCGATAACACAACAACAAAGTCAAATACGAAATTCACTTTCCCTGGGTCCCAGTCTAATTTTTTCTGCAAGTATAATGCAAGGATATTCGCTCCGCCCAATGAAGAGCCGTTTAAAAACAACGTCGACAAACCGAACCCAATCAAAACACTTCCTAGCACCCCTCCAAAGAAAGGTGTAAGTGTCATCTCTGGTAATAAATAACTAAAGTACGTCATCGTTGATAGCATCGATACTGATAAAATGGTGGATAACGTAAAGTTCCACCCCATCGTTATTACAGAAAAAACATAAAAAGGAATGTTAATGAGAAAGAACAACAAATAAAATGGCAACCCAAATATATAGGAAGAGCTTAAAGCTAATCCTGCTGTTCCACCTGTAACGATTTGCGATTGTCCCAAAATCGTGACACCAATGGCTGTTAACAAGCAACCGAATAGTAAAAAGATAAAATGCTTCATAACTTCCTCCTTTTCAATCCATCTACTTCTTTAGAAATAGTGTAAAAAAAATCGGTTTTCTTTTATATAACAAAGCGAACCCTTTCATTGGTTTATCTTTACACTTTTTATGAAGTTCTTTCCTTTTTCCTTCACAATGTAAAAAGGAGTTTCATTGCAAAAAGAACTGGCTATGTGGCACCATTCCACATAACCAGTTCTTTTTAACCTTTAAAAATAGGTTTTACGATCTTATCTTTAATAGGTGACCTTATGACAATCGATGAATTGATCTTTCCATAACCAGTAAACTCCTCAATTAAGCTACTTAAATGAGCCATATCACTTACAGCGGCTTTTAATAAATAGTTTACTTGCCCCGTTAAACAATGGCACTCGATAATATCAGGATGTTCAATGACTAGGTTTTCAAACTTTTCAAAAGAGAGATTGATCTCACTTACTTGGATGAATAAAATAACATCTCGGCCTATCGCAGAGTGGTTAACCTTTGCACTTATTTTATCTATGACTCCACGCTCGATCAATCGATTATAACGTTCCGTCACACTTGGCCGACTAAGTGACAGCTCCTTTGATAAGTCACTAAAGCTTTTTCTGCCATCCCTTTGTAGGATCGTAAGGAGCTGAATATCTGTATAATCCATTCATCCACCTTCTTTTCTTTTTCTTTAATATTAGGGGCCCCATGCTAAACCATATGAATTCATAATACCACGAATAGATACTCGACCTTGTAACGGAGAAATTATTGCTTATAACCCAGGAGAGTTGCTTGATAATTTATGTCTCACTTATTGGGTTCAGTTCAAACCTGTCCGTATACCTTCTCCCCTCGTATGTACGTTTCGACTACGTTTATTTTATCAATATCCTCGTATCGTTCATGTAAAATATCCTTATCCAATATAATAAAGTCTGCATCATACCCTTTCTTTAATTGCCCTATTTTCGGAATACGGGTAATAACTTGTGCTTTTCTTGTATATAAATCAATGCATTCTTCAATTGAAAGGCACTCATTTACGTTAAACTTGTCACCAGTATAGGCTGTTCTTGTAACAGCTGCTTTTATTCCCAGAAATGGATTTGAAGTATCCTGCCATGACGTTGCAGGTGCATCTGAAGAAAAACTCATCACCGCTCCTAGTTCCAACATTGTTTTAAACGGATAAGAACGATCTGTTCTATCCTTCCCTAGATTAGCAATATAGCTATCATATTCTGCAAATACAAATAGCGGTTGTGTCACAAACCCGATTCCAGCTTTAATAGCTCGAAGTAACATCTCCCTTGTTGGAAAAGCCACGTGCTCAATGCGAATGGAAGGGGCATCCTTTATCCAAGGGTCCACATTCCAAAAGGTATCTACTATTTGTTCAATTGCCCGTTCCCCCATTGCGTGAATGACTAATTGGACACGATATTTCTTTGCTGATCTGGCCGCATCAAGCAATTCTCTAACAGAAGTTGTAGACAATCCATAATTACTATCTTCATTTAAATAGGGAGAAGCCATCCATGCCGTTTTTCCTGAAACACTCCCATCTCCAAAAAGTTTTATTCCCCCTACCTGTAAACAAGGGTAAGGTTCTTCAGCACTTTCGCTAATTTTTTCCGGGAATTCTTTAAGCCGATCCCACAAATAGTAAAGCATGGTCTTTTGTTTATACCCTAGATCGAACGCCTTTTTAAAAAGATTGTAATCTATCGTTGGATCTGCCATTAACTCGGTTGTTGCAGTAATTCCTTGTGACAGTAATTTATGACTTAACTTTGCTAGCAAGGCTGCTTTTTCGTGCTCCGATCTCCTTGGCATCACTTGAAAAATGAGGTCTCTAGCTGTCTCCTTAAAAACTCCCGTTAACTCTCCGTCCTCTCGCTTCTCAATTTCACCTCCATATGGCGAAACGGTATCTGAGTTCACTCCCGCTAACTTCATCGCCATGCTATTAGCCACTATAATATGCGTACAAGTTCTTGTCAGAATAATCGGGATATCTGAAGAAACATCATCCAGGTCCCATCTGGTCGGCGTCCTTTTCTCCTCTAGTTTAGCTTCGTCATACCCCCAGCCACTTATCCAATTGGTGCGATCTTCTTTTGCTAGATTCGTAAATTGTTCTTGGACTTTTCTTTTAATATCTTGAATGGAATAAACATTAGGGGGGCCACAATAGATTTGCTCATCCACTTCGGCTAACATGAGAGGGTGCATATGTGCATCAACCATACCTGGTAACACCCTCTGCCCTTTCAAATCAATCTGTTTTTCATATGGCTCCACCCCAATCTCATTACGAAAGTCGCCAATGTATGTAATCATCCCATCTTCGACAACCATAGCTTCAGCGTATAATTGTTCGGGATTAGAAGTATAAATGAGGCCGTTATAAAATAGAGTTTTCATGCTTTGCTCCTTCCTATTAATCTAGAAGTTTTGACTTTAGTTTACTATAAGTTCCAAAATTTTTTTATAAAAATCACTTTTAACTTCAATACTTCATACTGAAATCCTTAATAACCATCCCTACAAGAAAAGCTACCTAACACCCATTCAGGCATTAGATAGCTCCCATTCAACTGACCATTTTCTCTGCAGTTACATAGTCATCCTTATTGTCATCATTTTTAGCAGAACTAAAAAATAATCCGATCACACCACCAACAATAGCTGGAACAACCCATCCTAATCCAACTGTGTACAAAGGAAGGAACGTGGTAAACAGATGATCAACGAACTCAATTTGAAGACCCGCTGCCTTCAACCCTTCAAATAAACTAACAATAAATGTGAACAAAATACTTATCTGATAAACTTTCGTCTTCCCTTTGAAAAGAGGATGCAAAAATGTAAGTACTAATAAACACATCGCTAATGGATACAGCATGTATAACACAGGCACAGAAACACTGATTAGTGTTGACAAGCCAATATTTGAAATCACCGCACTAAATACAGTAAACACAACCGCCCATTTTTTATAAGACATCGCAGGTACAATCTTAGTAAAATACGAAGCACAAGCTGTGATTAATCCGATACTTGTTGTTAAACAAGCAGCAATCACAATAAAGCCTAATACGACCTTACCAAACGGTCCAAAATAATAATGGGAAACACTAGCTAAAATCGCGCCTCCATTCTCAAGATGACCTAGTTCGCTCACACTACTTGCCCCTATAAATGTAAGAGAAGAATAAATCACTGCAAGTAACGCCCCAGCAATAACAGCGACTTTCAAAGTAGAAACCATAAGGTCCTTTTTCGTCGTAATCCCTCTGTCCTTCATGATGTTTACAATCACAATCCCAAAGACAAAAGCACCTAATACATCCATCGTTAAGTAGCCCTCTTGGAACCCTTTGAAAAAGCTATTGGCCATAAATGAATCAACAGGTGCTTGAACCGGTCCGATTGGATTGACAAAGGAAGCTACGATCAGGATCCCAATGAAAATCAATAATACTGGTGTTAGAAATTTCCCAATAATATAAACTAGCTTACTAGATTGCAAAGAGAAAAATAACGAAACCCCAAAGAATACAATCGTAAACAGAAACAATGGCAAAAAGCTGTCAGGATTACTTAAAAATGGCCTGATCCCCATTTCAAATGAAACCGTATTCGTTCTCGGTATCGCAAAAAGTGGCCCGATCGCTAAATACAAAGCAACCGTAAAAACGATGGCGTACACCGGGTGTACACGACTGGCTAATGATTGCAAATCACTTTTTCCTGAGAATGCCATAGCCATAATTGCCAAAATCGGCAACCCAACCCCAGTTACAATAAAACCGACATTAGCTGCAAGGATATTCTCTCCAGCCATTTGACCAAGCATCGCTGGAAAAATTAAATTCCCAGCTCCAAAAAATAAAGCAAACAACATAAATCCTACTGCAATAAAAGTTGTGAATGAAACTCTTGACGACACGTTCTCTTCCTCCTACTATTTCGCCGCTTTGACCACAGCTGTTACCGAAAAAACCATTTTATGAAATTTTGGCTTTTATCAAAAAACTTAGACTGCACGAATCTTTTTTGAAAGACACGAAGAATAATATATCACAATAAAATAATGAAAAGCAATATATTTTCTGAAACTTCTATCTTCCCTCGACTTAGTTAAAAAGACTCCTTAAAAGAGCTATTCCCCCTTTCAGAAGTCCACATATTAAATGAAGAAGACCTTTTTACCTAATGGCCGCAAGATCAAACTTATGACACATATTACTTTGTTAGCTTTAAAATCCATTCTTTCAAATCGACCATGCGAAAATAATTAGGTTTCGTTTCTGTCCCAGTAACTAGCATTGGAACTAATGAATCGTTTTTATGAAACCCTCCATGACTAGCGCCCCCAGCATGAGAAGGTGTAACTTCTCCTCTTAACTCATGCCCAGGCTTGGCAGATATAACTACAAAGTCTCCTTCATGAGAATGTAAAGTACTATGAATTCTTTTCAGAGCATCAGGAAAATCACCGAAAGTAATACGATTTTCTGTTAGAGTTAAGTCAAGAATCGAGTAATCCCCTCTAACCTCCCAGAACTGATCGAATTCATCTTTTACGTTTCCGCCCTCTTTAAATTGGAAACTTTCTCTTTTGTCACCTGAAATGACATGAATCCATTCATCTACTTTCCAAGATATTAGATCGAGGCGTTCGTCTCTTTTCAATTTCTCAACAATCTCTGTTAGTGGTACCTTGTCTGTATCTAATGAATAGATAAAACATGACCTCAAATTGTTTGCTAAAACTACTTGATCTTCTTTTCGCACGCCTCTACTCAATTTTGTAACCTTTAATGGCTGTAATAATTCTCTTAGGTCAACAAAAGCTTGTTTTCGATCATCTTTTATGCCGGATTGACCATTATCCCCAATTAAAATCCAAATGTGTTGATCAAGAGCCTCTTCCCATGTCGGAAACGAGTCTAAGATTGTCTGCAAGTTTTTATCCATTTCCTTAATCCCCTTCGTATCCATAGGGCCATGTTTATGAACGTTCTTATCATGATCAGGGAGATAGATAAGGGAAAAATCAGGAATATCTTGATTACTGACTAAATGGGTAAATTCTTGAGCCGCGAATTTATTATTAAAGCCATACTTGTGCCAAATACCGCTGTATTTCCCATTAGGATTCAGCCTAGATAAACATCCATAGGTATATTTTGTCGCAGATCTTGTATCAATTCGCTTCTTGATCGGAACAAAATAACGAATCAATCCAGGAATTGTTAGCTGGTGAGGAACGTTTCCTCTATTTACAAGCGGGTTAATAGAAGCAGATTTTTTCCCTTGTTCGTATAGTTCCTCGTGAATGGTTTTTACTTTTGTATTTAAATGTTCATTATTTAATCGGTAAAGAGTATCCCTCAAGCATTTACTAAGTCCAAGTTTTATTTGATCGAAAAAGTGCGTTCCATAATTAATAATTCTATTTTCCTTTTTGCTGTACCATGTAAGAGCTGGGATTCGATGTTGATCCGAATACTGTCCTGTTAGCAATGTACTTTCCACATTTACTGACATTGTAGGGAAAGGGGCAACGACGCTTGAATAATATTTCCCATGTTCCATGAAGTATGTAAAAGCAGGTAGAGTTTCCTCTTTTAGTGCCATCTGTAATGGTTTATCCATCAATGTATCAAGCATAACCATGATAACTGGCTTACCCGAAGTAGTAATTGAAATCACCCCTTATCATTTCTATTAAATAGAAACCACTGTTTATCTTTAGTATGCAAAAAAATTGCAGCAACTATCACTAAATAACATATAATATCTTAATTTCTTAATAAGTGGGTGAATGTATGTATTATTATCCTTATCGTCAAGATTGGGCTTCTGTTATAGAAGTGTTAGACCAAAGTTTATCTGCAGAAAAAATGGTTTGTTCCATGACTACACAATTATTTCACATTCCAACTACTCAAAATCTAAAAGGAAATCCCGAAATGCATGAGCATCTTGTCCCTGCCTCTTACCATCGAGTAACAGCGGTAGGTTCTGCCCAACGATTACAAAATGGTGAGTATCATGATTCAATAATTGCTACGTTGATTTCATGTGTAACAAGTGCGCTTAGAGAAGATCAAGAAGTAATGAGATGGTTACAAGTAATGAGAGACAACGCTCCTAATGAATTTAAACCTTTTATTCAAAATAGTATTAGTTGGCAACAACAAACTGAACAAAGTATGTCCACTGCTCAACAGCTTTTAAGACAAATGGGATTTGAAACTCAAAACCAAAATAATCAATATGCTTATTAGAAGAGGATAAATCCCCAACCTAAATTTAGGTAGGGGATTTACTTGTACAACCAATGAAAGCTATTGGTTGATTTCACTGGGTGATTTTTATTCTTGAGATTTCACTAGAAGTGCTGAAATCCAAATCCTCCAACTTCCCGATCAGCTATTTGAAGATGATGTTTGTTCTTCAGCCCTTCCTTCCATATGTAGTGAAACCACCTTCTAATTTTTATGCGGCACCTACCTTACACGTCCTGCCTCGCTATTTCAACTCTCGATTACTTTTTCATCTTTGAATGAATCCCTAACTAATTTAGCTCTTGGATCTCTTCCTCCAATTTATCGTACAAGCTGGATAACAACGGGCTATAATGACTTATAATTTTCTTATAGATTAGTTTGGCTTCTTCCTCATCATAAAGGTGAGAGGTTTTATTACGATCTACCATCATATCTATCCATTGTTCCCCGTCTTCAACCAAGCCGTATTTAAATGCTTCTCTTATCGTTGCCCTAGGACTTTTAATTTCAGTCATTCCTGTATATTCTAAGAACATTTTCATTAACTTCCAGCTTAATTCAAACGTAAACTCAAATCGCTGGATCACACCATCGAATATAATATCAGATTCTATTTGTATTTTTGTAGCTTCATGAAGTCTAGTACTCGCACGTTTGTAATCACTAAGCTTTTCGTTGAGCCTTTCCTTGTTCATATATAACCACACCTTCTTTCCTAATATTGGAAATTAATTTTTCCTTAGTTAGACGATCCATAAAAACAATATCAATTTTTAATGGAGTGGGCATTTCATAAATAGCTTGTTCTATTAAATTTTGCTGAGTATGAGAAATTTCTTTTGTAATAATAGCTAAATCAATGTCAGAGGAGCTATGGTAATCACCTCTTGCTCTTGAACCAAACAATAAAATTTTATCTACGTAATTATTTTTCAAGCAAAAACTATGTAATTCATCTATAAAACGTTTGGATATTCCTGTTTCGTTCCATTGAGGGTAAATCACGTTTTTTCACCTCAATCCTCTAAATTGGTTTATAATAATTTTAACATAAATACCAATATATTTCGTTTAAGTTGTTCTTTACTTAAGAGACTGTATAACACTTCTTATTGTTAAAACCGTCTAACAATTGGAAGTGCTTTTCTTTTTAACATTTCCCCATTTTCTCCTTAACCTCATTATGAGATACGAAATTTCCGTTTACAATCGATGCAGACCTTTTCTACTTTCTCAGTATAGTAGTTCTTTCATTATTTCCCTCTAAAGTTACTTTATATAGTAAAATCCTCAATAACTACATTTACTTCTTCTCTAGTCTACATTTCTATAAACGATTGTAAATCAATATATATCTAAATTCATATTACAAAGAGCAAGACTGAAACGGTTCAAACCAAAAGAACTTCAGTGCCTTAAAGTATAAATTTATGCACATAAGATAACACAACCCGACTGATTGTGTTTAATCGCCTGGTAACGTCCTGGCTCGCTATTTCTCCTTTACGGGGATGAAGAACTTCGAAGCGTCTCATGTTCTGTTACGAAGAGAAACAGCTCGCATTCACTCCTTTTCTTCTACTAGGAAGACATGATGTTTTTCTGTGAGGCATAATCATGTTGTTGTTTATAGAAGTACCTCACGTTGCGTTACGATGAGAAAGGATTCATCTCACAAGGACATGAAGTAACCATCGGCCTACTTGAAGAAGATGTTGCTCCTCCGGGCGTTCTACTAACATGCAGCTTAGATCACCACTCCAATTTCTATGCGGAGCGTGCCCTGCCTGGCAACGTCCTGGCTCACCCTTTCTCTTCTACGGGGTTGATGGGCATGGAGTTTCTCATAGAAGTTCCCCATGTTGTCTTACGAAGAGAAACGGCTCGTCTCACAGGGGGACATGGAGTAGCTCAAGAAGTTTATTCACGTTGTAACCATCGACCTACTCCAGGAAGATGGTGTTCCTTCAGACGCTCTACCGACAGGCGGCTTCATCCCTTCATCTCTCCTATTTCTATGCGGTGCGTTCCCGCCTGGCAACGTCCTGGCTCACCCTTTCTCTTCTACGGGGTTGATTATTCATGGAGTTATTCTTAGAAGTAATTCACGTTGTATTACGAAGAGAAAGGGTTCGTCTCACAGGGGGACATGGAGTATTTCGAGAAGCTTACTCATGTTGTAACCATCGGCCTATTCGAGGAAGATGTTGCTCCTTCGGACCAAAAGCTCTTCAGCGCCTTGAGCATTCTGTTTATGCATACTAAAAAAGACAATCCATTGGATTGTCTTTTATCTGCCTGGCAACGTCCTACTCTCACAGGGGGAAGCCCCCAACTACCATTGGCGCAAAAGAGCTTAACGACCGTGTTCGGCATGGGAACGGGTGTGACCTCTTCGCTATCGCCACCAGACTAATATATAGGCCATTTTCTAGAAAATGGCTTGAACATCGGATTCTCTATCAGAGTATCTTAGTTCACATTTGAGATGGTTCTCTCAAAACTAGATAATGCGTTATAGAAACGTATCAAGATTCATGTATTGGATAAGTCCTCGACCGATTAGTATCTGTCAGCTCCACGTGTCGCCACGCTTCCACACCAGACCTATCAACCTCATCATCTCTAAGGGGTCTT